>NZ_JBHSBQ010000016.1:0-89546 GCF_042650665.1 Microvirga sp. GCM10011540 | reverse complement strand
GCGACGGACCTCTTTACGGTCTCCCGCGCGAATGGGAGGGCCCGCTGCTCACCTATCGCGGCGGCCGCCTCGCGATTGCGCAGGATCAGGAAGGCCGGGAGATCCCCGACACCTTCCGGCGTCAGGCCGCGCAGCCGGGACAGGGGCCATACGGCGGCGGGCAGGCATGAAGGCACGTGCCGCTCACCCGTCATTCCGGGGCCGCGCAGCGGAGCCCGGCCGCGACACCGTTGCGGCCGGGCGTTCTCCGGCTACTGCGACTTCCGGGGATCGTCCGCCGGATTCACGTAAGTGATCCCCCAAGGACCCCGCGTGCTCAGCTGCACGACCGTTTCCCGGTCGGTCTGCACGTAGTGCTGCGTTCCCGGCGGCATTGCGATGACGCCGCCGGTTTCGATGGTTTTCATTGCCGCCGGGTCGAACTCGGTTCCCATGCCGATGCCGAACTCGCCGTCCACGACGGTGACCACCTCATGGGCCGGATGGGTGTGGGGCGGAATCCTGTAATCGGCCGGGAACTTGAGCCGCATCACGAACATCTCCTCCTTTGCCGGGTCCCCATAGAGAACCGACATCTGCGCCCCCTTCGGAAGGGACGGAGGACCGTCCTTCCAGGTGACCTCACCTGGATTGACCATGGTGTGCTGGTGCTGCTGGGCGAAGGCCGGCGCCAGGACGAGCAGAAAGGCTGAAACGCAAGTTGTGGCTGGAAGCATGAACGACTGCATCGCGACCTCCCGAAATGGGGTGAGTTGGCGGACGCAAACGAGGCGGTCAGGAAACATCATCTGCCGCCGGACCGAGGCTCTTCCTTTCGCACCCGGTTGTCAAGAAAATGCAGGGCAAGAGCTCCTGCACGGGTTCCTGCCCGTCAATATTCGCCGCCAGGGCAGCATCGCCGGACAAGCTTAGCTTCGTCCATACGCAGTCTTACGTAATACCAAGGGAGAGCGAATTCGCTTAGACCCGCTTCCATTGAAGAAGCAATTCTCTCGACATTCACCAAGGACATAATCGACAACTGCTGTGTTGCGGGGGCAAACACAGTCGTAAGCCGCGTGCGCAGCGACGAGCTGAGCCGCGGCTTTTCTTTTGACCGGACGGGCTTCAGTGGGCCGCCGCCTCCAGCAGGCGCGCGGCGGCGGCGCGGGCCTCTTCGGTGATCGTCGCGCCGGCGAGCATCCGGGCGATCTCCTCGCGGCGGGGCGCGGCGTCGAGCGGCACGACCCGGGTCGCGACCCGGTCGGACCCGCGCACGCCCTCCTTGGCGATGAGGAAGTGGCTCTCCGCCCGGGCGGCCACCTGCGGCGCATGGGTGACGGCCATGACCTGGACCCGCTGCGACAGGCGCGCCAGGCGCTGGCCGATGGCATCGGCCACCGCGCCGCCGACGCCCGTGTCGATTTCGTCGAAGACCAGGGTGGGTGCGGAGCCCTTGTCCGCAAGAACCACCTTCAGGGCCAGCATGAAGCGCGAAAGCTCGCCGCCCGAGGCCACCTTCATGAGGGGACCGCCCCGGGTGCCGGGGTTCGTCTGGGCCCAGAACTCGACCCGCTCGAAGCCGGCCGGGTCGCGACTGTTCTCATCGGTCTGGATTTCGGTGATGAAGCGCGCCCGCTCCAGCTTGAGGGGCGGCAGCTCGGCCTGAACGGCGGCATCCAGCGCCTGGGCGGCCTTCTTGCGGCCCGCCGACAGGGCCCTGGCGGCGCCGATATAGACCTTGTCGGCCTCCTTCACGGCGGCTTCGAGCGCGGCGAGCTTCTCCTCGCCCGCGTCGATGGCGGCCACGTCCTCCAGGAAGCGCTCGCGCAGGTCGGCGAGTTCGTCGGCCGGAACGTCGTATTTGCGGGCGGCGGCTCGGAGGGCGAACAGGCGCTCCTCGGTCTGCTCCAGCTCGCGCGGGTCGTATTCGGTGGCGCGGATGGCCTCTTCCAGCGCCGCCCGCGCCTCGTCGATGGCCACGAGGGCGGCATCGAGCGCCCTGACGCTCGGCTCCACCAGGGCGGGCGCCTGCGCGCTGCGGCGTTCGAGCTTGCGCACGGCCGCCGAGAGTTCGGGAACGGGGGAGGAATTGCCGGCAACCGCCTCGTAGGCTTCGTTGAGGTCCTGCGCGACCTTCTCGGACTGCATCATGACGATGCGGCGCTCGGCGAGGCTCTCCTCCTCCCCGGCGAGGGGCGCGAGCTTGTCCAGCTCCTCCACCGCGTGGCGCAGGAAATCGGATTCCTTGCGGGCCTTGTCGATCCGGGCGCGATGCTCCTGCAGGGCCGCGCGGGCGTCGCGCACCCGGCGCGCGGCCTCGCCCACGGCCTGGACCTCGTTGGAAAGGCCCCCGAAGGCGTCGAGGATCGCCCGGTGGGTGACGGGATCGACGAGAGCCCGGTCGTCGTGCTGGCCGTGGATCTCGACCAGGGCCGCGCCGATGCTCTTGAGAACCTGCACGCTGACCGGCTGGTCGTTGACGAAGGCGCGCGTCCGGCCGTCGGCCACCTGGACGCGGCGCAGGATCAGGTCGCCCTCGGTGTCGATCTCCGCATCCGCGGCGATCCTGCGGGCGGGATGATCCAGGGGGCAGTCGAAGACCGCCGTCACCTGGCCTTGCGTTTCCCCGTGCCGCACGAGGCTTCCGTCGCCTCGTCCGCCCAGAGCCAATGCGAACGCATCGAGCAGAATGGACTTGCCGGCCCCGGTCTCTCCCGTGAGGACGCTGAGGCCCTCACGGAAATGGAGCTCGAGCTTGTCGATCAGGACAATGTCGCGAATCGCGAGCTGGATCAGCATGGAAGGTGGGGTTTTAAGCCCTCTTCTGCCCGACCTGGGGAACGCCGCGGAACGCCTTGCTGATCCACGACTGGGAATCCTCGCGCGGCTCGAGGCCGCCCTTGGTCAGCAGGGCATGGGCGTCCTTGTACCAAGGACTGTCGGGGAAGTTGTGACCGAGAACGGCGGCCGCGGTCTGCGCCTCGTTGACGATGCCCATGGCCATGTAGGCCTCGGTGAGACGCTCGAGAGCCTCTTCCACGTGGCGGGTCGTCTGGTAGCGCGAGACCACGGTGCGGAAGCGGTTGATGGCGCCCGCATAGTTGCGCTTCTGGAGATAGAAGCGGCCGACTTCGAGCTCCTTGCCGGCGAGCTGATCGCTCGCGACCTGGATCTTCTTTCTCGCGTCGGCGACGTACTCGGAATTCGGGTAGCGCTCGACCAGCTCCTGAAGGGCCAGGATGGCGCGCTCCGACTTCTCCTGATCGCGGGTGATGTCCGGGATCTGGTCGTAGTAGGACGACGCCATCAGGTACTGGGCATAGGCCGCATCCGACGTGTTGGGATGCTGCTGCAGGTAGCGACGGGACGCCGTGATGGCCTCCTCATAGAGCCCGCCCTCGTAATTGGCGTAGGCCTCCATGATCATGCCCTTCCGCGACCACTCCGAATAGGGGTACTGGCGGTCGAGGCTGTTGAACTTCTTGGCCGCGCCCTCGAAGTCCCGCTTCTGAATGCGCGCCAGCCCGTCGTTGTAGATCTGCTCGGCCGGAACGTCGGCCACGATCTCGGGCTTGTAGGTCTCGCTCTTATCGAACGGGTTGATCGATGAAAGGGTGTCGCAGCCCGCGAGCACGAGGCCGCACGCTCCGATGACGAGAGCGCGACCGGCAACGCCCGTCAGACCCAAATAAACCTTCGCGAAAGGCATGTTTCGCGGTCCTCCGATAAAACCGTGCTCGATATTCTCAACGATGCACCGCAGGTTCTTTACCCTATGCGCGCGCAAAGCGCCAACCCCCATCCGACAGGCTATGCCCAAGGGATAAGGGGGAGTTGTGGCGAAGCGATGCGGCCAAACGGCGCTCGGCCCGGGAACCGGGCCGGCCAGACTGCGGCTCAGTGCACTTCCGGAGCGAAGGCCGGCATGGCGATGCCGTTGCCGAGCTCGGCGTAGCCCGTCTCGCGGCGGATGCCGGCATCGACGATGGCGTAGTTCGCGCGGCTCGAGAACAGGGCCTCGAGCACCGAGAAGTTCAGGCGGTGGCCGCCGCAATAGGAGCGGTAGGTGCCCAGGAGCGGAAGGCCCGCGAGGGAGAGGTCGCCGACGGCGTCGAGGATCTTGTGCCGCACGAACTCGTCGGCATAGCGCAGGCCCTCGGGGTTCATGATGCCGTCCTCGCCGATGGCGACGGTGTTCTCGAGCGAGGCGCCCAGGGCGAAACCGGCGCTCCACAGCTTCTCGACGTCGCGCATGAAGCCGAAGGTGCGGGCGCGGGAGATGTCGCGGCGGAAGACGGTGGGGGACAGGTCGATGGCCTTGCGCTGGCGGCCGATGACCGGGGTCGGAAAATCGATTTCCACGTCGAGGCGGAAGGCGCGCTCATTGGGAAGAAGCTCGGCGAAGGCCTTGCCCTGGGTCACGCGGACGGGCTTGAGAACCTTCAGGTAGCGGCGGCTGGCGCTCAGGACCGTCAGGCCGACCTGGTCGATCGCGTCGATGAAGGGAGCCGAGCTGCCGTCGAGGATCGGAACCTCGGGACCGTCGATCTCCACGAGGACGTTGTCGACGCCCAGGCCCGCGAAGGCCGCCATCAGGTGCTCGATGGTCGCCACCGCCCCGCTGTCGCGGTCGCCGATGACGGTGCAGAGTTCGGTGGCGGTCACGGTGAGGTGCCGGGCATCGATCAGCCGGTCGAGACCACCGGGAAGGCCGGTCCGGAGAAAGGCAATGCCATGGTTCGCTTCAGCCGGGTGGAGGATCATCTTCACCTCGTCGCCGGAGTGAACTCCGACACCGAGGAGCGTGATGGCTGCGCGAAGCGTGGTTTGCTGGCTTTGTTTCATTATTCTCGGACCTCGTACGCCACAAACTCAGCAGGCAAACGGCCTGGCAGGGATGAAGACGTCCGCTGTTGTTCTTGAAAGACCGGCCGGTTCCCCTTGAATCCCGCCGATCGACTGGAGGCAACATAGTCCTAGAGCCAGGCTAGGCCAAATCACGCTTTCTTACGGTCTGTTACAATCTCGACAATTCGCAACCCCTTGAAAAACAAGAGGTTTACAAATGGTTAAGCCCACGGCCGCGTCCCGGCCGTGGGCTTTCGTTAACACCTTGCGTTAGGTCAGTTTGCCTGACGGCGCAGGAAGGCGGGAATCTCCAGCTGGTCGTCTTCCGCCGTCCGCTGCGGAGGGGTCACCCGGCCCTGGGGGTCGAGCTGTCCCTGAGTCGGACGGTAGCCCTGCGCACCCGCCGCAGGACGCTTGGCGTATTCGGCGTGGACGGAGGACATGGGCTGGCGGGGCGCCTCCTGCTGCACCGGACGCTGGGCGGCCGGCTCCGCCGGAGCCGTCTCGTCCCGGCGGCCGAAGCCCACGGTGGCGAGACGCTGGATCAGCGACATGCGCTTCGTCTCGGGAGCCTGATCGGCCTCGCCGCGGCTGGCGCGGATCTGATTCTGGACCGGCATCGGCAGCTCGTCGATCCGCGGCATGCGGGCCGGACGCATGGCCCGCTCGGCCTGCGGCGGAATGAACGCGGACTGCTCGACCGGCTCGTCGCGATAGACCGGCTGAGCCGCGACCGGAGCCTCGAAGGCAGGCTTCGGCTGCGCCGGGGTGAGGACGACGTCGTCGCGGATCACCGGCTGGGGAGCGGGCTCCACCGGGGTCGCGAGGGACGCATAGGACGGGGCCGGAGCGGCCGGGGCCACGGGGGCCGGCGCCGCGACGGGCTCGGGTGACGTTCCGACCGCCTTCACCGGTTCGGCTTGGGCGGCGGAGCGAAAGGTGGAGGTGGGCTGAGCCTGTGTGGCGCGGGCCCGGGCCTCGGCCCGAAGACGCTCGGCGACCTCGGAGATGCGCTGCTCGGTCGAGGCGATGTCGTTGGTGTTGCCGATCAGGGCCTGATCGATGCCGGTCGCCACCACGGAGACGCGGATGATGCCTTCCAGGCTCTCGTCGAAGGTCGCGCCGAGGATGATGTTGGCATCCTGGTCCACTTCCTCGCGGATGCGGGTCGCGGCTTCGTCGAGTTCGTAGAGGGTGAGGTCGTTGCCGCCCGTGATCGAGATCAGCAGGCCGCGGGCGCCCTTCATCGACACCTCGTCGAGGAGCGGGTTGGCGATGGCGGCTTCGGCCGCGCGGATCGCGCGCTTCTCGCCGGAGGCCTCGCCGGTGCCCATCATCGCCTTGCCCATGCCGCGCATGACCGAGCGGACGTCGGCGAAGTCGAGGTTGATGAGGCCTTCCTTCACCATCAGGTCGGTGATGCAGGCCACGCCGGAATAGAGCACCTGGTCGGCCATGGCGAAGGCGTCCGCGAAGGTCGTCTTCTCCGTGGCGACACGGAAGAGGTTCTGGTTGGGGATGACGATCAGGGTGTCGACCGCCTGCTGGAGCTCCGCGATGCCGGCCTCGGCCAGACGCATGCGGCGGATGCCCTCGAACTGGAACGGCTTCGTGACGACGCCGACAGTGAGTATACCGAGCTCACGGGCCGCGCGGGCCACGACCGGGGCAGCGCCCGTTCCCGTGCCGCCGCCCATGCCGGCGGTGATGAAGACCATGTGGGAGCCGGAGAGCTGATCGCGGATCTCGTCGATCACCTCCTCCGCGGCGGCCCGGCCGACCTCGGGCTGGGAGCCGGCGCCGAGACCCTCGGTCACCTGAACGCCCATCTGGATCACGCGCTGGGCCCGCGACGAGGCCAGAGCCTGCGCGTCGGTGTTCGACACCACGAACTCGACGCCCTCCAGACCGGACTCGATCATGTTGTTCACGGCGTTGCCGCCAGCGCCGCCGACGCCGAAAACGGTGATGTGCGGCTTGAGTTCCCGGATATCCGGAGCATGCAGATTGATTGCCATGACCTGTTGCCTCTTTGGCCTTTGTATCGACAGCGCTTGGCGGACGCTTACCCTTGGTTGACTTGTACTCAGAGCGATGACCGCCGCGCCACCGCTTTACGCGTTAAAAACTCTCGCGAATCCAACGGCCCACCCGCGAGATGTAGCCATCGGTTCCCGTACTCTGAAACAAGCCGCCGGAACGCGGCTCGAAATACTCGATATGCGCCACCTGCGGATAAACCAGCAGGCCGACCACCGCCGAGAAGGCGGGACCCTTGGCGGCTTCGGGCAGCCCCTTGATGCCGAGCGGACGCCCGACCCGGACCTGTCCCTGCAGAATGCGCCGTGCCGTTTCCGGCAGGCCCACGAGCTGGCTTGCGCCGCCCGTCAGCACCACGCGCCGTCCGGCCTGGGCCGCGAAGCCCGCGCCCTTCAGCCGGTCGCGCACCAGTTCGAGAACCTCCTCGACGCGCGGCTTGATGATGCGCACGAGGTGCGATTTCGGCAGGTGATTCGGCACGTCGCGCTCGTCCTCGTCGACCTGCGGCACCGCGATCATGTCGCGATCGTCCGCGCTCGAAGCGATGGCCGAGCCGTAGAGGGTCTTGAGGCGCTCGGCCGCGGACACGCGGGTCGTGAGGCCGCGGGCGATGTCCATGGTCACGTGATGCCCGCCGACCGCGATGGCGTCGCTGTGCACCAGATGGCCGTTGGAGAAGATGCCGACGCTGGTCGTGCCGCCGCCCATGTCCACCACGGCGCAGCCCATCTCCGCCTCGTCGTCCACGAGAGCCGACAGACCGGCCGCGTAGGGCGTGGCGATCACGGCTTCCACTCCGAGGTGGCAGCGCTCGACCGCCAGCATCAGGTTGCGGGCCGCCGCCGCTTCCGACGTGACCACGTGCAGGTCCACGCCGAGGCGCTCGCCGATCATGCCGGTGGGATCGACGATGTGGCTCTGCGCGTCGAGGGAGTAGCCCGTCGGCAGCGCGTGCAGCACGGTGCGCCCGCGGCGCATGTCGTAGTTGCTCGCGATGTCGAGCACGCGATGGATGTCGCCCTGCCCGACCGCGCCGCGCACGGGCACATGCGCCTCGAAATGCTCGGAGCTGAGACGTCCGCCCGTGAGGTTGACGATCACCGACTGGATCTCGACCTTCGCCATCCGCTCGGCGGCATGGACCGCCTGACGGATCGAGGATTCGGCCGCTTCCAGATCGACGATGACGCCGCCCTTGAGGCCGACGGAGCGCTGATGGCCGATGCCGAGAATGCGCGCGAGATGCGTGCGGCCCCTCAGGGACTCGATCTCGTCGACCGGCTTCAGCTCGGCCACGATGCACACGACCTTGCTCGTGCCGATGTCGAGAACCGAGAGAATGGCGCCCTTGCGCGCAGACAGCGGCTTCAGGCGTGGCGTCAAACCATGACCTGAGACACTCATGTATCAACCCCCTTGCCGCGCATAGGCTTCTTCTTGAGAGCATCGGCCCGCGCCGACGCCGCTTCTTCGGTGAGACGAACGACGACCCGGTCGGCCATGCGCAGGTCGATGGCCAGCACATCCTTCTCCAGGATCTTCTGTTCGCGTTCGAGCTTGACGAGCCGGGCCAGCGCATCGGCGGCCCCGAGCTCCGGCAGGCGCACGTCCATGCCGTTATCCATCTTGAGGGTCCAGCGGCGCCCGGAGACGAGGCTTCCGGCGCGGATCCGCTCCTTCAGCGGACCTGCGGCCTCCAGCAGCGCCAGGTAATCCTTGCTGCGCATGTTGGCGCCCTCGCCCACCACCAGCGGCAGATCGACGAATCGCTCGTCCTGCATGAGGTCGATCACGGTACCGTCGGCCGCGATGACGAAGAGCTCGCCGTTGAGCTGCCAGATGGCATGGGGCTCGCGCTCCGTGAGCGTGATGACCAGTTCGTTGGGATAGAGCTTGCGGACGGCGGCGCTCTTGATCATCGGAACGCGCTCGAGACGCTCGCGCAGGTCGTTCACGTCCAGGAACGCGAGGGAGAGCTTGTCGTGCAGCCCTCCGGCCGCCAGCACTTCGTTCTCGCGGATCTGGGAGATGCCGGAAATGGTGATGCGGTCGAGGCCGAGGCCGAACGCGCTGGCGAGGGCGTGATGCGGCTCGCCGTGGTTGCGCATGATCTCGTCGAGATGACCGCCCTGCCAGAGGCCGGTGACGGTGACGGCGCCGAAGAAGCCGAGGGCCAGGCCCGTCCCGAGGAAGCGCGGCACGCGGCGCTCGATCGGGAGGCTGACGGAGCGCCGGCGGGTGCCCCGGGAGGGGCGGAAGACGTTAAGAAATCCGAAACGGGAAGAGCCGGGCCTCCGGGGTTCGAAGGTCGCAGCGCGCGCAACCGCAGCGTCGGCCGGGTAGGCCGTCATCGGTTGCAGGTAGCGTCCTCCACCATCCATTGCACAAGCTCGCCAAACGTATAGCCCGCATGGGCTGCAAGTTCTGGCACCAAGCTTGTCTCGGTCATGCCGGGTTGCGTGTTGACCTCGAGAACCACGAGCTCCCCGGTTCCTCCGGGCGTGTCGTCGTACCTGAAGTCGGCGCGGCTGATTCCCCGACAGCCGAGCGCTTGATGCGCCGTTAACGCCAACTCTTGGACCTTTTGGTAAATATTCGGTTTAATTTCTGCCGGCAGCACGTGAATGGACCCGCCCTTCGCGTACTTTGCGTCATAATCGTAGAACACCCCCGTCGCGGGGCGGATGTCGATGACGCCGAGGGGCTTGTCGCCCATGACCGCGCAGGTCAGTTCACGGCCCGCAACATATGATTCGACAAGGACTTTTTCGCCGAAGGCCCAGTCCTCGCGCAGCAGTTCCTGCGGCGGATGGGAGCGGTCCTCGCGCACGATGATGACCCCGACGGAAGAGCCTTCATCGACCGGTTTGACCACGTAGGGAGCCGGAAGAACGTGGTTTCTGGCCGCTTCCGATCTGTTAACGACCTTCCCCTGCGGCACAGGGACGCCGGCCGCCTGCATGACCATCTTCGCCTTGTCCTTCTGCATGGCGAGGGCCGAAGCGAGAACGCCCGAATGGGTGTAGGGAATCCGGAGGATTTCCAGCAGGCCCTGGATCGTGCCGTCCTCGCCGACGCGGCCGTGGAGGGCGTTGAACACCACGTCCGGGTTCGTGGCCTGGAGCACGGTGGCGATGTCGGGCTGCACGTCGATGGGGGTGACCCGGTAGCCCATCTCCTCCAGCGCCTTGCAGCAGGACCGGCCGGTCGACAGACTGACCTGGCGCTCGGCGGACCATCCGCCCAGAAGGACGGCAACGTGCTTGGCCATGTTGTGCTCTCCTTAAGAGCCCCGCCGTTCGCGCCGGACCGGGGACGGATGCTTGATTCGCCTCAGGCCCGAGAGAGGCCGACGCGTTTGATTTCCCATTCGAGCTCGATTCCGGAATTCTCCCGAACCCGGCGGCGGACCTCCTCGCCCAGCCCCTCGATGTCGGCCGCCGAGGCGGAGCCGTGGTTGATGAGGAAGTTGCAGTGCATCTCGGAGACCTGGGCCTCGCCGATTCGCAGGCCCCGGCATCCGGCCGCGTCCACCAGTTCCCAGGCCTTGCGGCCGGGCGGGTTCTTGAAGGTGGAGCCGCCCGTGCGGGTGTTGACCGGCTGGGTCGAGGAGCGCGCCTCGGTGATGGCGTTCATCTCGGCCAGAATCGCCTCGGGATCCCCGGGACGTCCCTCGAAGAGGGCTTCCGTGAAGATCACGTCCTCCGGCACGCTCGAATGGCGATAGGTGAAGCCCATCTGCCGGTTGGTGAAGGCGACATTCTCGCCCGCGCGGGTGATGCCTCTCGCCTCGACCAGCACGTCCTTCGTCTCGCCGCCATAGGCGCCGCCGTTCATGCGCAGGGCGCCGCCGATGGTGCCGGGAATGCCGCGCAGGAACGACAGGCCGGCGATGCCCGCCTCCGCGGCCGTGCGGGCGACCTTCACGTCGGCCGCGCCCGCGCCCGCCCGGATCCGCTGCCCCGGCTCGATGGCGATGTCGGCGAAGCCCTTGCCGAGGCGGATCACCACGCCCTCCCAGCCTCCGTCCCGGATCAGCAGGTTGGAGCCGAGGCCGACCACGAGAACCGGCATGGCCGGGTCGAGGCGGGCCAGGAAATAGGCGAGGTCGTCCTCGTCGGCGGGCGAGAACAGGACCTGCGCCGGCCCGCCGGTGCGGAACCAGGACAGGGGCGCCGTGGGCGCGTTGGCCTCGAGCTTGCCGCGCAGGTCGGGCATCCGCTCCCTGAGGTCGGCGGTCACGTCCGGAAACATCAGGCCGCCTTCTCGCTCAGCGCCTCGAGCTCTCCCGGCAGGGCATAGGCCCATTGGGTGATGTTGCCCGCGCCCAAGCAGATCACGTAATCGCCGGGCTTGGCGATGCCCTTGACGAGCCCGGCGAGATCCTCGGACTTCTCGAGCGCCATAGCGTTGCGGTGGCCGCGGGCCTTGAGGCCGGAGACGAGGCTGTCGCGATCCGCTCCCGGGATCGGCTGCTCGCCCGCCGCATAGACCGGCGACACGATGACCGCATCCGCGTCGTTGAAGCAGGTGCAGAACTGGTCGAACAGGGACGACAGGCGCGAATAGCGGTGCGGCTGAACCACGGCGATGACCTGTCCGTCCGTCGAGGCGCGGGCGGCCTTGAGAACGGCCGCGATCTCGATGGGATGGTGGCCGTAATCGTCGAAGATCGTCACGCCGTTCCAGTCTCCGGTGCGGGTGAAGCGGCGCTTTACGCCGCCGAACCCGGCGAGGGCCTTGCGGATGGCGTCCGGCGACACGCCGAGCTCGTGGGCGACGGCGATCGCCGCCGTGGCGTTGAGGGCATTGTGGGCGCCGGGCATCGGCAGGACGAGGTCGCCGAGTTCCTGGCGGAAGCCGGGGCGGCGGTCGCGGATCATGACGCGGAAGCGGTTCTGGCCGCCGCGCGAATCGACGTCCATCAGGCGCACGTCCGCCTGCGGGTTCTCGCCGTAGGTGATGATGCGCCGGTCCTCGATGCGCCCCACCAGGTCCTGCACGGTGGGATGGTCGATGCACATCACGGCGAAGCCGTAGAAGGGGATCGAGTCGATGAAGGAGCGGAAGGCGTCCTTGATCGCGTCGAAGGTGCCGAAATGATCGAGGTGCTCGGCATCGATGTTGGTCACGATGGCCACGTCGGCCGGAAGCTTGAGGAAGGTGCCGTCGGATTCGTCCGCCTCCACCACCATCCACTGGCCGTCGCCCATGCGGGCATTGGTGCCGTAGGCGTTGATGATGCCGCCGTTGATGACCGTCGGGTCGAGGCCGCCCGCGTCGAGCAGGGTCGCCACGAGGGAGGTGGTCGTCGTCTTGCCGTGGGTTCCGGCAACGGCCACACAGGACTTGAAACGCATCAGCTCGGCCAGCATCTCGGCGCGCCGGACGACCGGGAGCCGCTTCTCGCGGGCCGTGGTCAATTCCGGGTTGTCGCGCTTGATCGCGGTGGAGACCACGACGATCTCGGCGCCCTCCACGTTCTCGGCCCGGTGGCCGATGAAGGTCTTGATGCCCTTCTCGTTGAGGCGCTTGACGTTGTAGTTGTCGGAGGCGTCCGAGCCCTGAACCGTATAGCCGAGATTGTGCATGACCTCGGCGATGCCAGACATGCCGATGCCGCCGATACCGATGAAATGAATGGGACCTAGCTTCGGCGGCAGTTTCATGGGTTTTTTCCGTTTTTGTTAGAGGCCAATGCGAGAACCGCCTGAGCCAAGCGCTCGGCGGCATCCGTTATGCTGGCGCTATGTGCAGCGGCAGCGGCCCGGGTCAAGCGGTCGGGCTGCTCGATGAACGTGCGCAGCTCGGTCGCGAGGCGCTCGGGCGTGAATTCCGCCTGGGGCAGAACGACCGCCGCGCCGATATCGCCGAGGGTCTTGGCGTTGGCGGCCTGGTCCTGATCGAGCGCCCCCGGCAGGGGCACCAGGATCGAGGGGCGGCCGATCACCGCCAGTTCCGCCACCGTGGAGGCGCCCGAGCGGGAAATGACGAGATGCGCCCGGGCGAGCCGCTGGGGCAGGTCCTTGAAGAAGGGCTCGGCCTCGAAATTCAGACCAAGCCCTTGATAATGCGACCGAACGCGCTCCAGGTCCTCTCCCCTCGCCTGCTGGCAGACGACGAGGCGGGAGCGGATCTCGGCGGGCAGGAGTTCGAGGGCCGGCGGGACCACGTCGCTCATCACCCGGGCGCCCTGGCTGCCGCCGACCACGAGAAGGCTGAACGGCCCGCCCTCCGGCAGGGCCGGATAGGGCTGCCGCGCCGCGTCGAGCACCGCCGGACGGATGGGGTTGCCGGTCTGGACCGTCTTGCCCGGAACATTGGCCGGGATGCCCCTGACGGCGGCGAAGCCCGTCGCGATCAGGGAGGCCCGGCGGGCCAGCAGACGGTTGGCGCGGCCCATGACGCCGTTCGCCTCGTGGATCACCGTCGGCACCCGCAGGAGCGAGGCCGCCACCACCGGCGGAACGGTGGGATAGCCGCCGAACCCGACGACGACGGCGGGTTTCAGGCGCCGGATGGCCGGGATGGCCCTGAACGTGCCTTGGGCCAGCACGAGGGCCGCCTTCGCGATCTGGGGAACCGAGCGGCCGGAGGGCGTGGCGGAGGGAATCTCGACGATCTCGTCGGCGGGAAACGAGCCTGCATAGGCATTGGCGCGCTTGTCGGTGGCGAGCGCGACGCGGGCGCCCGACGCCTTGAGGGCGTTGGCGAGCGCCTCGGCCGGGAACAGGTGTCCGCCCGTGCCGCCGGCCGTCAGGAGGATGAGGGGAGCACTCATCCGCGCACCCCCTCCTGCCCGAAATGGCTCATCATCTCGGCACGGGGGCGGCGGCGGGTGAGCGCGACGAGGAAGCCCATCCCGAGCGCCAGCGACAGCAGCGAGGAGCCGCCGTAGGAGATGAAGGGAAGCGTCATGCCCTTGGCCGGCATGAGGTGGACGTTCACCATCATGTTGATCGAGGCCTGCAGGCCGAACATGAGCACCAGACCCGTCGCCGCGAGGCGGCAGAACGTGTCCTCGCTGCGCCGCGCGAGAGACAGGCCGCGCAGGACGATGAAGGCGAAGAGCATCAGCAGACCCAGGCACACAACGATGCCGAACTCCTCCGCCGTGACGGCGAAGATGAAGTCTGTATGCGCGTCGGGAAGGATGCGCTTCACCGAGCCCTCGCCCGGCCCCCGGCCGAACCATCCGCCGCGGGAGAAGGATTCCATGGCGGTGTCGACCTGGAAGGTATCGCCCGACTCCTTGTCCAGGAAGCGCTCGATGCGGGCGCGCACGTGCGGCAGGAACTCGTAGGCCGCCACGATGCCCACGAGGCCGGCGCCGCCCAGCCCCATGACCCAGAACCAGTGCAGGCCCGCGATGAAGAACAGGCCGCACCACACGATGGTGACGAGCATGGTCTGGCCGAAATCGGGCTGGAGGATGAGCGGGACGATGGTGGCCGGCAGGATCAGGAAGGCGAGCAGCGTGCCCGGCACGTCGCTGCGCCTCGACCCTTCGGAGAAGGCCCAGGCGGCCAGCACGACGAAGGCGGGCTTCACGAATTCCGAGGGCTGGATTCCCAGCGGCCCGATCATGATCCAGCGGTGGGCGCCCTTGATCTCCGGCCCGTACTGGAAGGCCAGGAGGATGAGGGCCATTCCGACCAGATAGACCAGCAGCGCGAGCCGTCGCACATGGCGCAGGGACAGGAAGGAGACCGGGATCAGGATGAGGAGCGCCGGCACGAGGAACAGCACCTGCCGGTTGACGAAATGGAACGTGGACAGCCCGAGACGCTCCGCCACGGGCGGGCCGCCCGCCATGAGGAAGACGAGGCCCGCCACGACGAGGATCGCCAGGGCCGCCAGCAGCAGCCGGTCGACGGTCCACCACCAGTCGCTGAAGGGCGAGCGTTCCGCGCGTGACACCATGGATTTCAGGCTCCCATCGTGGGGTTGATGCCGGGCAAGGCTTTGACGAGGTCGCGGAAGTGGTTCCCGCGCACCTCGAAGTTCGCGTACTGGTCGTAGGAGGCGCAGGCCGGGGACAGCAGAACCACCGTCCCGTCCTCACGCGCTGCCGCGTCCTGCGCCGCCTTCTCGACCGCTTTGTCGAGAGTCCCACAAAACTCGTAAGGAACCGTATCTCCCAAGGTCGCCGCAAACTGCTCCGACGCGGCACCGATCAGGTAGGCCTTGCGGATCTTCGGGAAGTACGGCCGCAGATCCTCGATGCCGCCCTCCTTCGCCTTGCCGCCGAGAATCCAGAGGATGTCGTCGAAGGACTTCAGGGCCTTCTCGGTGGAATCCGCGTTGGTGGCCTTCGAGTCGTTGATGAAGAGCGCCTTCCCGCGCTGGGCCACCTCCTCCATGCGGTGAGGCAGGCCGGGGAAGCTGTGCAGGGCGCGCTGGATGGTCTGCGGGTCCACGCTGCACAGGATGGCGACGGCGACGGCCGCGGCCGCGTTCTGGGCGTTGTGATCCCCCCGCAGGGAGCGGATGTCCGCGAGGCTCGCGACCTCGAAGACATGACCGTCGCGGTTCGACACGATCACGCCGCCCTTCGCGAAGATGCTTCCGCTCTCCCGGTCAGAAAGGCCGACGCGGACGACGCCGCCTTTCGCGGTATTCCGCCCGATGATCGCGCGGCTCGGGGCGTCGTCGGCTCCGATGACCGCCTGCTCGGCGTTGGCGACGAGGCGCTCCTTGATCGCCGCATAGTTCTCCATGGTCCCATGACGGTCGAGATGATCCGGAGAGATGTTCAACATCACGCCGATGGAGGGCGCGAGCGACGGCGCGAGGTCGATCTGGAACGAGGAACACTCGATCACGTGGATCCGGTTGTCGGCGGGCGGATCGAGCGAGAGGATCGCGGTGCCGATATTGCCGCCCATCTGCACGTCGTGCCCCGCCTCGCGCAGGATATGCGCGACGAGCGCCGTGGTGGTCGACTTGCCGTTCGTGCCGGTGATGGCGATGAAGGGGGCGTTCGGCGCGATCTTCGCCCGCTCGCGGCAGAACAGCTCGATGTCGCCGATGATCTCGATGCCCGCCGCCTTCGCGAGCTTGGCCGACCAGTGCGGCTCCGGATGGGTCAAGGGCACGCCCGGAGACAGGATGAGCGCGGAAAAGCGCGACCAGTCGGCCTCGCGCAGGTCGCCGGTCTCGATGCCTTTCGCCCCCGCTTCAGCCATCTTCGCCGGATTGTCATCGCAGGCCACCACATGCGCCCCGCCCTCCTTCAGGGCGAGCGCCGTCACCAGACCCGACCCGCCCAGGCCGAAGAGCGCGACCGTTTTTCCGGAGAACGTGGTGACGGGGGTCATCGGATCACCGCAGCTTCAGGGTCGCGAGACCGATCAGGGCCAGCACCACGGACACGATCCAGAACCGGATCACCACCTGCGGCTCGGTCCAGCCGAGCTGCTCGAAATGGTGGTGGATCGGCGCCATCTTGAACACGCGCTTGCCCGTGAGCTTGAACGACGTGACCTGGATGATGACCGAGAAGATCTCCAGCACGAAGAGGCCGCCGACGATGGCGAGAACGATCTCGTGCTTGGTGGCGACCGCGATGGTGCCGAGAAGGCCGCCGAGCGCCAGGGAGCCCGTGTCGCCCATGAAGATCTGGGCCGGAGGCGCGTTGAACCACAGGAAGCCGAGGCCCGCCCCGATGAGCGCGCCGCAGATCACGGCCAGTTCGCCCGTGCCGGGCACGAAGTGGATCTGCAGGTAGTTGGCGAAGACCGCGTTGCCCACGAGATAGGCGATGAACCCGAAGGTGCCCGCCGCGATCATCACCGGTACGATGGCGAGACCGTCGAGGCCGTCCGTGATGTTGACCGCATTGCCCGCGCCGACGATGACGAAGGCCGCGAACACGATGTAGAACCAGCCGAGATTGAAGATCAGGTCCTTGGAGAAGGGCAGCGCCAGCTTGTTGGTGAGGCCCGGGGCGTCCACATAGGAAATGACGATGCACGCGATGGCGGCGATCACGGCCTCGATGGCGAGGCGCGAGCGGCCCGAGAAGCCCTTGTGCGACTGCTTCGTCACCTTCAGGAAATCGTCGTAGAAGCCGATGGCGCCGAAACCGACCGTGACGAAGATCACGACCCATACGTAAGGATTGGTCAGGTTGGCCCAGAGCAGGGTCGAGACCAGCACGCCGGCCATGATCATCAACCCGCCCATGGTGGGCGTGCCGCGCTTCGTCAGCAGGTGGGACTGGGGTCCGTCCTCGCGGATCGGCTGGCCCTTGCCCTGGCGCACGCGCAGGAGCGAGATGATCGACGGGCCGAACAGGAACACGAAAAGAAGGCCGGTCGCCGTGGCGCCACCGGTTCGAAAAGTGATGTATCGGAAAATGTTGAGGGGGCTGAAATAGGGGCTGAGCTCAGCCAACCAGGTGAACATAGACTATCCTTTCAGCGCGTGCGCCATCTGGGCCGCGCCGTAACGTTCTTTCAAGGCTTTGACAACCAGAGCCATCTTCATGCTGAGGGAGCCCTTGACCATGACGGCGTCGCCGGGGCCGACCGCGGCGCAGACCGCCTCGACCAGCTCGGCCGACGTCTCGGCATGCGCCGAGACCTTGGCCTTCGGCAGCGCATCCACGAGGTTGCGCATCAGCGGCCCGGCGGCGAAGACCATGTCGATGGCGTTGGCCGCGACCGCTTCCGCGAGTTCCTCGTGCAGGCGCGGGCCCTCTTCCCCCAATTCCTTCATGTCGCCCAGTACGGCAATGCGTCGCCCCCGGCGGTCGAGCTCGACCGCGCCCAGATTGGCGAGCGCCGCCCGCATGGAAGCCGGGTTGGCGTTGTAGCTCTCGTCGATCAGGAGGGCCTCGCCGCCCCCGACCGACAGCATGGTGCGCTCGCCGCGCCCGACCGGCGGCTTCAGCTCGGACAGGGAAAGGGCGACGTGCGTCACGTCCGCGCCCAGGGCATGGGCCGCGGCCAGGACGCTCAGGGAGTTCAGCGCGATGTGCCGTCCGGGCATGCCGATGCGGTAGGTCAGGGGCTGGCCGAAGATCCGGGCCTCGACCAGGGACTGATCCGGCTTCACGACGATGCGCTCGGCACGGATATCGGCCGCCTCATGCTCGCCGAAGGTCAGGATGCGCCCGGCATCGGAGGCCAGGGCATGGGCGCGAACCCGCTCGAAATAAGGATTGTCGCGGTTGACGACCGCGGTGCCGCCGGGCTCCAGGCCCGAAAAGATCTCGCCCTTCGCGTCCGCGATTCCCCACATGGAGGGGAAGAACTCGATATGGACCGGCTCGATGGTCGTGATCACGGCCACATGCGGGCGGACCATCCCGGTCAGGGGCAGGATTTCGCCGGCATGGTTCATGCCGATCTCGAAGACCCCGAAGGTGCTCTCGCGCGGCAGGCGAGCCAGGGTGAGCGGCACGCCCCAATGGTTGTTGTAGGACGCCACGGAGGCATGGGTGGAGCCCTGGCGGGACAGGGCGAGGCGCATCGCCTCCTTCGTGCCCGTCTTGCCGACGGAACCGGTGATGGCAACGATCCGGGCCCGGCTGCGCCTGCGGGCGGCCGTTCCGAGCTGCCGCATGGCTTCGAGGACGTCCGGCACCACGATCAGCCTGTCGGAACCCGGGAAATCCCCGGCCTTCGCCTCGGAGACGACGGCGGCCGAAGCGCCCTTCTCCAGGGCCGCGGGCACGAAATCGTGCCCGTCATGCACGTCGCCCCTGATGGCGAAGTAAAGGTCGCCGGGCTCCAGGGTGCGCGTGTCGATGGAGGCCCCGGACGCGTGCGTGAAGCCGCTCCCGACGCGGGCGCCGGTGGCGGCAACGATCTCGTCCAAGGTCCATAAGGGCGCGTTCATCCCTGCCTCTCCGCAATGGCCGCCCTCACCTCGTCGTGATCCGAGAACGGCAGGGTCCGGTCGCCGATGATTTGGCCCGTTTCATGACCCTTGCCCGCCACGACCAGCAGGTCGCCGGGGCGAAGGTCCCTGACGGCCATGCGAATGGCCAGGGCGCGATCACCGATTTCTTGGGCGCCGGGCGCGCCTTTCAAGACCTCGGCCCGAATGGCGGCCGGGTCCTCGGAGCGGGGATTGTCGTCCGTGACGATGACCACGTCGGCCTTTTCCGCCGCGATCTGCCCCATGAGCGGGCGCTTGCCCCGGTCCCGGTCCCCGCCGCAGCCGACGATGCAGATCAGGCGGCCCGTCGTGAACGGACGCAGGGCATCGAGCACATGGGACAGGGCATCGGGCTTGTGGGCATAGTCGACGATGCAGATGGCGCCGTCGACCTCGCCGACCTGCTCCAGGCGGCCGGAAACCCCTTTCAGGCCCGAGAAACCCTCCAGAACCTCGGCCGCCCTCTCCTCGCCCTCGACCGCGAGGACGAGGCCTGCGGCCAGGAGGGCGTTTTCGACCTGGAAGGCCCCGAGGAGCGGCAGCACGGTCCTGACCGTCCGTCCGAAGGCCTCGACCGTCAGCGCCTGCCGGAAGCCCTCTGGGCGCGCTTCGACGAGCCGAACGGTCTCGCCGGTGCGTCCCGTGGTGAGGAGCCGGAGACCGCGCTCCTTCACTCCCTGGAGGAATACATCCGCGAAGGGGCCGTCCGTGTTGATGACCGCCGGAGCATCCTCGGGCAGCAGGGTCTCGAACAGGCGCAGCTTCGCCTTGGCATAGGCCTCGGTGGTGCCGTGATAGTCCAGGTGATCGCGCCCGAGATTGGTGAAACCGGCCGCCCCCAGGCGCACCCCGTCGAGCCGCCGCTGCTCGATGCCGTGCGACGAGGCTTCCATCGCGAGACGGGTCACCCCGTCCCCCGCGAGCCTGTCGAGGGTTTCGTGCAGGGAAATCGGATCGGGCGTGGTTAGCGAACCGTAGGCGGCACCGTCCGACGTGATGACGCCGAGGGTGCCCAGACTCGCGGATTTATGGCCCAGGACCGCGAAGAGCTGGCGGGTGAAGTCCGCCACCGAACTCTTCCCGCTGGTGCCGGTGACCGCCACCACCTTGTCCGGCTGGCGCGGATGGAGGCGCATCGCCGCGAGCGCGAGGGCGCGGCGCACGTCGGGGACTCTGACGTAGGAGATTCCGGCAACGAGGCCGGAAGGACGCTCGGCCTCTCCGACGATGGCGACCGCGCCCGCGGCGACCGCCTGCGGCACGAAGCTCATCCCGTCGGCCTTGGTGCCGGGCACGGCGAAGAACACGCTGCCCTTGCCGACCTTGCGGCTGTCGGAGGCGATCTTCTCGACCGGTAGGCCCGCGTCGCGGCCCTGCGCGTCGGGAAGGAGGTCGCCCAGCTGGACGCTTCCGGCGCTCATGGCTTGGATCCCCAGGCGCCGAGGCGCGACATCAGCGGGAACGGTTCCACCGGCGGCTCGAACCGGGGCGGAATGCCCAGAAGGGGCGCCACGCGCTCGATGACGTTGCCGGTGACGGGACCGGCGTTCCAGCCGGCGGTCGAGAAGCCGTAGGTGCCCTCCACCGCCTGAGGCTCGTCCATGATGGTCAGGAAGACGTATTTCGGCTTGTCGGCGGGCACCACGGCGGTGAACGTGGTGAAGTTCTTGTTCTTCGAATAGCGGCCGTTGATGACCTTCTCGGCGGTGCCGGTCTTGCCCCCGACATAGAAGCCCGCGATGGCGGCGGAGGACGCGGAGCCCTGCGGGACCGACGCGTTGAGGCGCAGCACGTAGCGCATCGCCTCGCTCGTCTCGGGCTTAAGAACCTGCATCGCGTCCTTGCGCGCTTCGGTCTCGTCCCGCTTGAGGAAGGTGGGCTTGATGAGCACGCCGCCGTTGACGAGCGCGCCCACGGCCATGAGCGCCTGAAGCGGCGCCACCGCAAGGCCGTGGCCGAAGGCGATGGTCATGGTGTTGAGCTCGCCCCAGCGCGGCGGAACGATCGGCGCCGCGTTCTCCGGCAGCTCCGTCTCGAGGCGCGCGAGCTGCCCCATCTTGCGCAGGAAGGCCTTGTGACCCTCGACGCCGATGCCGAGCGCCATGCGCGCGGTGCCGATGTTGGAGGAGTGAACGAAGACTTCCGGCGTGGTGAGGACGCGGCGGGTCGGATGATAGTCGCCGATGGTGAAGCGGCCGTAGCGCAGGCCCGACCGGGCATCGAAGCTCGAATTGATGTTGTACTTGCCGGAGTCGAGGGCCATCGCGACCGTGAGCGCCTTGAAGGTGGAGCCCATCTCGAAGACGCCGACATTGATGCGGTTGATCTTGTCGTCCTGGAGCGCATCGACCGGGTTGTTGGGGTCGTAGTCGGGCAGCGACACGAGGGCGATGATCTCGCCCGTGTTCACGTCCATGATGGCGCCGGCCGTCGCCTTGGCCTTGAACTTCGCCATGCCCTTCTGAAGCTCGTCGCGCAGCGCGTGCTGCACGCGCAGATCGAGCGAGAGCTGAACCGGCTTCAGGTCCGCCGCCGTGATGGCGAAGCCGGCCCCGTTGAGATCCTGCAGGCCCTGGCTGTCGATGTATTTCTCGATGCCGGCGATGCCGACATTGTCCACGTTGGCGAACCCCAGCACGTGGGCCGCCGCCACCGCGTTGGGATAGACGCGCTTGTTCTCGGGCAGGAAGCCGACGCCCGGGATGCCGAGCCGATGGACCTCGGCCTGCTGACGCGGCGTGATCTCGCGCTTGACCCAGACGAAGCCTCTCTTGGTGCCGAGCTTGTTGCGGAGTTCGGTGGCGTTGAGATCGGGCAGGACGGCCGTCAGGAGTTCGACCGCCTCGTCCTTGTCGACGATGTTGCGCGGCTCGGCGAAGACCGAAACCATCTTCACGTCGGTGGCCAGGATCTCGCCGTTGCGGTCGACGATATCCGGACGCGCGGCCGAGATTTCCGACGATGCCGCGCGCCGGACGGCGCTCGTGTTGTCGCTCGTCACCGCGAGATAGACGAGACGTCCGCCGATGAGGCTGAACAGCCCCACGAAGCAGAGCGAGGCCAGGCGCACGCGCGCCGTGCTCTTGTCGACGCGCAGGCGGAACAACTCGCGGGCATGGGTCAGAAGACCTCTCTGCGGCGGAGCGATCTGACCCTGCGGTTCGATGTCGGGTTGCTGCAACACGGGCATCACCGTTTCGGAGTTTGTGTCGTCGGAGTGCGGGATTCGCCGTTCTTGTCCTTCGGAGTCGTGGTCGGCCCGAAGAGCCCGAGCGCCTCGAGCTTGCGGCCGATCTCATCCTCGCGTTCGGGACGGGCGGGAAGTTCGGACAGGCGGGCCAGCTGCTGGATCTTCATGGGCTGGAGATCGAGGTGCTGGTCGGCCGCCTCCTGGAGACGGTCGGGACGGTCGAGATACTGCCACTCCGCCCGCAGGACCGCGATGATGTCGCGCTCGCGCTGCACCTTGGATTTGAGCTTCGCCACCTGCTCCACGTAGTAGAGCGTCTCGTACTTGACCGAGTAGGCGTAAGCCGCCGAGGCGATCAGGGCCGTGATGGCGATGATGTGAAGCAATCGGATCACCGGCGCCCTCCCCTTTTTTCAGCCGTTTGCGGCAATTCCGCCAGCATCTCGATGGCACTCAGCGGTTCCTGGGCCGGAGCGTCCGTGCGTGCGCCCGCCCGGAGCTTCGCGGAGCGGGCCCTCGGATTGCGGGACACTTCTTCGTCGCTCGGTCCGACAGGACCCTTCGTGACGGCCTCGAATGTCGGTGCCGCCGACGCGCTCGCGGGCAGATGCCGCGAGCCGCCCGGCGCCCGGCCGGTGCGGGCCGCGAAGAACTGCTTCACGATTCGGTCTTCCAGCGAATGGAAGGTGACGACGACGAGGCGTCCGCCGGGCTTCAGGATGCGTTCGGCCGCATGCAGCGCGCGCACCAGTTCGCCCAGCTCGTCGTTGACCGCGATGCGCAGCCCCTGGAACACGCGCGTCGCCGGATGGATGCCGTTCGGCTCCTGCCTGATGAGCGAGGCCACGAGATCCGCGAGCTGCCGCGTCGTCTCGATGGGCTGCCGGCGCCGCGCCTCGATGACCGCACGCGCCACGGCGCGGGCGCGCCGCTCTTCGCCGTAGTGATAGAAGATGTCCGCCAGCTCGGCTTCCGACGACTCGTTGACGAGATCCGCCGCGCTCGGGCCGGCCTGCTCCATGCGCATGTCGAGAGGGCCGTCGTTGCGGAACGAGAAGCCGCGCTCGGCCTGGTCGAGCTGCATCGACGACACGCCGATGTCGAGCACGACGCCGTCGACGCTCTCGGCGCCCTGCGCCTTCGCGATGTCGTCCAGATCTCCGAAGCGTCCCGCCACGAGCGTGAGACGCTTCTTCGCCTTCGCGACGAGAGCGGCGCCTCCCTCGATCGCGGCGGGATCGCGGTCGATGGCGATGACCGTGTTGCGGGGATGGGCATCGATGATGGCGCGCGTGTATCCGCCTGCGCCGAACGTGCCGTCTATGAAAATGCCGCCGCGCTTGACATCAAGCGCCGTGCAGACCTCTCCCAGGAGCACAGGAACGTGACGGGTCGGTCCGCCAGCGGCTCCGGCTTCTGGGCCGTCGCCGCGTCCCATCATCGCTCCCGTACTCCTGGTGAGGCGTCTTGCACCATACGTGGCTCCAAAACCCGGTTGCCCAAGACCTTCTTCAGATCCCGCACCTTCGCGCGTGCCCCCTCCAGATGCGCGCGAAACTGCTCCGGCTCCCAAATCTGGAACTTGTGACCGAGCCCGACGAACGTCACCGTATCGCGGATCCCGGCATGTACTTTCACTGAGTCCGTCAGGATGACACGCCCCTCCGGATCGACTTTCAGGATTTCGCTGGTTCCGAACAACGCCGTCGACAACTGATCCCGCTCGTCCGAATAGGGAGACATCGTCGACAAGAACGCGTCGATTTCGTTCAGAAGCACGTTGCCGCCCGCGTCCAAAGCCGGCGCATCCAGCGCCGGATGCACGTACAGCCCCTCGAACCCATCCCTGGCGAGAACCGCCCGAAAGGATGCTGGGATCGACACCCGACCCTTCGAATCCAACTTGTTGGTGAAATTGGACACGAAGCGGTTCATGGGCCGCAGCTTGCGCACTCCCGATTGTCAGCCCCCCGGCGGATCGGATCGATCCGCCGCCGCCCGCAGCCGGCAGTAACGCCTCTTTCCGAAGGTGGTTTCCATCGCTTTTCGAGCGATTGGCGGCCCCTTCGGAAGACACCGTCAACGGGATGATTTGGGATAACATGGGATAGTATGGTCGTCAACGGAACGGGGATGGGCTGCAGACCGGTTGGCCGGCAATCCACATCAGAATCGTTTAGGGTTAATGAACCGTAAGCGTCGCAACGGTTTGCGCTCGCTGTTGCAAAATTCTCGGGAGATTTTCGGGAAGAAGAAGAGGTGTCAGCTGGCCTGTAAGCCGGGTTCTGTAGGGCCCAAGTCACCTTGGACGTGGCGGCCATTCCTCTGGGACGATCATTGCTGACCGCCTCTAGCAACCAACCCGGACGACCGGCCTGGAAACGGGCCTGGCGCGAACGCCTGTCGTCCCTATTCGGTTTTGCTCCTGGTGGGGTTTACCCTGCCGTCCGCATTACTGCGTCCGCGGTGCGCTCTTACCGCACCCTTTCACCCTTACCTCGCATGCGAGGCGGTTTGCTTTCTGTGGCACTTTCCCTGGGGTCGCCCCCGCCGGACGTTATCCGGCACCGTGCTTCCATGGAGCCCGGACTTTCCTCCTCGAGCGAACTCGAAGCGGCCGCCCGGCCAGCTGACAGCCCGGATGTGGTGCACAATGCACGCCTACGTCAAGGCTCAATCCCATGCGGCGTGACGAGCGACCGCGTTTCGGAGCCGGAGACCGTGCCTACTCGGCGGCCGCGATGATGGTCTTGACCTTGGAGCAATAGACCCGGGAGGCTTTCGTCATCGTTTGGGTGCGGTGCCCGAACTGGTAGCGCAGGATGGTGCCGCAGGTATCGCCGCCCGCGAGCTGATAGGCTTGGGCGAGGTATTTCAGGCCATAGCGAAGATTGGTCTCGGCATCGAAGAGACCCGCCGCACTGCCCTTGTATCCCAAGGACTGCGCCGTCCGGAAATTCACCTGAGTCAGGCCGAGATTGGGTCCGTTGCGCGCTCCCGCATTGTAGCGGCTCTCGAGGCGCACCACCGCATCGGCCAGCTCGAACGGCAGATTGTTCTCGGACGCATACCGGGCAATCAGCGGTTTCAGGGCGGCCGCGCGGACGGCATCCGAGGAGGCCGCCCTGGACGACCTGGCCTGAACCGGCGCAAGGGCCGAGGTCTGCTCGACGAGCGCCTCCTCGCCGGGGACCGTCTGCGACGCCTTGCCGGCAACCTTTTTCGAAGACTTTTCCGCCGGAGCCGATTCCGTCTCCGCAGCCGCCTCCTCCGAGGGGGCCGATTCGGCCGCCGCGGCTGCGGCCTGCTGCATCGCCTCGAACTGGTCGGGGAGGATGATGCTGGGGCCGTCCCCGCCTTCCGCCTTGGCTTGCGTAGCAAAGGCAAGTGCAGCGACACTCAATGCAGCGACGACCGTCGTCTTCGAGAAATTCTGCCAAGTCATACTACAGCCCCGCTTTGTTGATCGTCGCGTAGCCTGGTGGGTGATGGCCAAATCGGGCGAAGATGTGGCAGATCAAGTCGCAAATATGTTCAAGCCTTTTGAAGCTAGACCGTATTATTCTTCGAACAAACTGCGCCGCTGTCGGTTTTACATGGACGGGATTTCGGAAAATTTTCTAGGGACGAAGCTCCCGCAGGGGAACCGATTTGAACCTGGAGAGTTGGCGAGATCGTAAGGCCAAGCTAAGTAGGGCTGGGCGGCCTACAGCCCGCAAATACAGGGAAGCTTCCATGAAGAAGATCATCACAGCGATTGCCGCCGGTGCGCTCACCCTCTCGATGGCAGCCTGCAACACCCCCGGCGAGCGTGCCGTTGGCGGCGCAGCGATCGGCGGCCTTGCCGGCGCGGCGATCGGCGGCGCGGCGACCGGTCGTGCGGGCGGCGCTCTGGCCGGTGCGGCCATCGGTGCGGCCGGTGGTGCTATCGTCGGCGCCGGCACGGCTCCGCGCGGCCCGGCTTGCCCCTACGGCACCTATCAGGACGTCTACGGCAACGTCTATTGCCGCTAATCGCCACCTGACGCGAATTTTAGGGGCCGGGATTTCTCTCGGCCCTTTTCTTTTGCCTGCTCTTGAGCGTACCACTCACTCATCATGATTCAGTCGATTTGGGGCAAGTTGAGCGGCGCCGGCATCGGGCTTGCGCTCGGGGGACCGATCGGCGCCCTCCTGGGCGGCGTGGCCGGCCATATGCTCGTCGATCGCGAAGGCTCGCTGTTCGGGCGCCCGCCGCGCGACGTCATGTTCACGATGGGTCTCGTCGCCCTCGCGGCCAAGATGGCGAAGGCCGACGGCATCGTGGTCGACCGGGAGGTCAAGGCCTTCGAGCAGGTCGTGGACGTGCCGCCCGAGGAGCATGAGCGCGTGACGCGCCTGTTTCGCCTCGCCATGGAAACGACCGAGGGGTTCGAGGCCTATGCGCGCCAGATCGGCGACGCCTTCAAGGACGAGCCCGCGCTTCTGGAGGACGTGCTCGACGGCCTGTTCCACGTCGCCAAGGCCGACGAAGCGGTGCACGAGGCGGAATTCGCCTATGTGCGGGACGTGGCGACGATCTTCGAGTTCAGCCAGACGGATTTCGAGCGCATCGCCGCGCGCCACGTCAGGCTCGCCGACGATCCCTATCTCATCCTCAAGGCCGACCGGGACATGAGCGACGACGAGTTGAAGCGCCACTACCGCAAGCTCGTCGCGGAAAACCATCCCGACCGGGAAATCGCGCGCGGCCTTCCCCCGGAGGCCGTGAAGATCGCGACGGAACGTCTGGCCGCCATCAACGCCGCGTGGGAGCGCGTCGCCGCCGAGCGGAACCTGAGGTGACCGGATGAGCCCCTCCCTTTCTCCCGAAAGTCCCGTTGCCGCGAAGGTCTTCCCCTCGCCCAACCATGGGGAGAGGAAGGACGGTCAGCATCCCTCGATGATCATCCTGCACTACACCGGAATGCCGGATGCGGGCGAAGCCTTGCAATGGTTGTGCAATCCGGTCTCGCAGGTCTCAGCGCACTATTTCGTCTTCGAGGACGGACGGGTCCTGCAGATGGTGCCCGAGGCTCGCCGGGCCTGGCACGCGGGCGTCTCCTCCTGGAATGGGGAAAGCGACATCAACTCCCGCTCCATCGGCATCGAGATCGCCAATCCCGGGCATCCGGGCGGTCTGCCGCCCTTCCCCGATGCGCAGATGGAAAGCGTCGTCGCCCTGACCAAGGACATCGTGACCCGCTGGCGCATTCCGGCGGTGCGGGTCCTCGCCCATTCGGACGTGGCGCCGGGCCGCAAGCTCGATCCCGGCGAGGGCTTTCCGTGGGAGCGACTCCATCGCGCGGGCGTCGGCCACTGGGTCGCCCCCGCCCCCATCCGCGACGGGCGCTTCTTCTCCCGCGGGGACCAGGGCATGCCCATCGAGGCGCTTCAGGCAATGCTCGCCATGTACGGCTACGGCCTGAGGATCAACGGCACCTTCGACGAGGACACCGAGAAGGTGGTCACGGCCTTCCAGCGCCACTTCCGGCCCGAGCGGGTGGATGGGGTGGCCGACGCCTCGACCATCACCACGCTCCGGGACCTGATCGCGACACGGCCGGCGAACTCCACAGCATGACAAAGAGTTAACTCGAATTCGGGTAAGAATTCAGCCACAATCCGCGCTCATGGACGTCATGTCTGAAGGGGTGCTCCGGTGCGGCGGGTTTGGTTCTGGGTGATTGGCGTTCTGGCGGTGGCCGGAGCCGCAGGCTTCTTCGTGTGGAAGCCTGCCGGCGGGAATGCGTCCGATGTCGCCTATCGCCTCGCCGCCGCCGACCGCGGCACCGTCGTCGCGAGCGTACGCGCCACCGGCACCCTGAACCCCGTCACCACGGTCCTCGTAGGCTCCCAGCTCTCGGGACAGGTCGTGGAGATCCTCGCCGACTACAACACCTCCGTGAAGGAGGGGCAGGTCGTTGCCCGCCTGAACGCCGAACAGATCGAATCCCGCCGCGATGCCGCCCAGGCCGATCTCGCACAAGCCAGGGCCGACCGTGAAACCAAGGGCGCGCAGGTGGACAAGGCCAGATCCGCCCTTCAGCGGTCCGAAGCGATCGCCCTCGACCTTGCGGCCCAGCGGGACCGCGCCCGGGTGCAGCTTGCGGAGGCGGAGCGCAATCTCGAACGTCAGAAGACCCTGAGCGCCCGCGCGGTTGGAACCCAGAGCGCCCTCGAGCAGGCGCAGACCCAGGTCGAGATCCAGAAGGCGGCTCTCGCATCCGCCGAAGCCCAGATCGCCTCCAACAAGGCCGAGGCGACGGGCCTCAGGGCCGATATCGCTCTTGCGGAAGCGGGCCTGAAATCCGCGGATGCCGTCATCCTGCAGCGTCAGGCCAAGCTGAAGGATATCGAGATCGATCTCGGCCGCACGGACATCCGCTCGCCCGTGGACGGCGTCGTGGTGAAGCGCGACATCGAACTCGGCCAGACCGTGGCCGCCTCGCTTTCTGCGCCGACCCTCTTCACCATCGCGCAGGATCTGCGGGAGATCGACATCCATGCCAATATCGACGAGGCGGATGTGGGGCGCCTGAAGCCGGACCAGGCGGTCAGCTTCACGGTGAACGCCTATCCCAACCGCACCTTCGAAGGCACGGTGCGCATGGTCCGCCTCGGCTCGCAGACGGTGCAGAACGTGGTGACCTATACGGCCGTGATCGGCGTGGACAACCGCGACCTCGCGCTTCTGCCCGGCATGACCGCCAACCTTCAGATCGTGACCGACGAGCGCGAGGATGTTCTGCGCGTTCCCAACGCAGCCCTGCGCTTTCGCCCTGCCGTCACCCCCGCCTCCACGGGCAGGAGGGGCGCCGCGGAGGCCGGAACCGCCGGGCCGCAGCGCGGCCCTCGCCTGTCCACGGATGAGGGAACGGGCGGGCGCATCTACCGGCTCGGGCCGGACGGTGCGCCGCAGGCCGTGCCCGTGCGCCTCGGCGTGACGGACGGGAGTGTGACCGAGGTGCTGAGCGGAGAGCTGCAGGAAGGCGACGCCGTGATCGTCGGCGGTCCGCGCGGCGGCGCTGCCGACGCTTCCGCCGGACCGGGCCAGCGCTCACGCCCGCGCCCTCCCCGCATGTTCTGAGGAAGCGGCCATGGCCCTCATCGAAACGCGGGATCTCGGACGCACCTACGAACTCGACGCAGGACGCGTCGTCGCGCTCGACCGCGTCTCCCTCGACATCGAGGAAGGCGACTTCGTCGCGGTCATGGGACCGTCCGGCTCCGGCAAGTCCACCTTCATGAACCTGATCGGCTGCCTCGACAGGCCGACCCACGGTCATTACCGGCTGGCCGGCACGGCCGTCGAAAGCCTCGACGCGAACGGTCTCGCGCGGTTGCGCAACAGCGAGATCGGGTTCGTCTTCCAACAGTTCAATCTTCTGCCGCGGGTGGACGCCCTGAACAACGTGGCCCTGCCGATGATCTATGCCGGCACGGACCGCAGGACGCGCCAGGAACGCGCCCTGCAGGCCCTCGGCCGCGTCGGCTTGGCCGAACGCGCCCATCACCGTCCCATGCAGCTCTCGGGCGGGCAGCAGCAGCGCGTCGCCATCGCGCGCGCCCTCGTGAACAATCCGAGCCTGCTTCTGGCCGACGAGCCGACCGGCGCGCTCGACAGCCGGACGGCGGCCGAGATCCTGAGCCTCTTCCAGGAGCTGAACCGCGAGGGCGTCACCATCGTTCTCGTGACCCACGATGCCGATGTGGGCCGCCATGCGCGCCGCCTCGTCCGCTTCAAGGACGGTCGCGTCATCGAGGACCTGCGTCAGACGCCCCTCGATGCGCGCGACCTCGTGGCGGCGGAGACCGCCGCATGAGACTGATCGAAGCGATCCGCTCCGCGCTTTCCGCGATTTTGGCGAACGCCCTGCGCAGCCTGCTGACCATGCTCGGCATCGTCATCGGCGTCGCCGCCGTCATCGCCATGGTGGCCATCGGCTCTGGCGCCCGCAACCTCGTCGATCAGCAGATCCGGTCGCTGGGCGCGAACCTCGTCATCGTCACGCCGGGCAACGTCACGCAAGGCGGCGCGCGGCTGGGCGCGGGCGCGGCCTCCACCCTGACCGACGAGGATGCGGAGGCGATCAGGAACGAGATCGACGGCGTGGTGGCGGCCGCCCCGTTCGTGCAGGGCGGCGCCCAGGTGGTCGCCGGCGGCAGCAACTGGGGCACGCGGATCTACGGCGTCGATCTCGACTGGTTCTCGGCCCGCGAGTGGGACGTCGCCACGGGCCGGACCTTCGACCCGGAGGAAATCCGCCGGGGCGACATCGCCGTCATTCTCGGCCAGACGGTGGCGAGGAACCTGTTCGGCGACGAGGATCCCGTCGATCAGATCGTGCGGGTGCGCAACGTTCCGTTCCGGGTCATCGGCGTCATGGCGCCGAAAGGCCAGTCGGCCTTCGGCCAGGACCAGGACGACGTGATCTTCGTCCCGCTCGATGCGGGCCGCCGCCGCGTCATCGGCCGTAACTATGCGAAGGACGGCTCCGTCGGCTCGATCTTCGTGAAGTTCGCCAATGAGGAGGACATCGAGCCCGGCATCGAGAGCATGACGTCGCTCCTCAGGCAGCGGCACCGCATCCTGGGCGAACAGGAGGACGATTTCTCCATCCGCAACCTGACGGAGATCGCCAACACCGCGTCGGCCTCGGCCAATACGCTGTCCATGCTGCTGGCGGCCGTGGCCGCCGTCTCGCTGCTCGTGGGCGGCATCGGCATCATGAACATCATGCTGGTCTCGGTGACCGAGCGGACGCGGGAAATCGGCCTGCGTCTCGCGGTCGGGGCGCGGCCACGGGACATCCTGAGCCAGTTCCTGATCGAGGCGACGACGCTCTCCACCATCGGCGGAGCGCTGGGCGTCGGGTTGGGCGCAGGCGCCGCCTATCTCGTCGCGCAGCTCGCGGGCTGGCCCTCGCTGGTTTCGACGAACGCCATCGTCCTAGCGGTCGGATTCTCCGCGCTGGTGGGGATCTTCTTCGGCTTCTACCCGGCGCAGCGAGCCGCGAGGCTCGACCCCATCGAGGCCCTGCGGAGGGAGTGACCGGAGGTCACTCCGCCGCCATCGCCCGGTAGCGCGCCGGATCGTAGTTGAGGATCGGCGAGAGCCAGCGCTCCACTTCCGGAATGCTCATGCCCTTGCGGGCGGCATAATCCTCCACCTGATCGCGCTCCACCTTGGCGACGCCGAAATAGTAGGCGTCCGGATGGGACAGGTAGAGACCGGAGACCGATGAGCCCGGCCACATGGCATAGGCCTCGGTCAGCGTCACGCCGATGCGGCGCTCGGCCTCCAGCAGGCTGAACAGGGTCGCCTTCTCCGTGTGATCGGGCTGGGCCGGATAACCCGGAGCCGGACGAATGCCCTGGTACTCCTCGCGGATCAGGTCCTCGTTGGAATAGGCCTCATCCGGCGCATAGGCCCAGAACTCCTTGCGCACGCGCTGGTGCATGCGCTCCGCAAAGGCTTCCGCCAGGCGATCGGCCAAGGCCTTCACCAGGATCGACTGGTAATCGTCGTTCGCCCGCTCGAAGCGCTCGGCGATGCGGACCTCCTCGATGCCCGAGGTCACGACGAAGCCGCCGACGTAATCGGCCTTGCCGCTCTCGACCGGGGCCACGAAGTCCGACAGGCAGAGATTGGGCTTGCCGTCGCGCTTGGAGAGCTGCTGGCGCAGTCCGTGGAACGTGGCGAGCTGTTCGGAGCGGCTCTCGCCCGTGAACAGCCGGATATCGTCGCCGACCGCGTTCGCGGGCCAGAAGCCGATGACCGCCTTCGGATTGAACCAGCGCTCGTCCACGAGGCGCTTGAGCATTGCCTGGGCATCCTCGAAGAGCTGGCGTGCCGCCTCGCCCTGTTCGGGGTCGTCGAGGATGGCCGGGAAACGGCCCTTCAGCTCCCAGGTCTGGAAGAACGGCGTCCAGTCGATATACGGCACCAGCTCCCCGACATCGTAGCTGCGGAACACCCGGGCGCCGGTGAAGGTGGGCTTGGGCGGCTGATAGGCCGACCAGTCGATCCTCAGCGCATTGGAGCGCGCCTTTTCGAGCGGCAGGCGCTGCTTGTCCGCCTCGGAACGGGCATGGGCGTCGGCGACCTTGCGGTACTCGGCTTGCACCGTCTCCACATAGCCGGGCTTCATCTCGGGCGAGAGCAGCGAGGACACCACGCCGACGGCGCGGCTCGCGTCCGTGACGTAGACGGCCTGCCCCTTGTTGTAGTTCGGGTGGATCTTCACCGCCGTATGAACCCGGCTCGTGGTGGCTCCTCCGATCAGCAGCGGAATGTCGAAACCCTCGCGCTCCATCTCGCTCGCCACATGGACCATCTCGTCCAGGGAGGGCGTGATGAGGCCGGAAAGGCCGATCACGTCCACGTTCTCCTTGCGGGCCGTCTCCAGGATCTTCTGGGCAGGCACCATGACGCCGAGGTCGATCACCTCGTAGTTGTTGCAGGCCAGAACCACGCCGACGATGTTCTTGCCGATGTCGTGCACGTCCCCCTTCACGGTCGCCATCAGCACCTTGCCGGCGGCGGAGCGCGCAGCCGCTCCGGATTTCTCCTTCTCCGCCTCCATGTAGGGCATGAGGTAGGCCACCGCCTGCTTCATCACGCGGGCGGATTTCACCACCTGGGGCAGGAACATCTTGCCGGCGCCGAACAGGTCGCCGACCACGTTCATGCCCGCCATGAGCGGCCCTTCGATCACGTGCAGCGGACGTTCGGCGGCTTGACGGGCCTCCTCCGTGTCCTGCTCGATGAACTCGGTGATGCCGTTGACAAGCGCATGTTCCAGGCGCTTCTCGACCGGCCAGCCGCGCCATTCGAGGTCGACGGTCTTGGCCGCCCCCGCGCCGTCGCCCTTGAAGCGGGGCGCCGCATCCAGCAGGCGCTCCGTCGCGTCGGGCCGGCGGTTGAGGACGACGTCCTCGCACAGTTCGCGCAGCTCCGGATCGATCTGCTCGTAGACGGCGAGCTGACCGGCGTTCACGATGCCCATATCCATGCCGACCTTGATGGCGTGGAACAGGAAGACCGAGTGCATCGCCTCGCGCACCGGCTCGTTGCCGCGGAACGAGAACGAGAGGTTCGACACGCCGCCCGAGATATGGGCGTGCGGCAGCGTCTCGCGGATGATCCGCGTCGCCTCGATGAAGGCGACGCCGTAACCGTTGTGCTCCTCGATGCCGGTGGCGACCGCGAACACGTTCGGATCGAAGATAATGTCCTCCGGCGGGAACCCCACCTCCTCGGTGAGAATCCTGTAGGCGCGGGTGCAGATCTCGACCTTGCGCTCCAGGGTATCCGCCTGCCCCTGTTCGTCGAAGGCCATCACCACGACGGCGGCGCCGTAGGAACGGCAGATCCAGGCCTGCTCGACGAAGGCGTCCACGCCCTCCTTCATGGAGATCGAGTTCACGATGGCCTTGCCTTGAATGCATTTCAGGCCGGCCTCGATCACGTGGAACTTGGACGAGTCCACCATCACGGGCACGCGGGCGATGTCGGGCTCGCCGGCCACGAGATTCAGGAACTCCACCATGGCCTTCTCGGAATCGAGCAGGCCCTCGTCCATGTTCACGTCGATGATCTGCGCGCCGTTCGCCACCTGGTCGCGCGCCACGTCGAGAGCCGCCGCATAATCGCCGTTGGTGATGAGTTTGCGGAACTTGGCGGAGCCGGTGACGTTCGTGCGCTCGCCCACGTTCACGAAGGGAATGTCGGAGGTGAGAACGAAGGGTTCGAGCCCCGAAAGGCGCATGAGCGGCTTGACTTCGGGCACCTGCCTCGGGGCCTTGCCCGCAACCGCATCCGCAATGGCGCGGATATGGTCCGGCGTCGTGCCGCAACAGCCGCCGACCACGTTCACGAGGCCCGCATCGGCGAACTCGGCCAGCATTCCCGCCGTCGCTTCGGGACGCTCGTCGTAGAGGCCGAACTCGTTGGGCAGGCCCGCATTCGGATAGGCGCACACGAGCGTATCCGCGACCTTGCTGATCTCCTGGATATGCGCCCGCATCTCGCGCGCACCGAGCGCGCAGTTGAGGCCGATGGAGAACGGATCGGCATGACGCACGGAATGCCAGAACGCCGTCGGCGTCTGGCCGGAGAGCGTGCGTCCGGACAGGTCCGTGATGGTGCCCGAGATCATGATCGGGAGCCTGACGCCCTTCTCGGCGAAGACCCGATGCGTCGCGACGATGGCCGCCTTGGCGTTGAGGGTGTCGAAGATGGTCTCGATGAGGATGATCTCGGATCCGCCGTCGATGAGCCCCCTCACCTGCTCGGCATAAGAATCGCGCACCTCGTCGAAGGTCACGGCGCGATAGCCGGGATTGTTCACGTCGGGAGAGATCGACAGCGTGCGGTTCGTCGGCCCGATGGCGCCGGCCACGAAGCGGCGGCGGCCATCCTCCTTCTGCGCCATGAGCGCGGCCTCGCGCGCAAGGCGGGCGCCCTCGAAGTTCAGGTCGTAGACGATCTCCTCCATGCCGTAATCGGCCTGGGCGATGGAGGTGCCGGAAAAGGTGTTGGTCTCGACGATGTCGGCGCCTGCGCGGAAATAGTTGAGATGCACGTCCCGCACCGCGTCCGGCTGGGTCAGGATCAAGAGGTCGTTGTTGCCCTTGACGTCCTGCTTCCAGTCCTTGAACCGCTCGCCCCTGAAATCCTCCTCGGAGAAGCGGTAGCTCTGGAGCTCGGTTCCCATCGCGCCGTCGAGCACGAGAATGCGCTTCGATGCGGCTTCGCGAAGGGCCTTCAGAATATCGGCACCGTCGGCAGGACAAGGAGTGAAAGTCGTCATTTTCTTTTCTTTCGCCATGACCGCACGGTCCGGCACGTCGCAGAATGATCAGGCTGCCGCTTTCACGGCGTGGTCGCGCAATCCCAGCAGGTGGCAGATCGCGTAGACCAGGTCCGCGCGGTTCATGGTGTAGAAGTGGAACTCGCTGACGCCCCGGTCCACGAGATCGATCACCTGCTCGGCGGCGACGGCGGCGGCGATGAGCTTCCGCGTGTCCACGTCGTTGTCGAGACCGTCGAACCGCGCAGCGAGCCATGCCGGAATGGTGGCGCCCGCCTTTGCGGCGAAATTCGCAGTCTGCTTGAAGTTCTGGACGGGAACGATGCCGGGAACGATGGGAATGTCGATGCCCCGCGCCCGGACGCGGTCGAGATAGCGGAAGTAATGGTCGTTATCGAAGAAGAACTGCGTGATCGCGCGGTCGGCGCCGCAATCGACCTTGGCCTTCAGGGCGTCGATATCCGCGTCAAGCGACGTGGCCTCCGGATGCTTCTCGGGATAAGCCGAGACCGACACCTCGAAGTCGCCGATGGATTTGATCGCCGACACCAGGTCGCAGGCCTGCTGATAACCGCCCGGATGGGGCACGTAAGTCGTGCCGAGCCCGCCGACCGGGTCGCCGCGCAGGGCCAGACATGGCGGACGCCTGCCTCCCAATAGGAGCGGACGACGTCGTTCACCTCTTCCTTGGTGGCCGCCACGCAGGTGAGATGCGCGGCGGGCTTCAGCGCCGTTTCGCGCACGAGGCGGGATACCGTGGCGTGGGTCCGCTCGCGGGTCGAACCGCCGGCGCCGTACGTGACGGAGACGAATTGCGGATTGAGGGGAGCCAGACGCTCGATGGAGGACCAGAGCGTGGCCTCCATCTCCGGAGTCTTGGGCGGGAAGAACTCGAACGAGACTCGGATCGAACAGGTGTCCTGCCGGCTGGGGCGGAGCGTGAGCGGCGACATCAGGCAACCTCTTTGTTGGATTCGATCAGAGGCCAATCCGTCGCCACGCGGCGATCCTGGCCGAGCCAAAGGGAAACGATCAGCTGCTCGCCGGCCTTCTTTTGCGGCGCGACATCCCGCGTGAGCGTGCAGTCGAGGCCGGATTCATCGAGCCAGGTGGAGACCTGCTCGGGCGCGAAGCCGAGACGGCGATGGGCCTGGGCCTCGCGCAGGAACTCGAGATTGTGGGGCGCGAAATCCACGACCAGGATGCGCCCGCCGGGAGCGACGAGACGGGCCGCCTCGCGGATCGCCCGGGCCGGATCGTCGAGATAGTGCAGCACCTGATGGATGACGACGAGATCGAACGTGTCGCGCGGGAACGGAGGCGCATAGATGTCTCCCTGCCGGAGTTCGATCCGCGAGAGCCCGGCCTTTTCCAGGTTCGCCCGCGCCACGGAGAGCATGGCGTGGCTGGCATCGAGCCCGACTGTCCGCAGCGCGCGCGGCGCCAGCAGCTGCAGCATTCGGCCGGTGCCGGTGCCGAGATCGACGAGATTGACGATCGGCTTCGACCCGAGGGCGTCCACCACGGCCGCCTCGACAACCGCCTCGGGAGCATGGAGCGACCGGATGCGGTCCCAATCGGGAGCAAGGCGGGAGAAGAAGGCCTGAGCCGCCTGGGCACGCTGCTCGCGAACGGTCTGCAGCCGGGTGCGGTCCTCCAGCAGTTGCGGATCCGATCGGTCGAGGCTGTCCAGCATCGGGCGGAGGATGCTCAGGGCCGGTCCCCGGTCCGTCAGCCGGAAGAAGGCCCAGGCCCCTTCGCGGTGGCGCTCCACGAGGCCGGCCTCGACGAGAAGCTTCAGATGACGGGAAATCCGGGGCTGGGACTGGCCGAGGATATCGGTGAGGTCCGACACCGAAAGCTCGCCCTCCGTGAGAAGAGCCAGGATCCGCATGCGCGTTTCCTCGGCCGCAGCCCGCAGCACGTTCAGGGTCGTATCAAGAGACGGGGACGCAGAATCGGTCACAGCCAAATCTCGCTCTCACATATAAAGATATGTTTATATCTTCATCGTAAGCGCGCGGCAAGCGGATCCTCACCCCTTTCTGCGGACCACCTTGGCCCGTTGCGCCATCAGGACCAGGACGAACACCCCGGTGGCGACGAGCCACGCCGTCGGCTCGATGGGCTCCCGGTTGAGGAGTGCCGCGAAGATAAGGGTGATGAAGGTCTGCAGCAGCTGAACCTGGCTCACATGGGCAATCCCGCCGAGGGCAAGGCCGGCGTTCCAGGCGAAGAAGCCGAGATACTGGCTCATGAGCGCGACGTAGGCGAAGCCGATCCAGCTCCAGGCCGGAACGGCCGCAGGCGTGGCCGGCATGGTCCAGAGGGCCAGGGGAATCGTGGCCGGAAGGGCCACCACGAGAACCCAGGAAATCACCTCCCATCCGGCATAGCCGCTGCGGACGAGCTTGCCGGACAGGACGTAGCCGAGGGCGGAGGTCAGGGCGGCTGCCAAAAGGTAGAGGTCGCCCCTCCCCAGGGAGCCGCCTCCCTCGTACAGCGTGAACCCGACGACCAGGGCCGCACCGGCCACGGCGGCTGCCCAGAAGGCCGGGCTCGGCCGCTCTCCCGCGATCAGGGCGCTGATGGCGGAGGTGGCGAGCGGCAGGATGCCCAGGACGACGCCCCCATGCGAGGCGGGCACGCTCTGCATCGCAAGCGCGGTGAATCCCGGGAAGCCTCCGACGAGGCACAGGGCGACGAGCGCCAGCGTCCCCACCTGTCTTCTCTCCGGCCAGGGCTTGCGCAGAAGCAGCAGCGTCGTCCCGGCCAGAAGCCCCGCCACCGCCGCCCGGCCGGCCGTCACGAAAAGCGGGCTGAGAAACTCGACGGCGAGATGGGTGAAGGGGAGCGTGCCGGCGAAGATGCACACGCCCACGAAGCCCAGGAGCAGGCCCGAGGTTTCACGCGACATGGTGGGCCATCAGCGGAAGGGCGGCTCGTCGAAGCTCCGCAGTTTTCGGGAATGGAGCGAGCCGCGCTGGCCCCGGAGGTTGTCCAGGGCGGCAAGCCCGATCATGAGGTGCTCCCCCACAGCGCGCTCGTAGAACGCATTCGCCGCGCCCGGCAGCTTGATCTCGCCGTGAAGGGGCTTGTCGGACACGCAGAGCAGCGTCCCATAGGGAACGCGCAGGCGATAGCCCTGAGCCGCGATGGTGCCGCTTTCCATGTCCACGGCGATGGCGCGGGACAAGTTGATCTGCCGCCGCTCCTGGCTCCAGCGAAGCTCCCAGTTGCGGTCGTCGTAGGTCACGACCGTGCCGGTGCGCAGGCGCCGCTTCAGGTCGTCGCCCCGGTCGCCGGTGACCTGGGCCGCCGCCTCCTGCAGGGCGACCTGGACCTCGGCCAGGGCGGGAATCGGGATTTCCGGCGGCACGGCACCGTCGAGAATGCGGTCGCGCCGGAGATAGCCGTGGGCCAGCACGTAATCGCCGATGGTTTGGGACTGCCGCAGGCCGCCGCAATGGCCGACCATGAGCCAGCAATGGGGACGCATCACCGCCAGGTGGTCCGTGATGTTCTTCGCGTTGGAGGGCCCGACCCCGATATTCACCAGGGTGACGCCGTGTCCGTTGCGGTGGATCAGGTGATAGGCCGGCATCTGGAACCGGTGCCAGGGGGAGGATGCCACGAGTTCGGCGACGGCGGAGCCCTTCAGTCCCCGCTCCACCACGATCCCGCCCGGCAGGACCAGCCTCTCGAACTCGCTGTCCTCCTTCGCCAGTTCACCGACCGCCCACTGGACGAACTGGTCCACGTAGCGGTGATAGTTGGTCAGCAGGATCCAGGGTTGAACGGACCGCCAGTCGCTGCCCGTGTAATGCACGAGGCGCCGGAGCGAATAGTCTACCCGGGCGGCGTCGAACAGCGCCAGCGGCCGCGGATCGCCCTCCCGGAAGATCCAGGTGCCGTCGGCGATCTCGTCGCCGACCTTGGCGAGCAGCGGCGTCGGGAAATGCTGCGCCAGCTCCGCAGCGGAATGGGCGCCCCGGCCCAGCTCGTCGCCACGTTCGAAAACGTAAGGGTACGGGATCTCCTGATCGCTGACGCCAACCTCGAGGGTCGCGCCGTAGTCGCGCACGAGATAGTTCAGCTGCTCCAGGAGGTAGCTCTTGAAAAAGGTGGGCTGGGTGATCGTCGTCGCATAGACGCCGGGCCCCTGGAACTTGGCATAGGCACGCTGCTTGACCGGCGGCAGGGATGTGGCCCGATAGGTCAGCCGCAATTCCGGATAGCGAAAGCGGGCCCTCTCGCTGGCGGTGGGGGCGGTCCCGGTGGAGAAGAAGTGCTCCAGCGCATGGCGCTGCGCCTCGATGGCCGTGTCGTAGAGGTGAATGAGCCGATCGACGGCTTCTTCAGGAGTCGCAACGGTTTGAAAGGCTGGAATCTGATCGGCTGGCACGGGGACGTCTCATGTCATGTCTCGTGCCTCAAGGGTCATACACCCTTTCGAGCAGGAACCCAACTGCCTTGATGGGCGGCCCGCAACCGCCGATGACAAAAGGACGAAGGGGGCGCTGCCGGCCGACAGCCCCCCTTCAAACGACGTTGCGCAGGCGAATTACCGCGCGAACTTCTTGTACTTGATCCGGTGCGGAATCGTGGAATCCGTACCGAGGCGGCGCTTCTTGTCCTCCTCGTAATCGGCGAAGTTGCCCTCGAACCACTCCACGTGGCTGTCGCCCTCGAAGGCGAGGATGTGGGTGGCGATGCGGTCCAGGAACCAGCGATCGTGGCTGATGATCACGGCGCAGCCCGCATAATCCTCCAGCGCCTCTTCGAGGGCGCGCAGGGTGTCCACGTCGAGGTCGTTGGTCGGCTCGTCGAGAAGCAGGACGTTCGAGCCCGACTTCAGGATCTTGGCGAGGTGCACGCGGTTGCGCTCGCCGCCCGAGAGAACGCCCACCTTCTTCTGCTGGTCCGATCCCTTGAAGTTGAAGGCGGAGCAATAGGCGCGGGCATTGATCTCGCGCTTGCCGAGATAGAGCACCTCGTTGCCGCCGGAGATCTCCTCGTAGAGGGTCTTGTTGGCATCGAGCGAATCGCGGCTCTGGTCCACATAGCCGAGCTTGACGCTCTCGCCGATCTGGATCGAGCCCTCGTCCGGCTGCTCCTGCCCCGTGATCATGCGGAACAGGGTGGTCTTGCCGGCGCCGTTCGGGCCGATGACGCCCACGATGCCGCCCGGAGGCAGCTTGAAGGACAGGCCGTCGATGAGCAGCTTGTCGCCGAAGGCCTTCTTGAGGTTGTCGAACTCGATGACGTTGTTGCCCAGGCGCTCGGCGATGGGAATGATGATCTGCGCCGTGGTCGGCCCCTTCTCGGCCGCCTTGGCGACGAGGTCCTCGTAGCGCTGGATACGGGCCTTGGACTTGGCCTGACGGGCCTTGGGCGAGGCCGAGACCCATTCGCGCTCGCGCTCGATGGTGCGCTGGCGCGCCTCTTCCTCGCGGCCTTCCTGGGCCAGGCGCTTCTGCTTCTGCTCGAGCCAGGACGAGTAGTTGCCCTCGTAGGGGATGCCCCGGCCGCGGTCGAGCTCGAGGATCCAGCCGGTCACGTTGTCGAGGAAGTAGCGGTCGTGGGTGACGATCAGGATGGCGCCCGGATAGGTCCGCAGATGGCCTTCGAGCCAGGCGGTGGTCTCGGCGTCCAGGTGGTTGGTGGGCTCGTCGAGGAGGAGCAGTTCCGGCTGCTCCAGGAGGAGCTTGCACAGCGCCACGCGACGGCGCTCGCCGCCCGAGAGCTTGTCCACGGACCAGTCGTCCGGCGGGCAGCGCAGGGCGTCCATGGCCTGATCCACCTGGGAATCCAGGTCCCACAGGCCCTTCGCCTCGATCTCGTCCTGGAGGCGGGTCATCTCGTCCGCCGTCTCCTCGGAATAGTTCATGGCGAGCTCGTTGTAGCGGTCGAGGATCGCCTTCTTGGCGGCCACGCCCTCCATCACGTTCTCGCGGACGTTCTTGGTCGGGTCGAGCTGCGGCTCCTGCGGCAGATAGCCGACCCGCGCGCCTTCGGCCACCCAACCTTCGCCGTTCCAGTCCTTGTCGATGCCGGCCATGATCCGGAGCAGGGTCGACTTACCGGCGCCGTTGACGCCGAGCACGCCGATCTTGGCGTCCGGGTAGAAGGACAGGTGGATGTTGTCCAAGACCTTCTTGCCGTTCGGGTAGGTCTTGGTGAGACCACGCATGTGGTAGATGAACTGACGGGACACGGCAAAAACCCTGCTGAATGGTGAACGCGATGAATGGATTGCGCGTCAGTTAGCAGGGGGAGCCAAGACCGGCAAGGGTTTGGGATCAGAGACCGAAGGGATAGGTCTCCGGCATTCCCTTCCCGTGGGCATGGGTGAGCGGCGTCACGGCCCTGGTCTCGTCGAACCACACGAAGGCATCGAACTGCTCGGCCATGACGGCCTCGAAATAGTGGCTGTAGAGCTCGGTCTCGGGCCGGTAGATCACCCCGATGGCCCGTTCCAGGCGTGGCCGCGACAGAGCTTCCTTCAGATCCTGCTGTCCGTTTTCCCGCCAGTCGGTCAGGAAACAGCCGAGCCCGGCATCGCGGAAGATCCGCTCGTGGCTGTCGGGCCTCGCCGGCCGGACGTCCTTGACCTCCATGGGGCCGTCCCAGTCGCTGGCGGCGGCGACCGTGCCGCGGTCGGTGCCGAACCCGATCAGCACCGCCTCGCCGCGATAGGCCGTGCGGCAGAGCTCACCGATATTGAACTCCCCCTGCCAGCCCATGGCGGTCGCGGAGGCGTTGCCGATATGGGAGTTGTGCGCCCAGATCACCGCCTTGGCGTTCTCGCGCCGGGCCAGGAGGCTCTGGAGCGTGTCGAACATGTGCCGGTCGCGCAGGTTCCAGGACTCCGTCGAGCCCTCGTACATGATGCGGTAGTAATGCTCCGCCGCATGAACGATCTTAGCGTTCTGCACCGCGTCGAAGAATGCCTCGCCGCCATCGGCCTTCAGGTATTCCAGCCTCCGGTCGAGCATGGATTGGAGCTGGTCGAGCAGGGCCTGGTCGCAGGGCCGTTTGCGGCCCGTGAGGACGGCTCGCCCGTAGAGGGCGGGATCCGATTGCCAGGGGCTGAGGCAGCCATATCGTCCCCGGGCCTCATCGACACCCTCGGGATCCACCTTCTCCAGATATTTCAGCACCGACTGAATGGACGAGTGCAGGCTGTAGACGTCGAGGCCCCGGAACTCGGCGCGCTCGGCCTCCGGCCGGTCACGGTTGTGGTCGCGCATCCAGTTGACGAAATCCGCCACCTCGTCATTGCGCCACATCCAGGTGGGAAAACGCTCGAAAGCGGCATCGTCCGTGTCCGGAACCTTGCGATGCCGCACATAGGCGTCGATCCTGGCGGCGTCCGGCCAATCGGCCTCGACGGCCACGATGTTGAAGCCGTGCTCCTCGATCAGGCGCCGGGTGATCGCGGCCCGCGCCCTGTAGAATTCCGACGTGCCGTGGGTGGCCTCGCCGAGCAGAACGACCTTGGCGTCGGAAAAGCGGTCGAACATGGAACCGAACGCGGTTGCATCCGAAATCGGAGGCAATGTCTCGCCATGCTCGCGCACGACCTCGACCGCCTCACGGATGCCCGCCTCGTTCTCTTTCTGCTTCCATGACAATCCGGCCATCGCAACACCTCGTGAAGCCCAGAGACAACGCTTCTGCGGTGCTCCACTAACGATGGGGAGGTTGTCCTGTTCCGGGTGATCAGGATGCCCTGGCTTGCGGCTCGTCCGTTTTCGACATGCTCTCCAGCGCGGTCAGCGCGGCGGCTCTTGCCGCCTCCGGATGCTCGACGCCCGGCGGCATTTGGACGATGACCTGAGGACGGGCGAACTGAATTCCCTCACGAGCGAAGGCGTCGCGAACGCGCTGGTACACCTCACGCTGCAGCCCCCATTGCTCGCCGGGCTTGGCCGTGAACTTGACGCCGACGACGATGCCGTACTGCTCCATGCGTCGGACGCCCTGGAACTTCAGCGGCTGGAGCAGATGGGAGCCGAACTCCTCGTCCCCGTCCAGCTCGGCGGCGATCTGCTTCACGATCTTTTTCGCTTTGACGAGGTCGGTGTCGAACGCGATCGTGAACTCGATCTTCACGATGGTGTAGTCGCGGCTGAAATTGGTGATCTGGCGGATTTCGCCGAACGGCACCGTATAGAGCTGACCGCGCGGATGCCTCAGCCGCAGGGAACGGATCGACATTTTCTCGACGGTGCCCTTGGCATTGCCGATCTCGACGAACTCGCCGAGTCGAAAGGCATCGTCCGCCAGGAAGAACAATCCGGAGATCACGTCCTTCACCAGGGTCTGCGACCCGAAGCCGATGGCGATGCCCAGCACGCCCGCCCCGGCGAGCATGGGCGCGATGTTGATCCCCATCGCCATCAGGATCACCATGCCGGCGACCGAAAAGATGAAGATCGCCGTCGCCGCCCGCAGGAGCGGCAGAAAGGTCTGCAGGCGCGTCGCCGCCGGGATGTGCCCTTGATCGTCGGAGCGGGTGATGTCCGCATGAGCGGCAGGGGCGTAGGAATCCAAGGCCGTGCGGGCGAGTTCCCACAGCATGAGCGCAAGCGCGCAGGCGATGCCGATATCGATGACGGCCCGGGCGAAAGGCTCGCCCAGTCGATCCGTCGCCAGAGCCAACGGATTGATGTTCCAGATCAGGGCGAAGCCGATCCCGTAGCCGGCGAAAGCCGCGAGACGGGCACTGCGCCGCAGCGCCAACCGCCACGCCTTCACCTCCTCCGCCGCGACGGAAGGCTTCGCGAACAGAAAGGCGAGAACGATGCCGAGAAGCAGAACGCTCGCGGCCCCCTTCACGAATGCCGCACCCTGATGATGAACGGATGCCACCACCGTCACGACGCCGGTCAGGCTCAGCATGAAAACGGAGACGCCATACCAGTGGGGCCTGATGTACCGGACGATCACGTCTCCCGCTTCGTAGGGCCTTCCCCAGTCCTGCGGAAGAGCGCTCCGAAAGGCGCCGAGGGCGCCGAAACCCGCACCGAGAAAGCCGAGCCAAAGCAGGGTCGCGAGGGCGAGCCGAGGCTCCGCCTCGACGCCGGCGAGCCTCAACAGACCGAGGAAAACGTAACCGAACGCGAGGATGCCGAGCCCCGAACGAATGCGGTGCAGCGGCTTGCGGATCGTCTCTTCCCGATCCCGGCCGGCAAGCAGCCGCAGGAATGTATCCACCACATGCATGAAGCCCCAGGCGAGGCTGAGGGCGAGCGCTGCGGACCGGATCGGAGATCCCTTGAACGCGAGGACGATCAGCGTCGGCAGAGGGAACAGGAGCGCGGCGAGCAAGGCCCCGGCCCTGTGCGTGCGAGCGAAGTGCCAGGACCGCCGGACGACCCCTTCCAGCAGGTAACCTGCCAGAACGGCCGCAGCCATGGCGGCAAGCAAGAGCAGGAGCGACTGAGGCACGGAGCGGCTGCTCGCCAGCCAGGCAAGCATCTGGCCCAGAGCCTCCGGAATACCTCCGATTCCTGTGCCCACCGCCTCGGCATGGGCGGCCATTCGCTCCGCCGCCCGTTCGGAGGCGGCAACGAGGGCGGCGGCATCCTCCTGGGCCAGCGCCGTCCCGGTGAGCGCCGGAAAGGCACCCGCCGATGCGCCGATAGAGCCAACCCGCAACATGATCCGATCCCTCGCATGCAGCCGCCCGGGCGCCGAATGCCCGGACGGCTCCCTCATGAGATACGACAGGATGGATTGACGCAACGCTAAGGCCAGGAAAGCCTTAAACGGACGCTACCGCCAGATCTTCCGCCATGTCCGCCATCATGGCCGCATAGGCCTCCTCGGCGGCCAGAACGGTGGTCATCTGCACCGTATGGGCGAAACGGTAGGGCTCGCCATAGATCGTCTCGTCCGGGAACTCCGTGATCAGCGTGAGCGGCGTCGGATAGCGCTCGTCGGCCGTCAGCAGGCACGGCACGTCGTTGATGATCTCGTAAGGCGTCCCGCCGGAATGGATCGCGCAGATCTCGATCTGGCGCCGGTTGAACTCGGGCAGGCCCGGAACGGCCGAAAGGCGCTTCGTCACGGCCTCGACCAGCCTGCGCGCCTGCTCCGCCCAGGAGGGCTTGTGCCGCATGACCAGGAAGAAGCCCTTGGGGATCGACCAGAGTTCGAACCCGCGCGGCAGATAGCCGGTGAAGGGCCGCGTCCATTCATGGGCCGGATAGCCGTGCAGATTGACGTGGAGCTGCGCACCCGACATCTGCAGCGCCTGGATCCGCGCCCCCTTCTCGTAGGTCGGGCTGCCCCGGTCGTATTCCAGATCGTTGCCGAGGGAAGTGTAGCGCGCCGCATGGTGCATGTGGCGCGGATTGCCCTCGCAGAGACGACCATGCAGCGCGTAGCCGTCCGGGTTCTCCACGGGGATGAGGGCGATGTTCGCCTCGGGATCGGCAAGCAGGCGCCTGGCCGCCCTCAGGGCGCCCACCGGCGCCGAGGTCTCGTTGGCGTGCTGGCCGCCGGTGACGAGCACCGCCGGACGCGAGCCCGACCGGTAGAGGCCACGCACCGGCCGCCCTTCGCGGGACAGGCCTTCGAAGGTCTCGCCCGGAAGTTCCGCCAGCTCCCGGTGGATCTGCGCCAATCCGGGGGCCGCATCCGCAGCGTCGAGGTCCTGTTCCGCCCGGTGCGGATCCTCGGGAGCGCCGAAGGAGCGCAGTTCCACGCGCACATGCGCGTCCCCGTCCCCTTCGCGGATGTCGGGCACGATCTGGCCCGGCTGCAACCCGCGATCCTCCGGGGGGCGGCCCGACCTGTGCTTGAAGAACTCGAGCAGCGAGAAATAGAAATCCTCGTGCAGCGCCTCACGAGTGCTCATCACCTCGTCGTCGTAGCCCAGGGATCTTTCGATCCCGGGGATCGTCACATCGATCGCAAGGGTCTCCGCATAGGGCTCCGCCGCAGGCCATTCATGGGCTGCGACCGCTTCCATGACTTTCCGGAAGACGATTTCGATCTCCGTTTCGAGCGCCCGGTCGATGTCGGGCGCATTTCCGGGAAGCCCCGTGACCTTGAGCCAGCCTGTCGGCGTCAGGTCGACCTGTTCGAGATGGTTCGTGCGCAGGCGGTTCGGAGCGAACACCTCGTGCTCCGCCGCACGCCCATCGGTGTATTCCACGCGCACCCGGTAGGTCAGATCGGCCTCGCCGGGCTCGAAGACGGCCTCGACGCCGTCGAGCAGGGCGGCGAGCGGATAGGCCTCCGACAGGAAGCGCATGGGATCCGCCTCCTCGTGCACGGGATAGCGGACGGCGACCCGCTTCAGGTCCGCCATGTCGATGTCTTCGAGGAAGGCATGAACGAGAGGCTTGTAGGCACTATGCAGCCGCGCCGAAATGCCCGCCTCCGCAAGAGTCCGCTCCGCCTCGCGGCGCGCGGGCTCATTCTCGAAGAGCCAAGCCTCGAGACGAGCCCCGCGGCGGGTTTCACCGGTCCACTCGCGCAGGAGAGTGTCGAGGGTACGGGGGACCCGCTCATTGAGTAGAATCGTCATTTTCCTGTCTGTCCTGTCGGATCCAAGAGGTCGCGCAGCCAATCGCCCAGGAGGTTGAGGCCGAGCACGGTGAACATGATGGCGAGGCCCGGGAAGACGCTGACCCACCAGGCCGACTGCAGGTAGGTGCGCCCGTCGGCCAGCATGCCGCCCCAGCTCGGGATCAGCGGATCGACGCCAAGCCCGAGGAAGGTGAGGCTGCTCTCGAGCAGAATGTTGTTGGCGACGTTCAGCGTCATGAGAATGACGATGGGGCCGAGCACGTTGGGCAGGATATGGGTGAAGATGATGCGTCCGTTGCCGACGCCGATGGCGCGGGCCGACAGGATGAATTCCCGGTCCCGCAGGGCCAGGACGGAGCCGCGCACCAGACGGGCATACTGCACCCATTGCGCGACGATCATGAAGAAGATCACCTTGTCGACGCCGGTTCCGAGAATGGCCAGGAACATGATGGCGATCAGGATGAACGGCAGGGCGAGCTGGATGTCGGCGAAACGCATCAGCAGCACCTCGGCGATGCCGCGGTAATAGCCCGCCACGAGGCCGACGAGCGTGCCGAGCACCACCGCCCCGAGCACCGACAGAATGCCCACCGTCAGCGAGATCTTGCCGCCGACGATGACGCGCGCCAGCACGTCCCGCCCCAGCGGATCGGTGCCGAGGATGTGCGCCGGATCCTGGAAGGGCGGGATCAGGCGGGCCATCAGGTCCATGCTCTCGCCGCCATCCGGAAACAGGAAGCCGGAGAACAGGACCGCCAGACACATGCCGCCGGTGAGAGTGATGCCGAGGGCGAATTCCAGCGAGCGGAAACGCCGGCGGTTCGGGGATACGGCCTGAGCTCCTGCCATGGGATCACTCCGTCCGGATGCGCGGGTCGATCAGCCCGTAGGCGATGTCGACCAGAAGGTTGATGAGAACGATGAACAGGGCGAGCACCGTGATGGTGCCCTGCAGCACCGGATAGTCGCGGCCCGAGATCGCGTCGAAGGCCAGCGTGCCCATGCCGGGCCAGTTGAACACGCGCTCCACGATCACGATGCCGCCGATCAGGCCGCCGAACTGCAGGCCGATATAGGTCACGAGCGGAATCGCGGAGTTGCGCAGGGCGTGCTTGTAGAGGACGACGCGATCCGCCAGACCCTTGGAGCGGGCCACCATGATGTATTGCTGCGACAGCGTTTCCAGCATCGAGGTGCGCACGAGGCGGACGTTGGTGGCCGTGAGAATGATCGCCATGGTCAGGGCCGGCATGATGAAGCTCTCGGGCCCCTCCATGCCGCTCGGCGGCAGAATGCCGAGCACGATGGAGAACAAGAGCACCATCATGATGGCGAGCCAGAAATTCGGGAAGGACAGGCCGACGAGGGACAGGATGCGGATCAGCTGATCCGGCCAGCGGCCGCGATTGACTGCCGCATAGACGCCGAGCGGCACCGACAGGGCAATCGACACCAGAAGCGAGGTGAAGGCGAGGAGAAGCGTCGAGGGAAGGGCCTGCGCGATCAGCGTGGAGACGGGCGTTCCCCCCATGAAGCTGCGCCCGAAATCGCCCACGAAGATCCCTTGCAGGAAGCTGAAATACTGGACGAAGAAGGGGCGTTCGAGGCCCAGAGCCTGCCGGATGTTCTGCAGATCCTCCTCGGTGACGTTGCCGCCGCCGCCCATGAGCATGATGGCGGGATCTCCCGACAGCCTGACCGCAGACGAGACGATCAAGGTGACGGCCAGGACCACGAATATGGCCTGCAGCAGTCGTTTGAGGATGAAGCCCGCCATGCGGTGAACCTTCCTGGTCTTGGAAAAACGGCCCCGCTTTCGCGGGGCCTTTCTGAAAGTATCGGCCCCGGGCGCTCTCTCGGCGAAAGCACCCGGAAACGCAGATTAGTCGACGCTCGTTTCCGTGAAGCGGAAGCGACGATCCGCCGGAGCATCGAAGTTCTTGACCCGCTTGTTCACGCCATAGATCGTGTTCTGGTTGTAGAGCGGGATTTCGAGCGCCTTGTCGGCCACATAGCGGGCGATTTCCTGGAGAAGGTTCTCACGCTCCTTCACGTCGTAGATCGTGCGCTGCTTCTCGAGCATCTCGTTGAGCTTGGGATCGTTGTCGTACGGGTTCCACTTCTCGCCCGTGTGGTACATCAGGTAAGCGGTGTTGTCGTAGTCGAACGTCCAGCCGCCCCAGGCCTGGTGCCAGGCCTCTCCGGTCTTGCCGTTCGGGATGATGTCGTTGAGCAGGACCGGCGGCTCGTAGGGCTGCAGCGACGGCTTCAGGCCCAGGGCCTGCAGGAAGCCTGCGGCGGCCTGCGCCACTTCGCGGAAGGTCGCGTCGTTGCCGCGGAAGTCGATCTTCACCGGAGCGCCCGCCGGCACCTTGGCCTGCTGCAGCATCTGCTTCGCCTTGGCGAGATCGAAGGGCAGCGGCTTCAGGTTCGGATCGTGGCCGAAGGACAGTTCGGACTGGAAGCTCGCGATGGGCTTGGCATGGCCGAGGAGCACGGCCTTGATGATCGCATCGCGGTCGATGCCCATGATCAGCGCCTTGCGGACGTTCTGGTCCTTCGTGATGCCTTCCTTGGTGTTCAGACGCAGCGAGACCACCGTCGGGCCGGTGATGCTGATGAGATCGAGGTTCGGGCTCTTCTCGACGGTCGGCGCGAGGCCGAACGGGATCAGCGTCGCCACGTCGATGCGGCCGGCCTGGAGCTCGGCAACCTGCGTGTTGGCCTCGGAGATGAAACGCGTCACCACCTTGTCGAGCTTGGGCGCGCCGCCCCAGTGCTCGGGATTGGCCTCGAGGGTCAGGCTGACCTTCGGGTTGTACTCGACGAACTTGAACGGGCCCGTGCCGACGGGATGGGTGTTGAAGTGATCGTCGCCCTTCTCCTGGATGTATTTGGGCGGGACGATCATGGCGCCATAGCCGGCGAGCTTCGTCAGCAGAACCGGATCGGGCTGCTTCATGACGAAATCGACCGTGTGGTCGTCGACCACCTCGACATGGTCGATGGTGTTGTAGTTCGACTGCTGCGGACCCTTCTTGCCCTCGGCGCCGAGCAGGCGATCGAAGGTGAACTTCACGGCCTGAGCATTGAAGGGCTCACCGTTGTGGAACTTTACGTTCTCGCGCAGCTTGAAGCGGATGCGGCTGTTGTTGTCGAGGAATTCCCAGCTGGTCGCGAGGCCGGGCTTCAGCTTCATGTCGGCGCCGCGCGCGGTCAGGCCGTCATAGATGTTATTGGCGGCCGAGGACCAGTCGACCAGGAAGGTGTCGATGGGGTCCCAGCTGCCGGGATCGATGGCGACGGCAACCGTCATGGTTCCGGCCGCCTGAGCACCCGACGCCATCAGCGGCGCCAAGGCTGTCGCAACCGTGAGGCCCAGGGCCTTCAAGGTTCGTGAAAGTCTCATCTGTAATCTCCCTCTGAGTAGAGTCTATGCGGCGCCGCGGAGCCGTTCGGGCTCGATGGCGACCCAATGGCCGGGCTCGACCTCCCGCATCTGGTGAATCGCCGGCTCCTGTCCGACCGGCCGCACCGGGCTCGGGATTTCGCCCTCGATCCGGGTCTGCGCGCGCTCGCGCTCCGGATCGGCGATCGGAACGGCCGAAAGCAGCTTGCGGGTGTAGGAATGCTGCGGGTTCTCGAACACCGCCTGCCGCGTTCCGATCTCGACGATCTGGCCGAGATACATGACCGCGACACGGTGGCTGATCTTCTCCACCACGGCCATGTCGTGGGTGATGAAGAGATAGGACAGATGCCTGCGCTCCTGCAGCTCCATGAGCAGATTGACGATCTGCGCCTGGATCGACACGTCGAGCGCGGAGACGGATTCGTCGGCGATGATCAGCTTGGGATCGCTCGCAAGCGCGCGGGCGATGCAGACGCGCTGGCGCTGACCGCCCGAGAATTCGTGCGGGTAGCGCTTGGCATGCTGGGGCTGCAGGCCGACCTGCTCCAGCAATTCCTGCACGCGCCGGTCGATCGCCTTGCGATCCCTGATCAGGCCGTGGACGATGATCGGCTCCGCGATGCTGTAGCCGACCGTATGGCGCGGATCGAGCGAGGCGAAGGGATCCTGGAAGATGTACTGGATCTCCTGCCGCAGACGGCGGCGATCCGCCTGGCTCATGGCCGCCATGTCGCGCCCGTTGAAGCGCACCGTGCCGCCGGTCGGCTCCACAAGCTGCTGCAGCGTGCGCCCGATGGTGGATTTTCCGCTGCCGGATTCACCCACCAGAGCAAGGGTTTCGCCGGGATAGATGTCGAAGCTCACCTCCTCGACCGCGTGCACCCGGTGGGTCACCCGACCGAAGAAGGTCTTGCCGACGTCGAAACGGGTCGTCAGCTTGTCCACCTGGAGAATGGGCTTCGTGTAGTCTGCCGTATTCTGGATGTGCGTCTCGCCGACCTGCTTCGGCACGCCGCCATCCATGACGATGACGGGGGTGCGCTTCGGGAGCGGCTGGCCCGTGAGGCTTCCCAAGCGCGGCACGGCGGAGAGCAGCGCACGCGTATAGGGATGCTTCGGCGCCGCGAAGATCTCCCGCACCGGCCCCTGTTCGACCTTTTCGCCTTTCCACATCACCACCACGTCGTCGGCCATCTCGGCGACCACGCCCATGTCGTGGGTGATGAAGATGACGGCGGTCCCCATCTCCTGCTGCAGGTCGCGGACGATGTTCAGGATCTGCGCCTGGATCGTCACGTCGAGGGCGGTCGTGGGCTCGTCGGCGATGAGGAGCTTGGGGTTGCAGGCGAGCGCCATCGCGATCATCACGCGCTGGCGCATCCCGCCGGAGAGCTGGTGCGGGTAGCGGTCGAGGAGCTTCTCCGCATCCGGAAGCCGTACCTTCTGCAGCAATTCCTTCGCCCGCGTGCGTGCATCTCGGGTGTTCAGCCCCTCGTGGAGGGTGAGCGTCTCCGCGATCTGATTGCCGATGGTGAAAACCGGATTGAGCGACGTCATCGGCTCCTGGAAGATCATGGCGATGTCGTTGCCGCGGATTTCCCGGAGCTTCGCATCGGACGCCTCGACCAGATTCAGCGCCTCGGTCCCATCGGGGCGGAACAGGACCTCACCGCCGACAATGCGCCCGCCCGTGTAGTCGGTGAGGCGCATGATCGCGAGCGACGTCACGGATTTCCCCGAACCGGACTCGCCGACGACCGCCAGCGTCCGGCCCGGCTGCACGTCGAAGCTGACGTCCTTGACCGCCCGGAAGGCACCTCCGCCTGTCCCGAACTCGACGGACAGCGAGCGGACGGACAAAAGGGGCGCGCTGGCCGAGTCGGGCTTGGCTTTGTTGTCGGACATCAATCAATAACTCATGATGAGGTGACCGCCTGACGCAATGTCAGAACGAAACCTCTTTAATACCTGTCACAAAACACAGCTTGACGGGGCTCAGGTCAAGCCCCGTTCATATGTTGTTAATGCATTAGAGAGATGCGGCCCAAGCAGCAATGCTGTCGTCTGCCGCACCTTGTCGCTATGGAGTTACCCACTCACCTTTGCGCATGAGCGGCTCCGCCTGCCCGTTTGCTGTAACACCATCCACATCCACTTGATCGGACCCGATCATCCAGTCGATATGGATCAGGCTGCGGTTCGACCCACGGGCGGCGAGTTCCTCCTCGCTCATCGAGCCGCCGTCCCGGATGCACTTGCTGTAGGCCTGTCCCAGGGCGATGTGGCTGGAAGCGTTCTCGTCGAAGAGCGTGTTGTAGAACAGAAGGCCGCTCTGCGAGATCGGCGAGGAATAGGGAACCAGCGCCACCTCGCCGAGGTGACGCGCGCCCTCGTCGGTGTCCAGAACCTTGTTGAGCACGGCCTCGCCGGTGCGTGCGCGGCTCTCGACGATCCGTCCGCTCTCGAAGGTGACCTGAATGTCCTGGATCAGGGTTCCCTGGTACGACAGCGGCTTGGTGCTGGTCACGTAGCCTTCCACCCGGTCCCTGTGGGGCGTCGTGAAAACCTCCTCGGTCGGGATGTTCGCGTTACAGACGACGCCGTTCTTGGCCTTGGTCGAGCCGCCGTTCCACTCATGCCCGTCCGCAAGGCCGACACGCAGGTCGGTGCCCGGGCCGCGGAAGTGGAGAGCGGCGTAGTTCTTCTCGTTCAGCATGCGCGTGCGGGCCTGGAGGTTCGCGTTGTGATCGGCCCAGTTCGCGATGGGGTCCGGCGTATCGGCCCGCGAGGCGGAGAAGATGGCGCTCCAGAGCTTGGCGACGGCGACATCCTCGGGATCGTTCGGGAAGACGGCCTTCGCCCAGGCCGGTGTTGCGGCGGAGACGATGGTCCAGTTTGTGTCGAAGCCGGCGATCAGGTTGAGCGCAGGCATATAGGCCTTGGAGCGCGCGCGGTTGGCGCGGGAGACCTTTTCCGGGTCCTCCTTGGCAAGGAGGGACGGATCCTCACCGACAATGGCGAGACGGGCGGCCCCGTTCCTGTAGGCCGTCGCCATGCCCTCGTACAGCCACGCTGCGGCGGTATCGAAACCCTCGTCCCGCCCATGGCGGAAGCGCATCAGGGTGGCCTCCTCGTCGGAGAACATCGTGGTGACGAGGGAGGCTCCCGCCCTGTAGGCATGCTCCGTGATGCGCCGCGTCAGGGGAACGGCGTCGAGCGGCGCCGTTATGACGACCTCCTGCCCCGGCTTCAGCCCGAGTCCGACGCGTACGGCAACCTCGGCCAGACGGTCGAGAAGAGTCGCATGGGACGTGGCCTCGGACGGATTCCGGAATTGGTCGTTCATGATCCTGCCTTTCGGATGAAGAGGTGGAGGGTCAAGCTACACACCCCGACAGGGCGCGCAAGCCTTGTGAACGCTGTCTCATCCCCCGTTCCTGGGCGCTTGGACGAGAACCTCCGGATCGAAGGCGATGCTCTTGATGACGGCATGAACGGGAAGACCGGGCGCAAGGCCGAGACCCTCGACGGACTTCCGCGTCAGCCGGGCCACAAGCTTGTCCCCGGCACAATCGACTACAACGTCGACGCCGGCACCGTCGGGCGCGTCGATTCCGAAGATCGTTCCAGGCAGGACGTTCAAGGCGCTCAGGCCCTCTGGGGCCTTCAGGGAGAGCATGATGTCGCGGGCCCTAAGCCGAACCCGCAGAGGCGCGCCGACCGGGAGGTCGAGCCGGGGCACGGTCAGGATGCCGGCCTTGGCCTGAAGCGTCGTCAGATCATAGACATCCTCGTGCCGGAGCACATGCGTGTCGATCAGAGCCCCAACCTCCAACCGCTCCGCGTGCGGGAAGAGGCTGGCATGGGTCAGAATATCCGTAGCAGGCCCGGAGGCCTTCACCCGTCCGTCCGAGAGAACGACGATGGATGTCGCCAGGCGTGCGATCTCCGGGACGGAATGGCTGACCAGGACGATGGGCACGTCGCCCTCGTCCCGAAGCCGTTCGATATAGGGATAGATCTCCGCCTTTCGCGCCTCGTCGAGGGAGGCCAGCGGTTCGTCCATGAGGAGAAGCTGAGGATCGGTCAGGAGCGCCCGCCCCAAGGCGACCCGCTGCTTTTCGCCTCCCGAGAGGGTCGAGGGCTGGCGGGTCAGCAGATGCCCTATGCCGAGCAGCCCGACGATCCCGTCGAAACTCGCCCGCCGCTCGGCCCGCGGGGTGAACCAGCGCCCGAACAGCAGGTTCTGACGCACGTTCAGGTGGGGAAAGAGCCGCCCCTCCTGAAAGACATAGCCGACCCGACGCCGGTGCTTGGGCACGAAGGTTCCAGCAGGGGTATCGACGAGCACGCGCCCATTCACGACGATCCGTCCCTCGGAGGGACGGACGAGACCGCCGATGGCGTTGACCAGGGTCGTCTTGCCCGAGCCGGACTGGCCGAACAGAGCGGTCAGGCGCCCCTCGGAACGGAAGCATGCCTGAAGCGTGAAGGCGCCCTGCCGATGGCGGATGTCGACGTCCAGGCTCATCGGGCAAGAAGCCTCCGCCGCACCCGCCGCGCCATCCATTCCGATACCCAGAGCGCACCGACCGAAATGGCGACAGAGACGAGCGTCAGCCGCAATGCGCCCCCCTCGCCTCCAGGCACCTGCGTCAGGGTGTAGATGGCGGAAGGGATCGTCTGGGTCTCTCCGGGTATGTTGGAGACGAAGGTGATGGTCGCTCCGAACTCTCCCATGGCCTTGGCGAAGGAAAGGACCATGCCGGCCAGGATGCCGGGAAGGATCAACGGCAGGGTCACGACGAGGAACACCCACACGGGATGAGCCCCCAGCGTTCCCGCCGCATCCTCGAGCTTCCGGTCCACCGCCTCGATGGACAGGCGAACGGCGCGGACGAGGAGAGGAAAGCCCATGACCGCGCAGGCCAACGCGGCGCCGGTCCAGCGAAAGGAAAGCACGATCCCGAGGTGATCGGCCAGGAACGCTCCGATAGGCCCTCGTCGCCCAAAACCAAGCAGGAGGGCATAGCCGACGACGACCGGGGGCAGGACCAAAGGCAGATGCACGAGCACATCGAGCGCCTGCCGCCCCCAGAAGCGGCCCCGCTCCAGAAGCAGCGCCACGGCGATCCCGGGCACCACGCTTGCGGCCATGGCCGCCAGGGCAACCTTGAGGCTGAGCCTCACCGCCGTCCATTCCTCGGGAGACAGCCAGTCGCTCACGAGGCGGACGCCATTTTGTCGATGACGGTGAACCCGTGACGCTCGAACAGGGATTTCGCCTCGTCCGAGCGAAGGAAATCCAGAAAGGCGCCTGCATCGGGATTGTTCGATGCCCGTGTCAGAGCAACCGGATAGATGATCGGAGGGTGAGCGCCATCCGGAAAGGTGCCGACGACCCTGACATTCGGGTCGGACGCCGCATCGGTGCGATAGACGATCCCGAGCGGCACCTCCTCGCGGGAGGCGAGAAGGAGCGCGGCACGCACGCTTTCGGTCTGAACCAGCTTGTCCTTCACGGCGGCCCAGGCCCCGAGGGCTTCCAGGGCGGCTCTGCCATACTTCCCGGCGGGGACGGCCTCGACATTGCCCATGGCGAGCCTGCCCGTGCCGAGCGCCTTGGAGAGGTCCAGGCCATGTCGAACGGCGAGATCCAGGGACGAGCCCTTGGGGGCAACGAGAACGAGCGCATTGCCGAGCAGGTTCACCCGCGTCTCGTTCCGGATGAGGTTCCGGGAGGCGGCGTAATCCATCCAGTCCAGATCGGCCGGGAAGAAGATGTCGGCAGGAGCGCCGGCGTCGATCTGCCTCGCCAGGGCATTGCTGGCCGCGTAGGAGATCACGACCTTCTTGCCGGTTTCGCGCATCCAGGCAGCCCCGATATCGTCCAGTGCGTTCCTCAGGCTTGCGGCGGCGAAGACGAGAACGGGACGGGATTCGGCCCGCAGATCGAGGGAGCCCAGTCCAAGCACCATCGCGAACACGAGCGCCCAGATCGCAAGGGCCCAGGTGTGACGCGCTCGATGCATATTCACTCCAGCTTGGCGAGGCTCGGCTCGGATCGGCCAAGCCGGCATCCTACCGGAGCCGGCCCCGGCTTCAAGCGGGACGTCGCTTCGGAGAGGCGCGCCTGCCGACGGAGCGCACGAGGCGGTAGCCCAACAGCGCCACAACGATCGCCGCGTAGACCAGGGGCTCCGGCGGCCAGGACTTCACGACGAGGAGGTAATGCAGCACCGCGCCGATGGCCGCCACGTAGACCAGGCGGTGCAGCCGCGCCCAGGCCTGTCCGCCGAGACGCTTGATGGCGGCGTTGTTGGACGTGAGCGCCAGAGGGATGAGAATGACGAAAGTGGCCATTCCGATCGTGATGTAGGGACGCTTCACGATGTCGGCCCAAATCGCCGCGGCATCGAGCCCCTGATCGAGAACCAGATAGGTCAGAAGATGCAGGGCGGCATAGTAGAAGGCGAGCAAACCCAGCGCCCGGCGATAGCGCAGCAGGTTGATGTTGAGGACCTGCCGCAACGGCGTGACGGCGAGGCTGGCGATGAGGAAGCGCAGGGCCCACAGGCCGAGGGCCTGCTCCAGATAGCGCATCGGATCGGCGCCGAGCCGATCGTTGACGCCCTCATAGAACAGCCACACCGCCGGGACGAAGCCGACGATATAGACGGCGATCTTGGGTATCCGGGGCACGGCGAAGCCCCGCTTCGCCCCGTGTACTGTCGTTCTTCCGGCCATCAATAGAACTTCTTCAGGTCCATGCCGGCGTAAAGCTGCGCCACCTGGTCGGCATAGCCGTTGAAAGGCAGGGTCGGCCGCCTCTTCGCGAAAAGACCGCCCTCCCCGATCCGCCGCTCGGTCGCCTGACTCCAGCGGGGATGGTCCACGCTCGGGTTGACGTTGGCATAGAACCCGTACTCGTCGGGCGCCTGCTTGTTCCAGGAGGTTTCCGGCTGCTTCTCGACGAAGCTGATGCGCACAATCGACTTGATGCCCTTGAATCCGTATTTCCACGGCACCACGAGCCGGATGGGCGCACCGTTCTGGTTAGGCAGGGTTTCGCCGTAAAGGCCGACGGCCAGGATGGTGAGAGGGTGCATCGCCTCGTCCATCCGCAACCCCTCCACGTAGGGCCAGTCGAGGACGGGGAAGAACGTGTCCGTGCCGGGCATCTCGTCGGGCCGATAGGCCGTTTCGAAAGCCACATACTTGGCGCTGCCCAGCGGCTCCACCCGTCTGATGAGATCCGCCAGCGGAAAGCCGACCCACGGGATCACCATGGACCAGCCCTCCACGCAGCGCATGCGATAGATGCGCTCCTCGAGCGTCACGGGCTTGAGCAGGTCCTCCAAGGCATAGTCTGCGGGCTTGGCGACCAGCCCATCGACCTTGACCGTCCATGGCGAGGTCTTGAGCGTGTGGGCCTTGGCGGCGGGCGAAGCCTTGTCCGTGCCGAACTCGTAGAAGTTGTTGTAGGTCGTGATGTCCTCGCGACTCGTCAGCTTCTCGTCGGTCGCGGAAAGAGGGCTCTTGGCGGCCGGAAGCGGCGCAGCCCCGAGGGAACCGGGCAGACCCGCGGCCAGGGCGAGGCCGGCGGCGCCGGTCATCCATTGCCGCCGGTTGAGATAAACCTCCCGAGGGGTGATCTCGGATGGAAGAATGTCGGCAGGGCGTCGGATCAACACGGTAGCACCTCGTCTGAAATCCATTCTGGAATGGGTACACCTCCAAGGGCGCGGTGTGCTCTCACGTTCGTGTTATAATCTCCCAAAATATCCGCCAATCGGACGCTCCCCAAGGTAAGCCGCTCGGCCGTCCCTATCAGACGGAGGCGATGCGCCGCCCCCTCTCGTCAAAGAGGTGCGACTGGTGCGAAACGGGCCGGAGGGCGATGGTCTCGCCAGGCTTCAGAGAGCATCGCTCCCGCAGCAGGACGGTGAGGCTGCCGCCCTCGACCTTGACCATCAGGGTCGTATCGGACCCGGTCGGCTCGACGACGGCGACCGTTGCAGGAATGGAATCGGGCTCACCGGGGGACATGACCTGAAGGTGCTCGGGCCGGATGCCGTAGGTCAACTTGGTCCCCACCGGCACGGGAGGCTGGGCGCCCAAGGACAGGACCGCGCCACTCGCCAGGGCAAATCCCGCCTTCTCCAGGCGCCCGTCGATGAAGTTCATGGCCGGAGAGCCGATGAAGCCGGCCACGAAACGGTTCGCCGGGCGGTCGTAGAGCTCCAGCGGCGCGCCGACCTGCTCGACGATGCCGTCATGCATCACCACGATCTTGTCGGCCATGGTCATGGCCTCGATCTGGTCGTGCGTCACATAGACCGTCGTGGTCTTCAGGCGCTGATGCAGTTCCTTGATCTCGGCTCTCATGGCCACGCGCAGCTTGGCATCGAGGTTGGAGAGCGGCTCGTCGAACAGGAAGACCTGGGGATCGCGCACGATGGCGCGGCCCATGGCGACGCGCTGGCGCTGACCGCCCGAAAGCTGGCGCGGATAGCGGTCCAGAAGCTGCGTCAGACCGAGCGATGCGGCCGCTTCCTGCACCCGCTTGCCCTGCTCGGCCTTGGGCACGCCCTTGAGCCTGAGCGAGAACGCCATGTTCTCGGCCACGGTCATGTGCGGATAGAGGGCGTAGCTCTGGAACACCATGGCGATGTCCCGGTCCTTCGGCGGAACGTCGTTGACCACTCGCGAGCCGATGCGGATCTCGCCGTCCGTGATGTCCTCGAGGCCTGCGATCATGCGCAGGAGCGTCGACTTCCCGCAGCCGGACGGGCCGACCAGGATGACGAACTCGCCATCCTGAATATCGACATCCACTCCCTTGATGATCGAGACGGGCCCGAAGGACTTGCGCACATCGCGGATCGATACATTCGCCATCTCAAACTCCGTCCTGTGACAGATGGGCTCTCCCTCCGGGAGGTGCCGATGTTCCGTTGTCTGCCCAGAACTCGGCGGCCTGGGCGAATTTCTTGGTGATCTCGCGCGGATTGGTGATCGCGGTTCCGACCACCACCGCATGAGCGCCACGCTCGAAGGCGGCCGTGACCAGATCGGGCGTGTCGAAGCGCCCCTCTGCGATCACCGGGACCGGCACAGCGCCGACAAGGGCCGACAGGAGGTCCAGATCCGGACCTGCGGCCCTTCTCTCGATGGTCTCGTCCGTATAGCCGGACAGAGTCGTGGCGACGTAGGTTGCCCCATAGGCATGAGCCGCCCGCCCCTCTTCCAGCGTTGCGATGTCGGCGAAAACCTCTCTGCCGAGTTCGCCGCGAATCCGCGCGATCAGACGCTCGACGGACTCGCCGTTGCGCGGACGCGGCGTGGCATCGATGCCGATGACGTCGGCGCCAGCCCGGGCGACCGCGGCCGCATTCTCGAAATCCGGCGTGATGTAGACCGGATAACGGTCATCCCAGACCTTCGAGATTCCGATGATCGGCAGCCGCGTCACGGCACGGATCGCCGCCACGTCGTCGGGTCCGTTGGCGCGGATGGCCCTTGCGCCGCCGGCCTCCGCCGCACGGGCCATGGCGGCCATGTGAACAGGCCCATGAAGCGGGTTGTCGGCGCGGGCCTGACACGAAACGACGAGCGCACCTTTCGGAATCAGCACGTTCGTCTCCTACTTGACCGCGCCGGCGGTCATACCCTGGATGAACTGACGGGACAGGGCGATGTAGAGGAGCGTGATGGGAGCGGCCGCGATGGTGAGGCCGGCGAACAGCATGCCCCAATCCGTGGTGTACTCGCCCATGAAGGTGGTAAGCCCCTGCGGCAGGGTCTTGTAGTCGTCCGTCTGAATGAACACGAGCGGGAAGAAGAAGTCGTTCCAGATCGGCACCGCATTCTGGATAGCCGCAATCGCCATGGGCGGGCGGGCCAGGGGCAGCATGACCGACCACATGATGCGCGGCTCCGATGCCCCGTCGATGCGGGCGGCATCCTCGAGCTCGGACGGAAGCGAGCGCAGGAAGCCCGCCATGATGAACACCGCCGACGGAAGGCCGATGGCGGTATAGGTGACGATCAGGCTCCAGCGGCTGTCGAGGAGATTCAGGTCGCGCAGCAGGATGAAGAGCGGGATCACCGCGAGCTTCAAGGGCAGCATCAGGCCTGCCAGGAAGAACAGCAGGATGAAGGTGTTGGTGCGCGACTCGTAGCGGGCTACCGCATAGCCCGCCATGGTGCCGAGAACGAGGATCAGAACGATCGAGGTTCCGGTCACGATGATGGAGTTCACGAAGTAGGTCGGCATGGACGTTTCGCCGAGAACCCGCGTGAAATTCTGAACCTGCGTGAAATCGGGCAGCGCGAAGGGATGTTCGAAGATCTCGCCCGTGGACTTGAAGGCCGAGAAGACCATGACCACGACCGGGTAGAGCATGATGAACGAGTTCATGATCAGAATGATCTGAGCCAGGAACGCGAACGAGATGGGCCTCGGCGGAGCCGGGGAATACATGGCCTTGGTGGTCAAAACTGGATCTCCCGGCGGCGCAGCCAAAGCGTGAGCATCGAGGCGAAGACTACGATGAAGAGGAAGATCACCGTGGCGAGCGCGGAGCCTTGGCCGAAATTCTGGATGCTGGCGCTCTGATTGCCGAAGGCGGTTCGGTAGAACACGAGACCCAGCACGTCGGTCGAACCGAAGGGCGAACCGTCGAGGCCGGCCATGACGTACGGGATCTCGAACCAGTTGAAGGCTCCGATGAAGAGCAGGGTGAAGAGGATGGTGGTGCTCGGCGCGACGAGCGGCCAGATCACGTTCTTGAGCAACTGCCATTCGTTGGTGCCGTCGAGACGTGCGGCCTCGATGATCTCGGAGGGAATGCGCTGCATGCCCGCGAGATAGACGAGCGTCGGAAAGCCTATGAAATGCCAGGCATTGGCCAGGATCAGCGCGCCCAGCGCGGTCGAGGAATCGCCGAGCCAGGGCTTGGCCCAGGAATCGAGGCCCAGCGCATAAAGCGCCTGGTTCACGATGCCGAAATTCGGATTGAGAAAAAGCTTCCAGAGAAAACCGACGATGATGGTCGAAAGCACGACGGGCACGAAGACCGCCAGGCGGTGGAAGCGGAAACCGAACGGCTCCTTGTAGAGAAGCCAGGCGAGGAGGAACCCGCCGCCGTTCTGGATGATCATCAGCGCGACGAGGGCGTAGACATTGTGCAGGAAGGCGTTCCACACGACCGGCGCCATGGTGGGCCCGAAGAGGACCTCCCTGAAGTTCTCCAGTCCGACGAACTCGCCGCGCGCCAGCCCCTGCCACTCGTAGAAGGCATAGGCGAAAGCCGACAGGATGGGATAGACCACGAAGAGCGACATGAAGACCACGGGCGGCACGATGAGGAATGCCACCCAGCTGCGATGCTTCAGGGTCCGGGCCTGCTTGGGAGAGACGGGCATGGGAAAACTCTCATGGAAAGAGCGGCGGGCTTCATCGCCCGCCGCTCCCCTGTCGAAGCCTTACTTCTGGAACGGCTTGTAGTAGGTCGCGATGCCCTTGTTGATCTCGGCGGCAGCCTGTTCGGGCGTCTGCTGACCGGCGAGCATCTTCTGCACGTTGGACTGCAGGAGCACCGAACCGCTCGGCTCCTGATAGCGGAAGCGCACGAGCATCAGATAGGACATGGCCCCTTCCGCCAGCTTCGCGATGCCTTGAGTCAACGGGTCCTCGATCTTGATGCCCTTGATCGGAGACAGGTTCTTCAACTCGTTGGTGAAGAGCGTGCCGTATTCGGGGGTGGCGAGGAAGCGCACGAACTTGATCGCGGCATCCTTCTTGTCCGTCTTCGCATTCACGGCATAGCCGCCGTCATAGTAGCGGGCCACCAAGCGCTCGTCGCTGGGCTTTTCCACCGGAGAGGCGAACACGCCGAGTTCGAGGGTCGGGTTCTGCTTCTTGAAATTCGCCACCTCGAAGGAACCGCCCGCGAACATGGCCGCGCGGCCGGCCACGAAGAGCTGCTGCGAGGAGGCGTAATCGACGCCTGTGAAGTTCGGCGCGAAATACTGGCTGATATCCTTGAGCTTGGCCAACGCGTTGACGAAACGCGGATCGGTGAAGTTGGCCTTGCCGGAAACGATGTCCTCCTCGAACTGTTTGCCGAGCATGGAGGAGAGCAGTGCAGCAACGATGGTCTCGTTCTGCCACGCCGTAGACGTGCCGTTCGCAAACGGGGTGATGTTCTTGGATTTGAGGGTCTGGGCGAGCTTCATCATCTCGTCCCAGGTCTGGGGCGGCTGGACGCCCGCATCCTTGAAGATCTTGTTATTGTAGATCACCAGCATCGTCTGGGTGGCGAAAGGCACCGCATAGACCTTGCCGTCCGCGCGCAGCGTCTCGGCGGCGAGCGCCGCATCCGGGAAGTTCGCCAGTTCCGGAACGGTCTGCTTGTCGAGGGCGAGCAGGTAGCCCGGAGTCGCAATCGTCTCCAGGTTGCCGTAGGCGCGAACCTGGATCACGTCCGGTCCGCGTCCAGCGGCGAGCGCCGTGGAGAGGATCGTCTGATAGTTCTCAGGAGCGAAGGTCTCGAACTTCACCGAGATATCGGGTTCCTTCTCCTGGAACTTCTTGATGATGTCGTTGTAGAAAGCCTTGTCTTCCTGCCGCCAGCTCCAGAAGGTCAGCTCCGTCTTGGCCATGGCGGCGCCCGCCGAGAGCAGATAGCCGCCTGCGGCCACACCGAGCAGAAGTCGTCTTGTCAGTTTCATCTTGAGTTCCCTCTTCATTGAAGTCTCGTCCTCCCTCCGCAAAGCCCGTCCCGGGGACGGATCTTGCGGAATCCCTTCAGCCGTATGGTTCGGCCGCGATCACGAGAACCGTAGCATCATCGTGGATTTTGACACGAGGGTAGACGCCCGCCTTGGGGTCGCTCCGCTCCAGTTCACGCAACTCCTGCATCAAATCCTCGCCTTCGCCCGCGGCAAGGCGGGCATGAAGGGAGGCATCGGAATAGGCCCCGAACACGTCGACAAGCCGCATGAAGCCGTCCGTCGCGAGGACGATGGGCTCATCCGGAGCAGCCTCCGTCTCGAACCTCAATTCCCGACCCGCCCAGGGACGGGTCGGATGCACGACCCAGTAGCCTTCGGGACGATTGAGCTGTTCGCGGTTCTCGAGGATCTGCCGTCTGACGGCTTCGGGAATCTGTCCCGGCTCATGCCCTCCAGGGGCGAGCGCTGCCAGCGTGCGCCGCTCGAACGGCTTCGCCCGCTCGTCCGTCCACCGGACCACACCGTTCGCGGAGGAAACCAGAGCGACCACATCGCCCAGAAATCCGCCCTCCAGGAGAATCTTTCCGTTTGCCCTTGCGCAAACCCTCAGAAGGCCGAGGCACGCCGAGGGACCATGCCCCTCGCTATCGGCTGTCTGAACGGCCTCCTCGGCGAAGGCGTCCCTGACGCCTGTTTCAAGCCAATCGAATACCTCCCCCACATCTGCGGATGAGGCGACGCCACCGAGTTTCTGCCCGATCGTGCGGGCGAGCCAGGCGGCATCGGTCGCCCCGGCGGTCAGCCGCCCGCCGGAGAGGCCTGTCGCCCCGTCGATGATCCAGGCATAGGATCCGTGCAGCCCGGCCTCGTCCTCGTTGATGCGGGAGCCAGGCAAGGACTGCCGGTACAGCGACCGGAAGCGGGATTGAGGGCGAGTATCGTTCACGCCCTAACTGGTCTCATATTGGTCGCGCTCTGTCCATACTGGTCTCAAGCGCTGTTCACACCCTGCCTCCGGCTTCGGGAGGCGCGCGACTGCGCCTTAGAAGGGGAGCCCGGTGTAGTTCTCGGCCAGGGACCGGGACGCCGCCTCGGAGCTGACGAGATAGTCGAACTCGGTTCTCTGCATCCTGCGCCCGAAAGCATCCGTATCCGGGAAGGTATGGAGGATCGAGGTCATCCACCAGGAGAAGCGTTCCGCCTTCCACACCCTGGCGAGGGCCCGGGCGGAATAGGCGTCGATCCCGGCGGACGAACGCTCTTCATAATATTCGATCAACGCTTCGGCGAGATAGCGGACGTCGCTGGCTGCAAGATTCAGGCCCTTCGCTCCGGTCGGGGGCACGATGTGAGCGGCATCGCCGGCAAGGAAAAGGTGGCCGAACCGGAGGGGCTCGGCCACGAAGCTCCTCAGGGGAGCGATCGACTTCTCGATCGACGGGCCGGTCAGGAGCCTGCCGGCGGTCTCGTCGTTCAGGCGGCGGCGCAGTTCGTCCCAGAAGCGGTCGTCGGACCAATCCTCGACCTTCTCATCCGTCGAGACCTGCACATAGTAACGGCTGCGGGTGGGAGAGCGCATGGAGCAGAGCGCGAAGCCGCGGCTGTGGTGGGCGTAGATCAATTCGTCCGCAACCGGCGGCCGGTCGACGAGAATGCCGAGCCAGCCGAAGGGATAGACCCGTTCAAACGTCCTGAGCGCAGTCTCCGGAACGCTGGCACGGGACACCCCGTGGTAGCCGTCGCATCCGGCGATGAAATCGCACGAGATTTCGTGCTCTGTTCCATCCTTCAGGTAGCTGACCCGCGGCTTGTCACCGTCGAAATCGTGGAGGGCGACGTTCTCGGCCTCGTAGATCGTCGTCGCGCCCGCAGCATCGCGGGCCTGCATCAGGTCGCGCGTGACCTCCGTCTGCCCGTAGACCATGACCGTCCGTCCGACGAGTTCACGAAAGTCGAAGCGGTGCGCGTCTCCATCGAAGGAGAGCTCGACCCCATCGCGGATCAGGCCCTCCGCCTGCATTCTCCCGCTGACGCCTGCCTGCTCCAGCAGCTCGACGGTTCCCTGTTCGAGAACGCCGGCACGGATGCGGCCCAGCACGTAATCCCGGCTGCGGCGCTCCAGGATGACGGTCTCGATGCCCTGGTTTTCGAGCAGATGCCCCAGCAGAAGGCCAGCCGGGCCGGCGCCGATGATGACAACCTTGGTGCGCATGCGTCTCCTCCCGGCGGCTCAGGCCGCATCTCATATGGCAGGAAGATGCGCGGGAGACCTCCATCGGCCAATGGACAATCCGCGCAAAGACCAGGACAATTCGAACATCTCACTCCGAATTTCCCAGGACCGGCGCTTTTCGATGGCAGGCATTCCAACCTACTCACTCTATGGAGAATTCAAGGAGGATACGCAGTCGGACTGGATCCATTGCGAAACGATCCAGGCGCGCAGCCGCTTGCACAATTACGAGATCCAGCCGCACCGGCACGAAAGCCTTTTCCAGATCCTCCACCTGGAACGCGGCCAAGCGGAACTCGTCCTCGACGGGAGGCGCAACCGTCTCGATGCCCCCTGCATCGTCACATTGCCCGCCATGGTGGTGCACGGCTACACATTCTCGCCCGATGTGGAAGGTACCGTGCTGACCCTGTTCGAGGGACGTCTGCCCCATGTCCTTCGATCCGCAGGCGGAACCGAGAACAGCTTCCGCGAGGTGCAGCTCCTGCCGCTGTCCGAGCACCCGACGATGGCCCGGTCCATCGCTGCAGACATTGCGGAAATCGCTACCGAATTCGAGGCTCAGGCCCCATGCCGCCTCGGAGCGATCGAGGCCCGCCTTGCGCTTGTGCTCATCGCAGTCCATCGAATGAGCGGCCTAGCGCTCCAAACCTCCCATGGCCCAGGCAGCCGGTCGCTCCAGCACGCCCTGCGCTTCCGCCAACTCGTCGATCAGGATTATCGCACCCATCAGCCCCTCGACACCTACGCCCGCAGGCTCGGCGTCACCTCGACCCACCTCAACCGCATCTGCCGGGAGCATCTCGGCGACACGGCCTTGGGCATCATCCACCAGCGGATCGTCATCGAGGCGAAACGGTACCTGACCTTCAGCTCCCTGAGCGCCAAGGAGATCGCACTGGCACTGGCATTCGACGACCCGGCCTACTTCACGCGTTTCTTCAAAAATCGCACCGGTCTTTCGCCGCTCGAATTCCGCCATCGCCAGCGAAGCACGGCGGCCTGAACCGTCCCGCCCCTCCCCGCGTTCCCCAGGAGTTGAGGAGAATGCCGATGGCTGACACGGAACGGAAAAATCCCGGCGACGAGGATGTGCCTGGGACAGCGCAGACCGGCGACGACATCTGCCCGACCTGCAATGGCTCCGGCGAGGTCGGGCGTAAAGCCTGTCCGGATTGCGGCGGCAGCGGGAAAATCACCGTGATCGTCGGCGACGCCTGACGCGCCGGCTATCTTCCGGCTTCCGACGGCAGGAACGTGAGTCCCTCGATGAGCCCCCGGGCCATGTTCAGGCCTGCCCCGCACGCCACCAGCATCTGAGGCAGCACGAGCCATTCAAGGGTCCAGGCGGCTCCCGAGCGCTCGTTCTCGTGGACGAGGGCCTGATGGAGCGTGCCGAGCAGGCCTGCATTGAAGCGGGCGAGCGTGACGAGCACCTCGGCGGGAACCGGGTTGGACTTGTGAGGCATGGCGGACGAGCCTCCGCCAACTGCGAGGCGCACCTCTCTCACCTCGTTCTGCGCCATCAGGGCAACGTCCTGTCCGATCTTGCCCAAAGTTCCCGAAAGGAGAGAGAGCCAGGAGGCGAACTCGCCGATCCGATCCCGCTGCGAATGCCACGCGGGAACGGAGCCGAGTCCGAGCTGCCTCGCCATGGCGTCGGCAACCGCAGCGCCATGCCCCTTCAGCTCGGCGCGGGTGCCGACCGGACCGCCGAGCTGAAGCACCAGCAGACGCGGCATGAGCGCCTGCAGCGTCTCCCGATGCCTTTCGAGGGGGCCGAGCCAGGTCTCGATCTTGTCGGCGGCCGTGAAGGGCAGAGCCTGCTGCATCCGCGTATGGGCCATGAGACGCACGGCACCGTCGCGAACCTTGAGCACCTGCATCGCCTGGATGAGATGTTCGAGACGGCGCAGGTACAACTCCGTGATGTTTTTGAGCCGCAGGACCAGAGCCGTGTCGATGACGTCCTGGCTCGTCGCCCCCACATGCACCGATTTCGCATGAGGCTCGCCGACTGCGGAACGCAGCTGCCTCACGAACTCGGGAACGACAACGCCATCCTGAGCCAGCCCACGCGACAGTCCCTTCCAATCCGGCTCGAATGCGGCGCAGATTTCCGAGATCCGGACCGCCGCCCCTCGTTCGATGAGACCGACCTCCGCCTCCGCCGAAGCCAGGGCCGCTTCCACCCGAAGCATGGCCCGGAGCTCGGCCTCACCGGAAAGAAGCGCCTCGATCTCGTCGTCTCCGACGAGGGATTGGAGCAGGGAGGACGGTTGCATGGGCGCGATCATAGACGAAGCTTAGACAGCCTCGAGGGCGATGGAAATGCCCTGCCCCACACCCACACACATGGTCGCCAATGCGCGCTTCTTCCCCTTGAGCTTCAGCTCGAGTGCGGCCGTGCCGGTGATGCGTGCGCCGGACATGCCGAGCGGATGCCCCAGGGCGATGGCTCCGCCATTGGGATTCACGTGATCCGCATCCTCCGGGATGCCCAGGTCGCGCAGAACGGCGATACCCTGACTGGCGAAGGCTTCGTTCAGCTCGATCACATCGAAATCCGAGGGCTTGAGCCCGAGGCGGGCGCAGAGCTTCTTCGTGGACGGCGCCGGACCGATCCCCATGATGCGTGGCGGGACACCGGCGGTGGCCCCGCCGACGACACGCGCAATCGGTTCGAGACCGAATCTCCTCATGGCCTCCTCCGAGGCGACGATCAGCGCGGCAGCGCCGTCGTTCACGCCGGATGCGTTGCCCGCGGTCACCGATCCGTCCTTGCGGAACGGCGTCGAGAGCTTGGCGAGGCCTTCCAGGGTCGTGTCGCCACGGGGATGCTCGTCCCTGTCGACGATCACCGGATCCCCTTTTCGCCGAGGGATTGTGACCGGCACGATTTCCTTGGCAAGACGCCCGTTCTCCTGCGCCGCAGCAGCTTTCTTCTGCGAGCGCAGCGCAAAAGCATCCTGGTCGGCGCGCGAGATCTGGAACTCTTCGGCCACGTTCTCGCCGGTCTCCGGCATCGAGTCGATGCCGTACTGGCTCTTCATCAGCGGATTGACGAAGCGCCAGCCGATGGTGGTGTCGTAAATCTCGGTGGCTCGGGAGAAAGCCGCGTCGGCCTTCGGCATGACGAAAGGCGCACGGGACATGGACTCGACACCGCCCGCTATCATCAGATCCGCTTCGCCCGCCTTGATGGCCCGTGCCGCCGCAATGACCGCATCCATGCCCGACCCGCACAACCGGTTGATGGTCGTGCCCGAGACGGAGCCGGGCAGGCCTGCAAGAAGCACCGCCATGCGGGCAACGTTGCGGTTGTCCTCCCCTGCCTGATTGGCGCAACCATAGATCACGTCGTCGACCGCCTCGAAATCGACGTTCGGATAGCGCTCCATCAAGGCCTTCAGCGGGACGGCGCCGAGATCGTCGGCACGAACGCTCGAGAGCGAACCGGCATAACGACCAATGGGAGTGCGCACATAGGCGCAGATATAAGCCTCGCGCATCCTCAGGCTCCCTTCTTGCCGCCATGGGCCTTTTCCGTGCGCGCCTGCAGCTCGCGCAGGGTCGTGAGCTCGAGCTCTGTCGGCGGAGGCGTTTCCTCGACATCGTCGGCGAAGCGAACCTTCCAGCCGCAGGTCTCCTGAACCTGCTCACGCGTCACGCCGGGATGCATCGACACGACGGTGAACTCCTTCGTCTCCGGATCGGGCTTCCAAACGGCCAGATCCGTGATCAGCAGCGTCGGGCCCTTGGTCGTGATGCCGAGACGCTCGCGGTGATCGCCGCCCTCCCCATGGCCGAAGGACGTGTAGAAGTCGATCTTCTCCACCATGCCGCGGGTGGACTGCTTCATGGTGATGTAGACCTCCTTGCAGGAGGTCGCGATTTCGGGGGCTCCGCCGCCCCCTGGTAGGCGCACCTTCGGGTGCTGGTAATCGCCGATGACGGTGGTGTTGATGTTGCCGAAGCGGTCGAGCTGCGCCGCTCCCAGGAAGCCGATGGAGATGCGCCCGCCCTGAAGCCAATAGCGGAACATCTCGGGCACCGACACGGTCGACACCGCCGTCTCGCACAGCACGCCGTCGCCGATGGAAAGCGGAAGCACCTCGGGAGCCGTGCCGATGGTGCCGCTCTCATAGATCAGGGTGATGTCGGGCGCGTGGGTCAGCCGCGCCACGTTGCAGGCGGCCGAGGGAGCGCCGATCCCGACGAAGCACACATCCTCGCTGGTAAGGGCGCGGGCGGCCGCGATGGTCATCATCTCGTTAGGGGTGAAACCGTTCATGGCTCTATCTCTCACAATCCCTGCACGCGAGCGGCGAAGACCTCTGGCCCCACAGCAAGCACGTTCTCGCTCATCCACTGGGTGAACAGATCCCGGTCGGCGGAGATCTTGTCCCATTCGAGATAGGCGGCGTTGTCACGATCATAATAGCCGTGGGCGTAGGACGGGTGCGCGCCACCCGGCACATGCACGACGGAGGTCACGGTCCAATGAGGAAGGATGCACAGGTTCGGGTGCATCCCGTCGAAATCCTCCACGATCTCCTCGACGGTCACCACGGCGCGCTTGGCGGCCAGGACCGCCTCCTTCTGCACGCCGACGATGCCTTCGATGAGGATGTCCCCGCGCCTGCTGGCCTTCTGCGCATGGATGAAGGCGACATCCGGCCGGTGGGCGGGCACAGCTGCCAACTGCTCGCCGGTGAAGGGACAGGTCACGCTCTTGATGGAGGGGTTGACCTCCTTGAGACCGGCACCGAGATAGCCCCGAAACACGGCGCAGGGCAGCCCGGCGGCGCCAGCCTCGTAGGCGTTGGCCATGGCGGCATGACTGTGCTCTTCCGTTTCGATGGAGCGCGGCCAGCCGTTCTCGATGGCGTCGCGCATCCGGCGCAGGAGACCGACGCCCGGATTGCCCGCGTAGGAGAAGATCACCTTCTTGACGAGCCCCATGCCGACCATCTGATCGTAGATGATGTCAGGGGTCATGCGGATCAGCGTGAGGTCCTTGCGCCCCTGGCGGATGACCTCGTGGGCCGCGGCATGGGGAATGAGGTGTGTGAAACCCTCGAAGGCGACCGTATCGCCGTCGCACAGGTTCTCGGCGACGGCTTCCTGCAGGCTTTGAAACTTGGCCATAGTACGCTTTCAGATGACGATCAGATATCGAAGAACACGGTTTCCTTCTCACCCTGCAGATGGATGTCGAAGGTGTAGGTCGGCAACCCGTTCTCCTCGCCGCGAGTGGCGATCAGCGTGGGCACGCGCGCCTTGTGGGCGATCCTGCCGAGAACCGGGCATTCCGCATTGGCGGCCTCCTCGTCGCTGAAATACATGCGCGTGTGGAGACCGGTATTGATCCCGCGCGCCACGATCCAGAACGTGATGTGAGGCGCCATGAGGCGTCCGTCGCTATAGGGCACGCGGCCGGGCTTGATCGTCTCGAAACGGTACTCGCCCGTCGTGCCGTCGGCCGGTTGGCGTCCCCATCCCACGAAATGCGGGTCGGCGCGTCCGCGCCGCTCCTGCGGGCTGTTGTAGAGCCCCTCCGCATCGGCCTGCCAGATCTCGATGAGCGCGTCCTTGAGAGGATCCCCGGCACCGTCGTAGACGTGCCCCTTGATGATGACGCGCTCCCCCTTCGTCTCGGGAGCCACGAGCACGAGGCCGAGGTCTTCCTTCCAGACCCCCGTGATCTCGACCCAGTTCGGATTGGTGCCGATATGGACGTACGGCCCCGCCGTTTGGGAGGGCGATTCCTTCAAGAATCCGAGTTTCTGGACCATCAGTTCCCCTCCATCCGGTTTTCGAACATGGTCGAGCGGCGGCCGCGCAGAACGATGTCGAACTTGTAGGCGAGCGCATCCATCGGAAGCGTGTTCTGCCGGTCGAGCGCCGCGATCAGCTGCTCGATCCCGGCCTTGTCGGGGATCGTCATCACGATGGGATCCTGCCAGATCATCGGGTCCCCTTCGAAATACATCTGGGTGATCAGCCTCTGTGCGAAGGCGTGGCCGAAGACCGAGAAATGGATGTGGGCCGGCCGCCAGTCGTTGACGCCGTTCGGCCAGGGATAGGCCCCCGGCTTGACGGTTCTGAACCAGTAGCGCCCGTCCTCGTCCGTGATCGTGCGTCCGCAGCCGCCGAAATTCGGATCGATGGCCGCGAGATAGGTTTCCTTCTTGTGCCGGTAGCGGCCGCCGGCATTGGCCTGCCAGAACTCCAGAAGAGCTCCGGGAACGGGGCGGCCATTCTCGTCGAGGACACGGCCATAGACGACGATCCGCTGACCGATCGGGTCTCCGGTCTTTGCGAAGTTACGCAGGAGGTCGTTGTCGAGCGGGCCAATCCTGTCGTGCCCGAAGACAGGGCCCGTCATTTCCGAAATCGTGTTGTCGAGCGACAGGAGCGCCTGCTGCGGCGAGCGGAGCACGGATGTCTTGTAGTTCGGCGTGAAAGCGGGCGGATGCCAGCTCCGGTCGCGATGATAGAAGGGGCCTTGATCAACCATGTTTTCTACCCATTGAAATTGTGCTGAAGCAAAGAACGCAAGCTCGGCTCGCTCCTGCTATCGACCGGCATCCGCTTCCATCTCGGCATAGGCCTTCTTGACGATCTTGAAGGCGTGGTTGGCGGCCGGCACGCCGGCATAGACCGCCACATGCAAAAGCGCCTCCTTGATGTCTTCCTTGGTTGCACCTGTGTTGCGCGTTGCCCGCACATGCATCGCAACCTCCTCGTCCTGGCCGAGAGCGGCGAGAAGGGCGATGGTGACGATCGACCGCTCGCGCCTGGTGAAGCCGGGGCGGGACCAGACCGAACCCCAGGCTCCCTCCGTGATGAAGGTCTGGAAATCCTCGTCGAACTCGGTCATCTGGGCGGTGGCCCGGTCCACATGGGCGTCGCCGAGGACCTGCCGGCGAACCGCCATTCCGGCCTCGAACCGCTCGCTACGCGCTTTCTCAGACAAGTCCCGCCTCCTGAAGGTGTTGACCGATGAGTCTGGACAGCACGACGGGCTGCTCGACGCATGGAATGTGACCTGCCGGCTCGATGAGTTCGAACCGCGCATCTGGAATGAGTTCGGCCGTGCGCCGCACGATGTCGGGCGGCGTGGAGCCGTCCTGGTCTCCGGCGACGCAGAGCGTCGGCACCGCGATCCGGCCCGCATCGGCCGTCAGGTCGGCATCGCGGATGGCCGCGCAGGTACCGGCATAGCCATGGACCGGCGTGCGGACCAGCATGTTGCGCCAGCCTGCGCATTCATCGGCGCGGGAGCGGCGGAATTCGGCGGTGAACCAGCGTTCCAGAACGTTGCCGACAATTGACTCAAGACCGTTCTTCTCGACGGCAGCAATCCGGTCCGCCCAGGTTTCGGACATACCGATCTTGGCCGCCGTGCAGCATAGGGTCAGGGACTGAACGCGATCGGGCACGCGGACCGCCATTCGCTGCGCGATCATGCCGCCCACGGACAATCCCACGAGAGACGCACGCTCCACATTCAAGATGTCGAGAAGCGCGAGGAGATCGTCGACGTGATCGTCCATCGTGTAGGGCGCGGGAGGGGCATCGGACAGGCCGTGGCCGCGCTTGTCGTAGAGAACGACCTGGAAACGGTCGAGGAAAGCCGGCACGACCTCCTGCCAGATCCGGAAGTCGCTGCCCAGGGAGTTCATGAACACGAGGGTGGGACCGCCGGCGCGGCCGAGCACCTGGTGATGGAGGACGATCCCGTTTGCGCGTACGAATGCCATAGCCAACCTCAGTGCAGGGACCCGACGCCGATATAGCGCTCGACCAGGTCGTGATCGGAACGCAGGGTCTCGCTCGTTCCCTGCCAGACGATCCGCCCCCGTTCAAGGATCATGACGGAATCGGCGAAGTCCAGAGCACTCTCGAGCCGCTGCTCCACGAGGAGGATCGTCATCTCGCCGCTCGCCGCAAGTCGCGTGAAGGCGACCATGAGCTCGTCGCAGATGACGGGAGCCAGCCCCTCGAGGGGCTCGTCGAGCAGAAGCACCGACGGGCGCCCGAGAATGGTGCGGGCAGTAGACAGCATCTGCTGCTCGCCGCCGGACAGCTGCCAGCCGAGGTTGCGCCGCCGCTCCTTCAGCCGGGGGAACATGTCGTAGGCTTCCTCGATCACGCTGCGCGGTCGGTCCTTGATGCCGACCAGAAGATTCTCCTCCACCGTTAAGGAGCGGAAAATGTCCCGCGTCTGCGGCACGAGCCCGATGCCCTTCATCGCACGGTCCGAGCTCTTCGCGCCCGAGACGTCGATGCCGTCGATCCTGATCTCCCCGTTGTAGCGGCGGGTCATCCCCATGAGGCTCGCCAGGAGCGTGGTCTTGCCCATGCCGTTTCGGCCCAGGATGGAGAGACGAGACCCTGCGGGAACGGAGAAGGAGAGGTCTTCCAGAACCACGGTCGGGCCGTAGCCGGCACTCAATCCTTCGACTTCAAGCGACGCTGCGGGCATTGGCGTAGTTCCCCAGATAAGCCTCGCGAACCTTTGCGTCGGCCGCGACTTCGGATGGAAGTCCCTCGAAGATGATCTCGCCCGCCGCCAGCACGACCACCCGTTTGGCGAACCGGAAGACGAGATCCATGTCGTGCTCGATCATGAGCACTGCGAGGCTCGGCGGAAGTCGCTCCAGAGCCTGTTCGATGCGCGGCGTTTCGCTCGATGGTACGCCGGCCGCGGGCTCGTCGAGAAGCAGCACCTTGGGCTTGAGCGCGAGCGCAATGCCGATTTCGAGCAGCCGCTGCTGACCGTAGGCGATTTCCCCGACCCTGCGGCGGGCAACCTCTATGAGGCCTAGCGTGCCGAGGATACCCTCGACTTCCTCCGCTACTTCCGAATTGCCGTGGAAGCGGGCGAGGATTCTGGCAGCCTTTCCTTCCCGCTGCAGGATGGTGAGCGTGATATGCTCCTCGGGAGTCATGTCGGAGAAGAGGCGCGTGACCTGGAAGGTGCGCACCAGTCCTTGGCGAACCCTGCGGACGGCACCGAGCTCCGTCACGTCCTCGCCGTGCAGCACGACGCGCCCGGCGCTCGGCCTGATCTGCCCCGTGACAAGGTTGACGAATGTCGTCTTGCCTGCCCCGTTCGGCCCGATCAAAGCAAGCCTTTCGCCGGCCGGCATGGCGAGCGAGATGTTCCGGCTGACGGCGAGGCCGCCGAACGATTTGGAGAGCCCTTCGACGCGGAAGAGATCGCTCATGCTCTTCCTCCCCTATTCCGCTGTCTGGAGGGAAGGACCCTGTCGGCAAGGCCGCTGAGACCGCCCGGCGCCGCCAGCACGACGGCAATCAGCAACGCCCCGACCATCGTCATCCAGTGGAAGGGGTTGATGGCGGAGACCACGTGCTCGAAGCCCATGAAGATAACGGTGCCGACGAGTGCCCCATAGAGGCTTCCCAGGCCGCCGAGAACCAGCATGACCAGAGCATTGGCGGACAACTCGAAGCTGAGGCTGTCCAGTCCGACGACCTGGGTGGAGATTGCCGCCAAAGCGCCGCCGATGCCAGCCACGGCTCCTGAGATGACGAACATCTTGAGCAGAACGGGGAACACGAAGGCTCCCATGGCGCCGATGCGGATCGGATCCTCCTTGATCCCGCGGCACAGCATGCCGAAGGGCGAAGAGACGACGAACTTCAACACGATGAAGATGACGACGAGCAGAGCAAGGCCGAAGAGATAGGCCGTCTGCCCCCAGAGATCGAACTCGAACACACCGAAGAGCGGGCCCACCATCAGGCCGGCGAGTCCATCGCTGCCGCCCGTGTACGCAGAGGCCTTGTTGGCCGCCTCGTGAAAGAGCTGCACGATCGCAATCGAGAGAACGAGTTGCGCCAGACCGTGAGCCCTCAGCATGATCGTCCCCATGAGAAGCCCCGCCACCGCCCCCGCCACGGCTCCGATCAGGATCAGGGTCAACGGCTCGGTCACGCCGTTCACGCAGGCAATCCCGGCAGCATAGGCCCCCGCTCCGAAGAGCGCCGCCTGTCCGAGAGTGGCAACACCGCAATAGCCGACGACGAGATCGATGGAGAGGACAAGGAGCGCCACGGCGATCACGCGGGTGAGAAGCGCCAGATTGTCCGGAAACAACCAGAACCCGGCGAGCCCGGCGGCGATGATCAAGATCACGCCCACCACATCGCGGACGACCCGCGGGCCGGGGATAGGCGCCGCCGCAAGCTTCTCGGTTTGGGCCATGGTCGGCATGCTACTGGGCCTTTCCGAAGAAACCGCGCGGGAAGATGCAGACGATCGCGATGACCGCGGCGTAGAAGAAGAAGTTGCCGAACTCGGGCATGAGATACCGGCCTGTCGTGTCCACGGCGCCGAGCACGAGACATGCGATCACCGCCCCAAGAATGGACCCCGCGCCACCCACGGACACGACCACCAGGAAAGTGACCATGTAGCGAAGAGCGTAATAGGGCTCGATCGGAAGAAACTCCGCCCCCACGACTCCGCCGAAGGCAGCCAGCCCGATCGCGATGGCGAAGCTGACGGCGTAGACGACCTGTGTGCGGACCCCCAGGGCGTCGGCCATGGCGGCATTGTCGACCGTCGCACGCAGCCTGATGCCGAAGGCCGTCCGTTCGATCAGATACCAGAGGCCGGCGGCAACGACGAGCCCGCACGCCATCACGAAGAGCCGGTGGGCTGCAATTGTCTTGAAGCCGACATCGACCGGCTGCGCCAGACTCTCCGGGAGAGGAATGGTCTTCAGGGTCGGCCCGAAGAAGTAGTTGGTGATGCCGATCACGCAGAAGGTGATGCCGATGGTCATCAGCACCTGGGTGAGCTCGGAACTGCCGTAGATGCGTCGGAAAAGGAACCTCTCCAGGGGAATGGAGAGGATGATCGTTCCGATGATCGCGAGGAAGATCGCAATCGCATAACCCAGCCCGAGATCGCGGGCGGCGTAGGAGGCGATGTAGCCGGCGATCATCGCAAAGGCGCCGTGGGCGAGATTGACCACCCGCATCAAGCCCATCGTGAGCGACAGGCCGATGCAGATGATGAAGAGCGCCATGCCGTACGCGAAGGCGTCGATCCCGATGCTGAGGATGGTCTGCATGTGAGCATCTCAATCAGCCGTGAGGCTGAAGATGGGGCGTAAGACGCGGTCTCGGCTGAGACCGCGCTCTCTGATAGCCTCGGACCGCACCCTTACTGGGTTGCGAGGCCCGGGTCTTTCTGGTTGGGGAAGGTCTCGATCTCTTTGTTGATGAGCTTGCCGTCCGGCCCCTTCACGACTTCCCGCAGGTAGATGTTCTGGGTCACGTGCCGGGTTTCCGGATCGATGCTGACGGGACCGCGCGGACTGGTCCAGGCAAGGCCCTTCACGGCATCGACCGCCTTCTGCGCATCCTGCTTCCCATCCGTAGCCTCGATCATCTTGTAGATGACGTGCATCCCGTCATAGGCCCCGACGGAGGGGAAGGAGAGCTGCTCGGGCGAACCGATGGCCTTCGTCGCCGCTTCGACGAAGCGCTTGTTCTCCGGCGAGTCGTGCGAGACTGCGTAATGGAAGGTGGTGAGAAGACCCAAGGCCCCTTCGCCGAGAGCCGGCAGGTCCGATTCCTGTGTCAGGTCGCCCGGCGCGAAGAACTTGATACCGGCCTGCTTGAGGCCGGTCTCGTTGTAGGCCTTCACGAAGCCCAGCGTCGTGGGTCCCGACGGCAAGAAAGCGAACACGGCCTCGGCGCCGGAGTCGCGGACGCGCTGCATGATCGGGCTGAAATCGGTGGTGTTGAGCGGCATTCTGATAGTCTCGACCACCTGCCCGCCGGCCGCCTCGAAAGATTTCTTGAATGCGGCCTCGGCATCGACGCCCGGGCCATAATCGCTGACGGCCGAGATCACCTTCTTGACGCCGCGGTCGGTGGCGATCTTACCGAGAGGCGTCGTCGTCTGGGCCGTGGTGAAGGACGTCCGCACGACGAGCGGCGACTGGTTCATGATGGCGGATGTGGCCGCATTGAAGATCACGAGCGGGGTATTGGCCTGCTTGAGGAGCGGCGTGATCGCCAGCGCATCCGGCGTGAAATAGACGCCGCCGAGATACTGGACCTTCTCCTTGACGACCAACTCCTGGGCCAGGGCGCGGGATTGTGCAGGGTTGGCGGCCGGAAGATCGCGATAGATGACCTCGATGTCGTGGCCCTTCACGCTCTTGCCGTTGAGAGCCATGTAGGCCTCGACGCCCGCCTGGAAGTTCTTGCCCTGCAAGGCGAACGGGCCGGAGAAGGGCCCGATGATGCCGACCTTGATGGTGTCGGCAGCCGCGGAGACGGAGCCCGCGAGCAGGACGCCGGCGGCGGCACTGAGAAGCTTCTTCATAGATGGCATGTCTTTCCTCCCTAGAGGCCTCATTCGGCAGGACCTGCGGTCTCTTAGCCTTTGGTCTCATCTTTTGTTCGTACTGCGAACATTGATTACCATAGCGAACATGAAGTACAAATATCGAGCTGGTGTCAAGGCTACCAAAGTCCAGCACATGCTCTGTGTCGGGAGGTCTCATGGCGAATTCGGATATGGATGAGAGCACCGGAGGAGACCGGGAAATCGTTGCGAGCCTAGAGAAAGGCCTGGCCGTGATCGAGGCCTTCGACGGAACCCGCCCGCGGCTGACGCTGTCGGAGGTGGCCAAGCTGACCGGGATCACGCGTGCCGGCGCACGCCGCTACCTGCGCACGCTCACCAAGCTGAACTATGCCGATTTCGACGGGCGCTATTTCAGCCTGAGCCCCCGCATTCTGAGATTGGGCTACGCTTATCTCTCATCCGCGTCGGACTCCGCCCGCCTGCAGCCCTTCCTCGAAAGGATCTCCGAACAGACGGGGGAATCGAGTTCGGCCGCCGTGCTCGACGGTGACGAGATCGTCTATATTGCGCGCTCTGCCACGCGACGGATCATGTCGATAGGGCTCGGCGTCGGCAGCCGGCTTCCGGCCTATTGCACATCCCTGGGGCGGGCCATTCTCGCCTATCAGCCGCCTGCGGAGCTCGACGCCTACCTCGACCGGGTCCGGCTGGAGCCAAGGACCCCCAAGACGATTACGGACAGGACGCAACTGCGTGCCGCCCTGGATGCTGTCCGCGCTCAGGGCTTCGCGATGGTCAGCGAGGAGCTCGAATTCGGCCTGAGATCCATCGCCGTTCCGCTGATCCAGAAGAACGGCAAGGTCACGATCGCCCTGAACATCAGCGCGCAGGTGGCTCACGCCTCCCCGGCGGAGATGGAGGAGCGCTTTCTTCCCTCCTTGAAAGAGGCGAGCGAGGCGCTTCGCTACACGTTCTAGCAGGCGTGACGGAGCGCCTTTCCGCCGCTCGGAAGACTAGATCCCATCGAGGAAAGCCGGCCCTCTCATGGATCCATGAAGGCTCCAAACTTGACTCGCGCAGCGGGCCACATTCAGTCTGAGGTTTCTGCCGTCCGCTCGTCCTGAGGCTCCCTTGCTCAGCCATCCCATTGCGTCGCTCGACCTTTCCGGACGCTCTTTTCTGAAGATGCACGGCCTCGGCAACGATTTCGTCGTTGTCGACGGACGAACGAAACCCTTTTCTCCTTCTCCCGATGTGATCCGCCTGATCTGCAACCGCCATACCGGAGTGGGTGGCGACCAGCTTCTCGTCATCGAGCCGCCGACGGTTGCCGGCGCAGATGCGCGCATGCGCATCTACAACGTGGATGGCACGGAAGCACAGACCTGCCTGAACGCGACCCGATGCGTCGGATGGCTTCTTCTGAAGGAGAGCGGCGGCAGGCGCCTTCATCTAGAGACCTTGGGAGGGCTCATCGACGCATTCGATCCGGGGGAGAATGAACTGACGCTTCGCCTCGGCTCTCCCCGATGGGACTGGCGAAGCATCCCCCTCGCCTCCCCCGCCGACACCCTCATGCTCGACCTGTCCTCAGGCCCGCTTTCGCAGCCGACAGCCGTCAATGTAGGCAACCCGCATCTCGTCTGCTTCGTGGAGCAGCGGGATGCCGTCGATGTTCCGCGCTGGGCGGCGCCCATGCAGAACCATCCCATGCTACCGGAAGGTGCCAATATCGGCGTCGCCGAGATCGTCGGGCCGGACCGCCTGCGCCTCGTCGTTTGGGAACGCCCTGGAATCCTGACCCAGGCCTGCGGCAGCGGCGCCTGTGCCGCCGTCCTTGCCGCCCGCCGCCGGGGCCTGACCGACGAGAGGTGCATCACGGTGGAAATGCCCGGCGGGACACTGAGGATCGAGGTCGACGACGACGAGAGCCTCACCCTGACCGGTCCCGTCGCCGTCGCGTTCTCCGGGCGGCTCCCTCCTTGGGTTTGATCCGTGGCCGTCCTCTGCGACAATCGTTCATGCGCATCCGCCCCGCAAAACCCTTACACCTCGGCCCCACCTTAGAGCCCGAACAATTCCGCGAGCGAAAAAGCCTTTTCCGATGAACTACCTTGTCCTCGACCTGGAGACGGCCAATCCCGATTGCGCCTCCATCTGCCAAATCGGGATCGTGAAGGTCGAGAATGGCGAGACCACCGCGACGATCTCCCATCTGATCGATCCGCAGGACAGTTTCGATCACTGGAACATCAAGGTGCATGGCATTCAGCCCCACCATGTGGTGGGATGCCCCAGTTTCTGCGAGCTCCTTCCCGAGCTGATACCCCTGCTCGAAGGTCAGATCATCGTGACGCATGGCTCGTTCGACAGAGTGGCAATCACAAAGGCTTGCCAGAAATACGGGCTTCCCGCCGTGGAGGCGACCTGGCTCGACAACCAGACCGTCGTGCGCCGGACCTGGCCCCAGTTCTCCCGTAAGGGCTATTCGCTCGGAAACCTGGCCAATCACTTCGGAATTGAGTTCCAGCACCACGATGCTCTCGAAGATGCCATCGCAACGGCTCATATCTTCCGGAGAGCTTTGGCGGAGAGCGGGCGGACGGCCAGCGAGTGGGTCTCCGCTATGGGGCAGCGCAGCCCGCACCAGGGGGCGATCCTGCAGCACGGCTCGGTCAGCGGTCCCTTCGCAGGCAAGACCGTCGTCTTCACCGGACGTATGCAGATAACCCGCAAGGAGGCTGCCCGACGCGCAGCCGCCCTCGGGTTCACGGTCGCGGCCGCCGTCTCGCCGACCACCAGCCTTCTCTGCGTCGGAGACGACAGGAACAGGGTCGGCAAGAGCTCCAAGGAGCGGGACGCAGAGCGCCTTCTTCTGGCCGGCCATCCGATCTCGATCATGGCCGAGCACGAATTCTGGCGGCTGCTGTCGGCATGATCCACGGGACCGAGGAGCGCGCGGTCGTCTATACCGATGGGGCCTGCATGGGCCGCGGCAGGCTGCGTCCGGGCGGCTATGCGGCCATCATCCTCCTCGGAAGCCGGGAAGACATCATCACCGGCCGAAGCTTGGCCACGACCAATACGGCGATGGAACTCATGGGGGTCGTCGAGGCTCTGGAGGCCCTTCCGCCGTCTATCCCGGTCGAGATCTACAGCGATAGCCACTACGTCATCATGGGAGCCACCAAGCATCTGCCATGGTGGCGGTCGCGGGGCTGGCGGATCGTGAAAGGCGGCAAGGTCGCGAACAAGGACCTCTGGCAGCGTCTCTCCCTTCATCTGAGCGGGCGCTCCGTGACCTGGAACTGGGTCAAGGGCCACTCGGGCGACCTCCACAACGAGCGTGCCCATGCCCTGGCCTATCAGGAGGCGCAGGGCGCCGCCCGCGGAATCCTCCGGGATCCGGGCAAAAATGATCGAATTCCTGGGATGGGCGTTAGTGGAGTGGAATGACCCTGCCCCGACAAAGGAAAAGCCATGATTACGCTCGAGATCGCCGGGAAGGCCGTAGCCGTCACCAACGCGGACGAGGATCAAGCCCGGGAACTGTTTCTCAGCGAGAGCTTCAAAGATGACCTGATGTCGTTTAAGAGCGAGGGCCGCCCCCTTTGGGACGGATCGGCTGCCTTGACGACCAGGGCCTCATCGGAAGACGAAATCGACGCTTTCACTGAGGCTCTGGATGAAGAGGACGAGGACGAAGACGACGACCTCGGCGACGATGACCTTGATATCGATGTTGTTTTCCTGGTCTCGATCGACGAAATAGACGATAGCGCCGCCTCAGGCTGATGATTTTACCGGAGCTAACCACTGCTCCTCAGAAAACGGTTCAGCCGCAAACCCATGCCCTTCCCTAGAACGAATTCCAGCCTCGAGCGCGCTCTCGCCGATAAAGGCTACAATGAGCCCACTCCCGTCCAGGCGGCCGTGCTTCAGCCCGACGTCCTGGACCGCGACCTTCTCGTCTCCGCCCAGACCGGCTCGGGCAAGACCGTCGCCTATGGCCTCGCCCTCGCGTCCACCCTGCTCGGCGACGCCGAGCGGTTTGGCGCGCCGGCCGAGCCCCTGGCCCTCATCATCGCCCCGACCCGTGAACTGGCCCTGCAGGTCAACCGGGAGCTCATCTGGCTTTACGGGCCCGCGGGTGCGCGGGTGGCATCCTGCGTCGGCGGAATGGATGTCCGCCGGGAGCAGCGCGCCCTCGCGGATGGCTGCCACATCGTGGTCGGCACTCCGGGGCGCTTGCGCGACCATCTGGAACGGGGCCGGCTCGACACCTCGAAACTCCAGGCCGTGGTGCTCGACGAAGCCGACGAGATGCTGGATCTGGGCTTCCGCGAGGACCTCGAATTCATCCTGGATGCGACGCCTGCCGAACGGCGGACGCTCCTTTTCTCCGCGACGATCCCGAAGAACATCGCAGCGATGGCGCGGCGCTACCAGCGCGACGCTGCCCGAATCGACACCCTGGTGCAGAACCAGCCGCACGGCGACATCGAGTACAGAGCCGTGAGGATCGCGCCGAACGAGATCGAACACGGCGTCGTGAACGTGCTGCGCTTCTACGAAAGCCGCGGCGCCATGGTGTTCTGCCATACCCGCGAGGCCGTCAGGCACCTGCAGGCAAGCCTGCTGGAGCGCGGCTTCTCGGCCGTCGCCCTTTCGGGCGAGCTCAGCCAGAGCGAGCGCACCCATGCCCTTCAGGCACTCCGCGACGGCCGCGCGCGGGTCTGTGTCGCAACGGACGTCGCGGCGCGCGGCATCGATCTTCCGGATCTCGGCCTGGTCATCCATGCGGATTTGCCGAACGACCACGAGACGCTCCTGCACCGAAGCGGACGCACGGGCCGCGCCGGCCGGAAGGGTGTCTGCGTCCTCCTCGTTCCCTATACCCGCCGCAGAAAGGCCGAGAGGCTTGTGGATGCGGCCGGTGTGGATGTCACATGGGGCGGCCCGCCATCGGCCGACGAAATCCGCCTGAAGGATCAGGAGCGGCTGCTGAAGGATCCGGTCTTCTCCGAGGAGTCGACGGAGGAGGACCTCGCGATGGCGCGGGCGCTCCTCGAGGGCCGCTCGGCCGAGGACATTGCGGCGGCTCTGGTTCGATCCTACCGTATGCGCCTCCCGGCCCCGGAGGAGATCTTCGATTCCGGATCGGATCGAGGCGAGCGTCCCCGCAGGGAAAAGCGCGAATTCAGGGAAGAGGGCGACGGCCGCCGCGGTTCTCGCCGTGGAGACGGAGCAGAGGACGACCGCCGCAGCCCGGGGGACATGGTGTGGTTCCGCATGAGCGTGGGTCGCCGCAACAATGCCGATCCCCGCTGGCTCGTCCCCATCATCTGCCGCCTGGGGCACGTGACCAAGAAGGAAATCGGCGTCATCCGCATCTTCGATCAAGAGACGAAGTTCGAGATCGCCAAGTCACATGCTGCGAAATTCGCCGCAGCCGCCCGCAAGACCAACGACGAGGATATCCGGATCGCCCCGGCGGATGGCGATCGCCCCCACCAAAAGGCCGAAGGGAACAAGGGCTCGAAGGATCGTGGCCCCTCGAAGGACCGCGGTCCCAAGAGCGGCAAGAAGCCGCCCTTCAAGCAAAAGCCCAAGGAAGGGTTCTCCAAGAAGCGCAAGCGGGACTGAGCGTCCCATCCGAAGGGTAAGGGGAAGCGGCACGACGGCTGCTGCTTCCCGCCCTGCCGATCAGCGAACGGCCGTCAGGCGCATTGGAGCTGCCGTTTCGGAAGCCGCCTTCGCATAGAGACCCCGATTGACCGGATCGGGAGACAGAGCCTCCGTCAGGCCGATCACCGTTTCCGCCGCTCCCAGGAGCAGCGCGCCGTCTGGCGCCATGGCGTTCGCCAGGCGATGCAGCACGTCCGTTTTCGTGGGCTTGTCGAAATAGATGAGCACGTTGCGGCAGTAGATGATGTCGAATGTGCCGAGGTGGCCGAACTCCTTGATCAGATTGAGGGGCCGGTAGTCCACCATGGCGCGTATCTGCGGCGAGATTTGCCACTGATCCCCGTTCTGCTTGAAGTACTTCACCAGAAGCTGGATCGGGAGCCCCCGCTGCACCTCGAACTGGTTGTAGAGTCCGGCCTTGGCCTTCTCCAGGACCTCGGTCGAGATGTCCGTGGCCACGATGTCGACATGCCAGCCGGCAAGCCGCCCCGACGCCTCGTTGAGCAGCATGGCCAGCGAGTAAGGCTCCTGCCCTGTCGACGCCGCAGCGCACCAGATGCGCAGCCGGCGTGTGGAGGCGCGCGCTGCGAGATAGCGCGGCAACAGCACGTCCTTGAAGAGATCGAAGGGACCCTTGTCTCGGAAGAAGAAGGTTTCGTTCGTCGTCATGGCCTCGACGACGGCCTTTTCGAGACCGGAGTTCCGTCCGCTCTTGAGAACGGTCACCATCTGCGAGAGCGTTTCCAGCTCAAAACGGCGGCAGATCGGGCTGAGGCGGCTTTCCACGAGGTAGCGTTTCTCCGCCGTCAAGGCGAGCCCGGATCGAGCCTTCAGGAAACCGCGTAGGAATTCGAAGTCGAGTTCGGTCATGGTGTCGACCCGGTGATATGGCCCTTGAGAACAGGCCCGATGGATTCGAGAGAAAGGATGTCCTGAGCGAGCCCTGCCTTGGCCACACTGCCGGGCATGCCCCACACAGTGCTGGTCGCCTCGTCCTGGGCGAGAACGGTGCCCCCGGCCTGAACGATCGACCGTGAGCCGCCCGTGCCGTCCGAGCCCATGCCCGTCAGGATGACGGCGAGAGCGGAGCTGCCGAAGATGGCGGCCGCATCGCGGAACAGCACATCGACGGCCGGCCGGCAGAAGTTCTCCGGTGGCCCGTCGTCGAGGCGGATGACCGGGTTTCCTGACCCGCCCGAGAGTCCCATGTGACGCCCGCCGGGTGCGATGAAGATCGTTCCCGGCACCAGCGGCTCACCGTCGGCGGGCTCGCAGGCCCGCACGCCGAACTGGGCGCGCAGATGATCGGCGAACACCGCCGTGAACATCGGCGGCATGTGCTGCACGATCAGCACCGGAACCCTGTGAATGGCGGGGCCGAGGCCGATGAGGACCTGCTCGACCGCACGCGGCCCTCCGGTGGACGCTCCGATCAGAAGAACCTTGGGTCGGGACATGATCGGCTTCACGGTCGGGCGGGATACGCTCGCGGCGATCCGCACGGGACGGGCGCGGGATCCGGCATGGGTCTTCAGCTTCTCGATCAGGTCGCGGCGGAAGTCGTCGGAGGTGGACTTTTCGCGCTGCGACTCCGGTTTGGCGAGGTAGTCCACGGCGCCGAGGGACAGGCACTTCACCGAGATCTCGGCATTGCGCCGGGTCAGGGTGGAGACGACGATCACCTTGACCCCCGGCCTGCGCTTGAGGATGAGCGGCAATGCCGCGACGCCGTCCATCTCGGGCATCTCGAGGTCGAGCAGGACGATGTCGGGTTCGAAGCGCTCCAGCGCGTCGACGGCAATGCGGCCGTTAGCGGCGGTCGTGACGACGTCGAAGGCCCCGGTCTCGGTGATCCATCGGGCCACGAGGCCACGGACGACCACGCTGTCGTCGACGACCATCACGCGTGTCCGCGTAGACCCGGCGGGCAGTGTCTGGGAGGCGGACTCTGCAGGCATGAATGAAACTCAGATCAAAAACAAAGATGAGGATTGGAGCCGCGGATGGAAATCATCCGTGGCCTAGATGATGCCGGCTTCCTGAAATTTGGCTGCCACGATGTCCTTGTCGAACGGCTTCATGATGTACTCGTTCGCCCCGGCCTCGAGGGCGCGGGAGATGTGGGCAATATCGTTCTCGGTGGTGCAGAAGATGATCTTCGGCTCGCCTCCACCGGGCATCTGGCGGACCTGCGTCAGGAACTCGTATCCGTCCATGACGGGCATGTTCCAGTCCAGCAGAACCACGTCCGGCATTTCCGATTGGCACGTAATCAGCGCCTTCTCCCCGTTTTCGGCTTCGGAGACACGGAACCCCATGTCTTCCAGAATACGCCGGGAGACTTTGCGGATGACCGTGGAATCATCGACGACCAGGCAATGCATCATGGTCTCAAACTCCTGAAAATTTACGCAGCTTTTCGGATATCGAATTGAAGGACTTGATCGNGGCAGCCGTGCCGTCGGAGGCGTCGTCCACGTCCTTGAAGCCGATCTGCTTCAGAAGGTTGCGCAGGATCCGGATCATCGTCTGGTAATCGTCAACCACAAGAACCGGAATGGATAGATCAAGACTCACGATGTTTAATCCTTCTTCTCAGGCAGGTCGGAGGGTTTCGGCGGCGAAATCCCCTAGGCGGCTTGCCTTTCCGTCTCGAATGCGAGAACCGCGTCCACGTTTAGGATGATGAGGAGTTTTGACTGGAGCTGGTGGACGCCCTGGGACAGGCTGGCCCAGCGCGGGTCCATGTGCACGGGGTTGGGCTGCAGGTTGTCCGGATCGAGCTTGAGCACCTCGCCCACCTCGTCGACCAGAAGCCCGTACGCCTCCCCCTGGTGCTCCAGACCCACCGCCATCCGCCGCTCCGACCCCTCCCGGTCCCCCAGCCGCAGACGACGCCGCAGGCTCACCGCCGTCACCACCCGCCCGCGCAGGTTCAACAGGCCCGCAATCTCCGCCGACGCCAGCGGCACCGACGTCATCTCCGCCACCACGAACACGTCGTGAACCCGGTCGATCGGCAGCCCCAGAAGCTGGCCGTCCACCGTCACCGTCACGTATTCCACCTGGCGCGAGAACCCCTTGGCTCCCGCCCCCTTCGCCGGCACCATGCTCATGCCGCCTCCTCCCTCGTCTCATCCAGTTCCGACAGCGCCGCCAGAAGGCCGCGCCGGTCGAACTTCGCCACCAGTTCCGTCACCTGAAGCTTGTGCGCCTGCGCAATCTGACGCGGGTCGTGCTTCACCGTCAGGCCGATCACCGGCAGGCGCGCAAACCGCGTCGAGGCGCGAAGGCTCGCGATCAGCTCGAACCCGGACCGGTCCGGAAGCTCCAGCTCGCTGATCAGCACGTCCACCGCCGCCCCCGAGGCCAGAACCTGCAGCGCCTCGCCCGCGCTGGCCGCCGCATGCACCTTGTAGCCCGAGGCCTTGAGCACCGGCGTGAGCATGTTGCGGAAGAACGCCGAGCCGTCCACCAGCAGCACGCCGCGCCCCGCCGGCGCGCCCGCCGGCGCCGCCGAGCGCATCCACGCCTCCGCCACCAGCGGCAGGTAATGCGCCACGTTCACCACCTCGGTCGCCCGGCCCCGGATCACCGCCGAGCCCACCAGGTCCGAGCGGTCCGCCACCAGCTCGATGTCGAGCCGGTCGTCCACGATGTCGACGATCTCCTCCACCGCCAGACCCAGCGACAGGTCCCCGTCCGAGAACACCACCAGCGCCTGCGAGCCCTCGCGCTTGATCGACAGGGCCTCGTCGCAGGCCACCAGCGGCATCAGGCGGCCCCGGTACTGCACCAGCGGACGCCCGCTCACCCACTCGATCGTGGCCGCGTCGATCTCCTCCAGCCGCGTCACCAGCGACAAAGGCACCGCCTTCAGGGCCGAGCCCCCGCCCCGGAACACCAGCATCGTGGTGGTCTCGTCGTCGCGCGCCCCAGCCTGCTCGGCCGCCTCGTCGCCGGCAAACGGGCTGTCCTCCGAGCCCGACCCCACCATGCGCGCCAGCCCGTTCGGGTCCACGATCAGCACCACCGCCCCGTCGCCCAGGATGGTGTTGCCCGAGAACAGCTGGATGTGGCGCAGCTTCGACGACATCGGCTTGACCACGATCTCCTCGGTGTGGAACACCCCGTCCACCAGGATGCCGAAGCGCTGGCGCCCGACCTGGGTCACCACCACGAAGCCTTCGCTCGCCGCCTCGTCCCCCGACAGCCCCAGCACCTTCGACAGCGGCACGATCGGCAAAAGCCGCTCGCGCAGGCGCAGCACCGGCGTGCCGTTGATGCGCTCGATCGTGTGCTCCGAGCCCGGCGTCACCCGCACCAGCTCCAGCACCGCCACCTGCGGGATGGCGTAGCGCTGGTCCTTGGACGCCACGATCAGCGCCGCCACGATCGCCAGCGTGAGCGGGATCTTGATCGTGAACGTGGTGCCCCGGCCCTGCTCCGAGCGGATGTCCACCGTGCCGCCGATCAGCTCGATGTTGGTCTTGACCACGTCCATGCCCACGCCCCGGCCCGAGACCGAGGTCACGGCCGCCGCCGTGGAGAAGCCGGGGTGGAAGATGAACTTGGCCACCTGGGCCTCGCTCATGCGCTCGACCTCGGCCTCCGTGGCGATGCCGCGCTCGACCGCCTTGCGCCGGATGGCCGCGAAGTTCAGCCCCTTGCCGTCGTCGGCGATCTCGATCGTGATCGAGCCGCCCTCGTGATAGGCGTTGAGCCGGATCGTGCCGCGCTCCGGCTTGCCGGCCGCCGCCCGCTCGAGCGGGCTTTCGATGCCGTGATCGGCGGAGTTGCGCACCATGTGGGTGAGCGGGTCCTTGATCACCTCCAGCACCTGGCGGTCGAGCTCGGTCTCGGCGCCCTGCATCACCAGCTCGATCTTCTTGTCGAGCTCGGACGACAGGTCGCGCACCACCCGCGGCAGCTTCTGCCAGGCATTGCCGATCGGCTGCATGCGGGTGCGCATGACCCCGTCCTGCAGCTCGGCGGTCACGTGCGACAGGCGCTGCAGCGGCACCTTGTAGCTGCCGTCGTCGACCCGGCGCGAGATCTCGAGCAGCTGGTTGCGGGTGAGCACCAGCTCGGACACCATGGTCATGAGGTGCTCGAGGGTGTCGACATTGACCCGGATGGTCTGCACCTTGGCCGAGGGCGCCTCGCCGCCCTCCTCGCCGCCGGCCCGGCCCTCGGCCTTCTCGACCGGCTTTGCCGCGGCGGGCGCCGCAGCGGCGGGCTTTGCCGCGGCGGGTCTGGAAGCGGCCGGCTTGGGCGCCGGACCGGGCGCCTCGCGGAAGGCGCGCTCGAGCTCGTCCAGCGGCACCTCGCCCGGCAGCAGGGCCCTTTCCAGCACCTGATAGGCGAGCGTGCCGGTGGTCACCGCCGGTGCCGCCGGGCTCGTCGGACCGGGGGTCTCGCGGAAGGCGCGCTCGAGCTCGTCCAGCGGCACCTCGCCCGGCAGCAGGGCGCGCTCCAGCACCTGATAGGCGAGTGTGCCGGTGGCGGCGGCGGGCGCCGGGGCGGCGGCCGTCTCCTGCGCCGGCTCCTGGGCCGCCATGGCCTCGAGCGCATCGATCAGGTCGTGATCGGCGCCCTCGGGCTCGACGGCGTCGCGCTCGAGATCGGCCAGGATCTCCTTGATCCGGTCCAGGGTCGACAGGATCAGGGTCACCGCGGCCGAGGTCACCGGCATGCCGTCGCGGAACTTGCCCATCAGGGTCTCGGCCGCATGGGCCAGCGCCTCCAGGCGCGGCAATCCCAGAAAGCCGCAGGTGCCCTTGATGGTGTGGACCAGGCGGAAGATGTTGCTCAGGATCGCCTTGTTGTTGGGATCCTGCTCGAAGCGCACCAGCTCCACGTCGACCGTGTCGAGATGCTCGGCCGTCTCGGTCAAAAACTCACGCAGAAGATCGTCCATTCACGCCACTCACATTCGACAACGGCTGCAACACAAAACTTGACGGGGAGCACCGGCGCGCCGGCGCCGGTGCCGGGAAGGTCCGGCCTCAGGCGGCCTGGACCCCGGAGAGGAAGTGCTCGACCTCCTGGCCGAGGCTGGCCGAGTGCCGGGCCAGCTCCTGGGCGGCGGAGAGCACCTGGGCGGCGGCCGCCCCGGTCTCGCCGGCGCCGCGGCGGACCTCGCCGATGTTGCCGGTGACGAGCTCGGTGCCGCGGGCGGCCTCCTGCACGTTGCGGGAGATCTCGGCGGTGGCGGCGCCCTGCTGTTCCATGGCGGCGGCGATCGAGACCGAGATCTGGGACATCTCGGCAATGGTGCTGGCGATGGCCTGGATGGCGCGCACGGCCTCCTCGGTCGCCTGCTGGACCGATCCGATCTGGGCCGAGATCTCCTCGGTGGCCTTGGAGGTCTGGTTGGCGAGCTCCTTGACCTCGGAGGCCACGACCGCAAAGCCCTTGCCGGCCTCGCCGGCCCGCGCGGCCTCGATGGTGGCGTTGAGGGCGAGCAGGTTGGTCTGGGACGCGATGTTGTTGATGAGCGCGATCACGTTGCCGATCTTCTCGGCCGAGACGGCCAGGGTCTGGACGGTGGCGTTGGTGCGCTGGGCGTCGGCGACGGCGCGTTCGGCGATCTGGGAGGACTGGCTGACCTGACCGGCGATCTCGCGGATCGAGATGGAGAGCTCCTCGGTGGCGGCCGCCACCGTCTGCACGTTGGACGAGGTCTGCTCGGCCGCCGAGGCCACGCTCACCGAGCGCCCCGTCGCCTGGTCCGCAACGTCACGCATCGATCGTGCCGTGACCTCCATCTC
>NZ_JBHSBQ010000015.1:0-1632 GCF_042650665.1 Microvirga sp. GCM10011540 | reverse complement strand
CTCTCCAGCAGTGCCACGGCCTCTCGCTTAAACTCGGGTGTGAATTCGCGCCTCGTCTTCGTCATCAAACACCTTCCCGCTCCCACAGGAGCGTATCAGAGGTGTCCGTCAAAGCGAGGGAGGATCAATCATAATCTACCCGACAACTGAGCCAAATCGAGCAATTCATGAGGGATAAAGCCAATCCGTTCCCTAGAGCCTTGCGAAATAGTGCCCGCAGCCGGCGAGACACTGATCAACATCGAGGCGATCACCACAAGCGCACATGGATGAAGACGGACAGATCGGTTTTGGCCACGCGTTTGCCGATGCGTCGTAGAACCAAAGTGTAAGTGCTTGGCCCTCAGTCTTTTGTTACCACGCGTCTCACTAGAGGATGGCCCGACAAAAAAGCCGGGCCCAGGGCCCGGCTAAAGTAGAGGTCCGACAAATAAGTCAAAACCTTCCAGAGGGAACGGCCGACCCGACATCGCCGGGAGGAAGAAAAGCGATGCCGCGTTGAAATCAGCCGAGGCTTATATTGAAGGCATTCGGCCCGTTTGCAAAGCAATATGCCTCATGAAAGGGCTGCGCCAAGCGCATGCTGCCGCGCTCCACCTACTACAATCAACCCGCAGCTCATGCCGGCTCCGTCGCATTCCGTTCGGGAACTCAGTTCCATCTACGCCTTCGGCCAGCTCCGGAGAGAACCGATCATGTGCCTGTGGGGCAACTGTCGGTGCCGCTTCACACCCGCTCAAGTTCCGGCGGGTCTCAGGTCCATTTCGGCAACGTCAGCATCACTCGAGACTTTGCGGACGAGCATGGCGTAGAGCACCTTGGCATCGCTCGCTGAGCGAAGACACGCGGCGATATCGCCCTCTCGCAGACGCCGTGCCGTGCACGACAGCGCCCGTAGCAGGATCCTGGGATCATTCTCGGGGGCGAGGATCATCACGGCGAGATCCGCGGCAACACCATCCACAGCTCCGAAATCAACGGGTGGCTGAAGCCGTGCAAAGAAACCTACAGGAGCATCAATGCCCTCAATCGTCCCATGCGGGATTGCGATCCCCCGGCCAAGGCCGATCGTTGTGCTGTCCTGTCGTTCAAGAAGCGCATTGAGCACTTTGTCGGGATCGAGGTTTGTAGCGGCTGCCCCAAGTCGCGCCAGTTCCTTCAGGACGTCATACTTGTTCGTACCCAGAAGGAGCGGGATGACCCGGTCCGGCGTGACAAAATCCCCAATGTCCATATCGTTAGTGCCCTTGAGGCATGCCGAACCGTGTGAGGGCAGCGGCTGCCACTTTCATTTCCGGTTGCCCGAGCCTGATCGACGCCCCTGAGTCGCCTCGGAACGTCAGGAGTCCGTTTGCTGTGTCCCCACCGTATGTCCTATTCGTGGCCCGCTGGTGATCAGCGTCGTTCCACACAGTAATATCGTCATGCTTACAGCCCCCATCAAGATCACCTTAGCCCAATCGGCTGAAACCGACGGCCCCGTGCTCCTAACAAAGTCGATCGGCTAAGAAACCGATGCTCCGGCAGTGATCCTCCCAAAGGTATGGTCCAGGCTTGCGCGTGCGATTGCCTGTGCGGCCTGGTCCGGTACCCTATCCGCAAGAGCCACCAAAGGACAAGGATCTGTCGCAA
>NZ_JBHSBQ010000014.1:0-29067 GCF_042650665.1 Microvirga sp. GCM10011540 | reverse complement strand
CCGCCCCGGAGACGGTGCTACGGCCGGCTGCACAACCCCGGCCAACGCCGCCGGCCACCCCAGCCGTAGCGCCACGACCGATAATGCACTAATATTAACCTCGGACCACCTCGTGGGGGCCGGCCAAGCTGCATCACTTCGTGTCCGTGGGACCGTGGGATGAGGCTCCGCTGGAGGCCGAACTGCTGGCGCAGGCCAATTGGCTTGTAGGTGGCCCTGAGGCTGTCCTGGTGATCGACGATACCGCTCTGCCGAAGAAAGGCACCCACTCGGTGGGTGTTGGTCGGCAGTATGCCGGGGCGGTAGGCAAGAAGGCGAACTGCCAGGTGCTGGTTTCCCTCACGCTTGCCAAGGATGAGGTGCCAATCCCCGTCGCCTTGCGGCTGTTTCTGCCCGACACCTGGGTCAAGGATCCCGATCGCCTGCTGCGCGCCGGTGTGCCCGAGCGCTTCTGGACAGAGTGCTCGAAGCCGCAGATCGCCCTCACTGAGCTCCAGCGTGTCATGCAGGCTGGCGTGAGCTTCGGGGCGGTGCTGGCCGATGCCGGCTATGGCATCAGTGCGCCCTTCCGGCAGGCGCTCACAGCCTTAGGGTTGCTCTGGGCCGTGGGCACCGTGCGCATTCAAAAGGTTTATCCGGCCGATGTGCAGATGGTGGCCTCCACCACCACGCGCGGACGCCCCCGCAAGACGCTGGTTCCGGATGTCGAAGCGGTTTCGGCCGAGGCTATGCTGGCTAAGGTGTCATGGCGCCGGGTCACCTGGCGGCGTGGCACCAGAGGGCCGTTGCGGGCGAGGTTTGCCGCTACGCGTGTGCGGGTGGCTGATGGACCGGCGGTTCAGTTGCGCGGGCATGCCGCCCAGCACCTGCCAGGCGACGAGGTCTGGTTGGTGGGTGAGCATCGCTCATCGGGGGAGCGCAAGTACTACCTGTCCAACCTGCCGCCCGACACGCCATTGAAGCAACTGGCGTCTCTCATCAAGGCCCGATGGGTGTGCGAGCAGGCGCATCAGCAGTTGAAAGAGGAGCTTGGGCTCGATCACTTCGAGGGCCGCTCATGGCGCGGCTTGCATCGACATGCGCTGCTGACGCTGATCGCCTATCTGTTCCTGCAGCATCTGCGCCTGCGGGCAGCCACAGGGGGAAAAAAGAAAAGCCAGCGGACCTCCACCGCAACCTAGCTTACCGGCCATTCGGCGCCTGCTGCTTGACCATCTGGCGCACGCCATGCGACTGCGATGTCCGTTCTGCCGGGCCCGCTTCACCCTCGGCTCACTGATGAAAGTGCCAAAGTAGTGCTAGCTGATCGGTGCTGCAAGCCGTCGAGACGATCAGAGGGCGAGCCGCCGGAGAGATTAAGGTAGTCAGGCCTTGTCGGAGCCTGCCGCGTTGGCTGACCGAGTGCTCTGGAGGACGGCGGCGCCTGCGACACTCGTCTTGGGAGCAATCCGCCAATCTCTCCCTGGGCTCTTCGAGACGGTCAGCCAGTTGCGAACGGGATAAGGCCTCAGCAGTTCATGCGCTGAACCTGCGTCGACGCTTGCTTGGATTGATCCCAGACCCGTCCGCCAGGTCTCGAAGAACTGCCGCAGCTCGGCCGCCGGAATAGCCCTGCTGACCAGATATCCTTGAACCTGGTCGCAGCCATTGTCCTTCAGATGCTCGAGTTGCGCTCTCGTCTCGACACCCTCCGCCACCGTTGCGATCCCAAGGCTCCGTCCCAACCCTGTGACGGCATGAATGATGGCCGTGCAGTGCTTGTTCTCCCCGAGCTCGCGCACGAAGGAGCGGTCGATCTTAATCTTGTCGAACGGAAAGGCCCGCAGGTAGCTCAGGGACGAATAACCTGTGCCGAAATCGTCCATGGCAACGCGCACCCCAAGGTCCCGCAACTGGTGCAGGGCTGACATGGTCGCCTCGTTGTCGAGCAGCAGCACCGACTCGGTGACTTCAAGTTCAAGGCGATCAGCCGCGAGGCCCGATTGAGCGAGCGCGTTCCTGACACAAGCAACGAGGTTGCCACTGTTGAACTGCGCTGGAGAGAGATTGACCGCAACCCTGACTTGCTCAGGCCAGCCGACGGCCTCCGCGCAGGCTTTGAGGAGAACCCACTCGCCGATACGACCGATCAGGCCGATATCCTCCGCCAGCGGAATGAACTTGGCCGGGGAGACGTCACCGTGAACGGGATGGCGCCAGCGCAGGAGCGCTTCGCAGGCTTCGATCCTGTGCTCCGTAAGTTCAATGATCGGTTGGAAGTGGAGTTCCAGCTTCCTTTCGGCGAAGGCCTGCCTCAGGTCATGCTCGATTTCCTGACGGGCCTGCAGGCGGAGGTTCATGTCCACCTCGAAGAAGCAGAATCTGCGCCTCCCTTCGGTCTTGGCGCGGTAAAGGGCTAGGTCGGCATTGCGCAGGAGGAGATCGGCCTCCACGCCGTCGGCCGGTGCGGTTGCGATCCCCACGCTCATGCCGCTCAGGACCTGCTGACCCTGGATGCGAAACGGCTCTTCGAACGCGCCGGTGACGCGCTCCGCGAGCGCAGCGATATCGCCAGCTTCCCTCGGGTTGGTGTGGAGGATGGCGAATTCGTCGCCGCCGAGGCGGGCAACGAGATCGCTATGCCTCACGCACTTGCGCAGGCGTTCCGCAGCCTGACGCAGGAGTTCGTCGCCAGCCGAGTGGCCTAGGGTATCGTTGACCACCTTGAGATTGTCGAGATCGAGGCAGAACAGACCCAGCCGGCCGTCGTTTCCCCGGACGTGACCGAGCGCCGTCTCGAGCCGCTCGCGGAAGAGAACACGATTGGGTAGGTCGGTGAGAGCATCATGATGCGCCATGTGGGCGATCCGGGCCTCCGCCCGCCGGCGCTCGGTGACGTCGATGGCGGCCATGAGTACGGCGGGGCGTCCCTCGAACGTGATCGTGCGGGCGAAAGTATTCACCTCAATGAAGTTGCCATCAGCCTTCAGGTGTCGCCAGTGGCCGTTAGAGCCGTTCAGACTGGATATCTCGCGGACGGTTCGTTGGACGATGTCCCATTCATCCGAGGGCTGTAAATCGAGAAGCGTCATGCCCTCGAACCGTCTCCGGCTGTACCCATAATGCATGACTGCCGCATCGTTGACGCGCAGGATGCGGAGGTCTTCCGGCTTGAAGAGCCACATCGGTATGGGATTGCCCTCGAAAAGCAGGCGGAACGAGGCCTCACGGCCTTTGAGGTCGGTAATGTCCGCAAGTGTGACCGCGAGCAGATCGCCAATGCATCCGACCTCGATCTTGAAATCGATCTGCTTTCCGCTTTTGGTGGGATAGGTGAACTCGAACGAGTCACGGCCCCCCTCGCCGAGAATTTGAACAAGCCGCGTCATCCCGTCAGTGGCAGCGAAGTTCGGGACGACGGTCGAAAGAGGTTGCAGGCACAGTTCGGATGCCGGCCGCTGCAAAAGGCGGGCCGCTCCTTCGTTCAGCGCCAGAATGGTAAAGTCGGTGACTTCGTTGCTTTCGCCGCGGACGACGCTGAGCGCCAGCATACCTTGGTTCGTCGCCCGAAAGATGGCATCGACCAGATCGAGCCGCGAAGTGACGCCCTCGATGAAGAGCAGAACGAAGGGATGTCCCTGCCGATTGGCGAGGGGAAGTGCAAGCAGGCCGGTGCTCTCAATGGTGCCTTGGCGAAAGCGGATGCAGTGGGTGGTCGCTGGGGCGCATGATCGAAGCGCATCGTGGACGACCTCCCGCATTCCATGCGTGACGTCCGCCAGCAGGGACCCGATGTCGAGACCCTGGACTTCGTGTCCGAGCCAGCGTTCGAAACGCGCCCCGCCCCAGAGGATCGCTAGTGGTGCGTGGCCGTTCGTGGTCACCAGGGCGCTGCTGTCGGCATGACGTCCGAGACCGCCAAGAACCGTGTCCTCGTAGGTCGGCAGGACGCCGGGTGACGTTTGCATGGAATACCAGCGCTGCTGCAGCGCCGAGGCGCCGTCTGAACCGTCGGCATCCATCGCGAAGGAGACTTGACTTGGCATTTTCGAGCCATCCGGCTGCTATGACATGGAATCAGACGAGGCGTAGGCCCCACCGCCTAGTACCGTCGGATGGCGACAAAGGAGCGTTCATCCTATGCTCCCATGAGGACGTGGACCTGAACGGCGCCTGCGCCGAACGCCTAGAGCCTTCTTGTCAGCTCCGTGACAGGTACCGGATTATAGTCTGACAGGGTTAACCGACGCTTCATGGCACTGAATTCGCTGGGGGTTCATGCGGCCCGCACGCGGGTGAGGAAGTCGCCGATCTCCTTCTCCAGAACTTGGGAGGTTGCGGCGAGATGACCTGCTACGGTCAGCACGTTCTCCGCGACGGCATCACTTGATGCGGCCGCCTCCTGGACCCGGGTAATGTCGTCCGTCATCTCCTGCGCGGCTGTGACGGCATTGCCGATCCCTGCTACGATCTGCCGGGTCGCGTGCTTCTGCTCGCCGGCCGCGGATGCGACCTGGCCCGCGATTGCGCTGATGTCCCGGATCGTCTGCCCGACATTGCTGATGGCCTGCACCGTTTGGCCGGCGGCATTCCGGATCGCGGCGATCTGCTCTGAGATCTGCTCGGTCGCCCGGCTGGTCTGGTTCGCAAGAGCCTTTACTTCATGCGCGACGACGGCGAAGCCCTGACCGGCTGCGCCGGCCCGTGCAGCCTCGATCGTGGCATTGAGCGCGAGGAGATTGGTCTGGGAGGCAATGGTCGCGATGAGCTCGACCACGGAGCCGATTTCTTGGGTCGCCACTGTAAGGGAACGCGCGGTTCTGTCCGTGTCGGAGAGCTCGGACAGCGCCGTCGATGCGATGGAAACGGCAACCCCGATCTGCCGGTCAATCCCCTGGGTCGTTTCGGCGAGGGTCTCGGCTGCCTGAGCTGTCGATCCGACTTCTGCCGACGTCCGATCCGCCGCGGATGCCACGCTCGTCGCTCTTTGTGATGCGATTTGCGCCGTGTTCCGCATGGAGCGCGCGACCTCGTCCATCCGTGCGGCGGCTCGCGACAGATCTTGCGTGACCTGGTGCACACGTTGTTCGAACAACGCGGCTGCACTCTCCAGGCGGCTCCCGCGCTCAAGCTCCTCGGCTGTTCTAGCGGTCGCCTGTTCATCACTGATGCGCTTGTCGATAAGGGCGCTTCGAAACGTCGAAATGATGCCGGCCATTGCTCCGATCTCGTCGCGTCGTGTCAGAAAGGGAACCTCGACATTCAGGTCGTCTGTAGCAAGGGCGGACATGGCGGTTTGCAGCCGGGAGAGGGGGCGCTGGATCTGGGTCGCCGCGAACCAGCCGGCGCCGAATAGGGCCAGGGTGATGCTTCCGCCGAACACGGCCAGCAGAACGGCCTTGGCCTGCCGTTGGGCTGCATTTGCGGTTGTACGGGACTGATTGAGGGACTGCAAAATGTCATCGCCCAACTGCGTGATGGAATTGACCATCGCTTCCCGGCTTTTGATGGTCGCCTCGTCGGCAGCTTGGATGAGGGCGGCTTTGGGGGACACCGTTATGCCGAGTTCGGCCGTGTCGCGCTGGTAGGCCAGAAACTCCTGTAGGCGAAGCGAGAGTGCCTGCTTGTGGTCGGGCTTGCTCGATTCGAGCCATGCTAGAAAGGGATCCTTCCTCCGCTCGATCTCCGCAAGCGCCGCGGCGAGTGACTCGAACTTCGCCTTGGCCTGATCCTTGTCCTCGGCCGTGTAGACGGCGTGGGCGACAACCACTGCATGCTCGATGGCCCGAGCGAGAGCCTGAGCCTGGAGCGCACCGTCCCAGGCCACCTCCAGGGTGCCGGCTCTCTCGTGCTCACGGTCGATCTGAGCCACAGCGTACCAAGCGAGGCTGAGGGCAGTGAGCCCCAGTAGACCAACGGCGGCCGCAAGCTTGCTGCGTAGGCTGATAGACATGAACTTTGCTCCAAGCGCTGTTTCTTAGCGGCTTGTGTGGTGCGATATCCTACCTGAGGGTTAAAGGTAGCCGCCTAGGAATAAATTTTTTGTCGAGTGCCCGAAACTGCTGTAACGGGAAAGACGGCACCGGATGCTGTTGTGGTTTCGGGTCGGGTCGCCCTGTCATACAGCTGTTAAAGGCACGCTCTAATCAGCGGCGCCGATATGCAGCGTTGCCTTTGGTCCGGCACGGCGGATCCGAACCGTCACGCCGTCGACGGAGACCAGATAACCCTGGCAATAACACTGTCCATAGGTGCCCGAGCGCCACTCATTCCCGCACACGAGGAATTTGCGTTCGATTTCGACGGGCATGCCAAGCGCCTACATTGATTAGATATGATGGATAGGAGAGGGACGCCACCGGTGGCCCAACGCCGCGGCCCTATCCCAAGGTTCCGCAGATTGCAGTCACGCTCGTTGCCTGTCTATTGACGGCCCGTCAGAACGAGCATCAGGGCGGCCAGAGCGACGAGCGTGAAGCTGGCGCGGCTGGTAGCCCCAGTCGCGACTGTAGGACCAAGCGGGGAGAGTGCTGATGCCGAGGAGGACGAGGATGAAGAGCAGAAATGCGCCGGTGTCCATCGTGCAGGTCCCATACCGCCGAGGCAACCTCGCTGTCGGATGCGCCCTAAATTTTTCCGGTGAAGCTCTACGCCAACACTTGGCAAACAGCCAAGCTTATTCAGCCGAAACCACCAAGAAAAGCGGGCGCCAGACAACAGTGCATCCGTGCTGCCCAAGTTTGCGCCCGCAGCTAAGAGCTAGACCTGTTCCATGACAGAGCGATGACCGTTTCTACCTTGCTGGTAGGACCGGATGCCACGCGCGTACCGGCTGTGGTTCACGGTCCAGATCACAGAGAGCCTGACGGACTCCTCGACCATGCGCGCCGATCACGATCGCGTGCGCCGCGCCGGAGTTGAGTCCGAACAAGCTGACGGCGGCGACCACAAGCTCAAAAGTTGCTCGCACCGATCAGCGCGGCCTACCACTACAGTTGCACCCGCCGCTCATGGGCTCATAATCTCCTGATCTGACACAGGAGGCTGCCATGACGGGTGTGGCCATCGAGCAGATGCTCGAGCTCTGGTGTGTGGAGTTGCGTCAGGTCAAAGCTCACCTGAAGTCCCTGTTCGCCCATCCCAGTATCGCGGCCTCGGCGGCCGCCTTTCTCGATGGGCTGCTCGGCCCTGAGCGGCGTAAGACGGGGTGGATGCGGGCCGAAGCCGCGGGTGATCCGGGTCCCTGGCGCCAGCAGGCGGTGCTCGGCCGCGGCCACTGGGACGCGGATGCTCTGCGGGACATGGTGCGCGACTATGCCCTTGAGACGCTCGCCTCGCCCGGTGCGGTGCTCGTCCTCGACGAGACTGGCTTTCTCAAGCAGGGCCAGCACTCGTGTGGGGTTGGACGCCAGTACACCGGATCGGCCGGCAAGATCACCAGCTGCCAGATCGGCGTCTTTGCCGCTTATGTGTCCGACAAGGGCTGTGCTTTTATCGACCGTCAGCTGTATCTGCCCAAGGACTGGCACGGCCGAGCAAATCGCGCAGGCCCTGTCTTCCGAGGCTTGGACGCGCCTGTCAGCCGGCACCGGCACGAAGGGAGCGCGCTTGTATGACTGGGCCTATGTCGAGTTGGCTGATCTCAGGGCGGAGGAATACAACAAAGATCTAACCGGCCTGTGGACGCGCGGCCTGTTGATCCGACGCAGCCTCTCTGATGGGGATCTGGCATTCTTTTCGACCTGGTGTCCGGCCGGCACGCCAATCAACACGCTGGTGCGGGTCGAGGGTCAGCGCTGGGCGATCGAGGGCGCCTTTGAGACGGCGAAGGAGAGCATGAGGAGTTGTGGGGCAGCTTGGTAACGGGGCGGTTGTACACGGTCTCCGGCGAGACGAAACAAGGCTACGGGGCATCCTCACTTGCCAAAGCGCACCTCATCCGAACCCGACTTGTCTGGTGCTTCCCAATCTCCGAAGATTCTGCAGTTCAAGGTTTGGCTGGTGGGCATCAGCCCCGTGATCTGGCGGCGGGTTCAGGTGCCAGCCAGCATGACCCTGCGGGAGCTGCACGGTGTCATACAGGTGGCGATGGGCTGGGAGGGCATCCATCTGTTCCAGTTCACGCTCCGGGCCAGACGGTTCGGCTCTCCAGAGTTGGCAGCTCGGTCTCCTGATGTCCCGCTCTCCGAGCTTCGCCTCCGCCAAGGAACCCGCTTCCGCTACGAGTACGACCTCAATGGCCCCTGGAAACACGAGGTACGCCTCGAGGGCCGACATGAGGCTGACCCTGGGAGTAGCTATCCCATTTGCCTGGATGGGGATGGATTCTGCCCGCCGGAGGACTGCGGCGGGGTGAGCGGCTTTCTGGCCCGGCGTGAGGCCTGGACTGCTCCGGAGACCCGTGATGACTTCGCCGCCCTAGCTAATTTCGTGGATCAGCTCGCTCTCAAGCGAAGCACAGGCACCTCCATCAATGCCGAGGAGGTCGATGACGTCCGGGAGGCTCTCGAGCGCCTTGAAGTGCGCCAGAGCTGGCAAGGAAAGCCGTTCTCCCGCAAGGACATCAACGGGCGGCTAAGGAACGCCGAGTATCTCGACCTCATGCATCAACAGTGGTGAGGCCATGGCCGCGGTGATCTGACCACGGCGCCTCGGCTCGCCCGAGAACCCATGGAAGGTCCCATGCAGGTCAGGATCATGCTTCAGATCGTCGGAGACGACGGTACCATAGGTGGCACGGAGGAAATCGCGGCTCTAACGAAGGTCACCGAGGGAGCCGAGGATCTGGGCTTGTCCCTGGCCGAGAGCAAGGCCCTGCTGGCAGCCGCTCAGCAGCGGATCGTCGAGGCTCAGGTCAATGGCTGGCTCGAGAAACACCGGCACTGCCCAATCAGCGGTCGCAAGCTCCGGTGCAAGGGCAGCTATCCGGTCACCTTTCGGACCTTGTTCGGCGATGTCCAGCTCAAGAGCCCACGCTTCTACGTTCTCAAAGAGCGGCAGGCCAATGGTCCGGCAACGATCTCGCCATTGACGCGGTTGCTTCCCGACCATGTTGCGCCCGAGCGCCTGTACCTCGAGACCCGCTGGGCCTCGCTCGTGCCCTATGCGGCAGCCGCCGATCTCCTGGCCGATGTCTTGCCTGTTGAGAGCGGTGTCAACGCGACGACGGTCCGTCAGCACGTCCTGCGGGCAGCCGAGCGGATAGAGGGCGATCTCGCTGAACAGCGGGCCTCATTTACCGAGGGCGCAGACTCTCGCGATTGGGACGACCTGCCGGTCCCCGATGGCCGGATGGTTATCGGCCTGGACGGTGGCTACATCCGCGACTGGCGCGACAGAAAGAAGAACTTCGAGCTCATCGTCGGCCGATCCATGCCCGAAGATGGGGAGGCCCGGTACATCGGCTTCGTTCATGGCTATGATCGTAAGCCGCAGCGCCGCGTTATTGATCACCTCCGCCGACAGGGCTTCCAAGCCGATCAGGATCTTACCTTTATCACGGATGGCGGGGAGGAGGTCCGCTCCCTCGCTGAGCGGATCAGTCCGTGCAGTGAGCATGTGCTTGACTGGTTACACATCACGATGCGGATCACGGTACTGCGCCAGTTCGCCCAGGGACTGATGCACCATGACAAGGACCCCGGAGTGGCGACGATTGATGAGTTGCGCCGGATCAAGTGGTTCCTCTGGCACGGCAACACCTACCGAGCCAGTGGGGCTATCGATGATCTGCTTCTCGATCTGGAAGCTCTCGAAAGTCGCTATCCCAATCTGCGCAGGTTCCGGACGGCGATGCGGGAGTTTCGGGTCTACATCACCAGCAACGAGGCCAGCCTGATCAACTATGGCGAGCGCTATCGGTCTGGCGAGCGGATCTCCTCGGCCTTTGTCGAGGCGACGGTGAATGCGGTGATCAGCAAGCGCTTTGCCAAGAAACAGCAGATGCAGTGGAGCCGGCGCGGGGCTCATCTGCTCCTGCAGACACGGGCCAGGACCTTGGATGGCTCGCTGCGTGCTACATTCGAGCACTGGTACCCCGGCATGATGAATGACAATAACAGGGGCCACAGACAGGCCGCAGCTTAGCTGCCCCACAGAACCTCATGCTCTCCATCCCTCTCACGAGCAAGAACAAACGACTAGCTGGGCCTTAATAACGCCCCAACGGCAGTTTTGTTTAGCCAGATGAATTCTGTGGCCTGTCAGGGCGGCAATGAGGAGCCTGCCATGTGCAAATAACTCTCGCACGGCCCGTTCTTGGCTACCTCACGCTTCGGAGGCTAGGGCAACAAAAGGTAAGCTGCACAGGCTCAGGCTGATTTTATCCTGCTCTCGCTTCTGCGTGCCTCTCGCTCGCAAGTGCCTTCAGCGCTCGTAGTACCGCAGCTGTGAGATCACGCGGGGCAAACGGCTTGAGCAGAAGCTCGCTCTCGACGACCTCGCCACCTTCCAGCCTTTCGCTGTATCCCGTCATCAGGATAACGACCAAATCAGGCGAAGCAGCCTTGGCAAACCTTGCCAAGCTGATCCCGTCCATTTCGCCGGGCATGACAATATCCGACAGCAGGACGTCGAAGTCTGCTTTGCGAAGGATCGACATTGCCTCCGTCGCGGAGTGTGCTTGCTTTACAATGCAGCCCTGTTCCTCAAGGGCATTGGCAGCCAAGACCGAGATGTCGGGATTGTCATCCACAACGAGGACGTTCAATCCTGAAGGTAGCGAAGGTAACTCCTCGCCCTCGGCAACCACGGCTTCCGGTTGCTCGTATGAACGCGGGAATAGCAGTGATACCGCAGTGCCTGTTCCGGGAGCCGTATCAAGCTTCAGCCTGCCTCCTGACTGATGAACAAAGCCATACACCTGTGCCAGCCCCAGACCGGTTCCCTTGCCCATCTCCTTGGTCGTGAAGAAGGGCTCGAACACCCGGGCTGCGATGTCCTGGCTCATACCCATGCCAGTATCGCTCACCGTGAGGCAAACCTCCTCTGAGGCCAAAAGATTTTGGCTCTGGATACGCAGCGCGCCGCCATTCGGCATGGCGTCTCGGGCATTCACGGCAAGGTTGATGAGAGCGACATGGAATTGATCTGCGTCGACCTTCACGGGCCACAGTTGCGGATCGAGGTCCAGTTCCACCGAGATGTCGTCGCGGAGGGAGTGGGTCAGCATCCCTCCGATCTCGACAACCAAGCGGTTGAGGTCCGTAACGGCAGGGGAAAGCGTCTGGCGGCGGCTGAAGGCGAGAAGCTGGTGCGTGAGCGCCTTGGCGCGGTCAACGGCAAAAACAGCATTATCGATGTAGCGCGCACGCCGCTCCTCACTAGCTCGGCGCAGCATGTCGAGGCTGCCCATGATGATGGTGAGAAGATTGTTGAAGTCGTGGGCGATGCCGCCGGTCAGGCGGCCCAGGGCCTCCAGGCGCTGCGTGTGATGAAGGCGTGCTGTGGCCGCTGCCTCGCGTCGCACAACCCAGACCGCTCCGATCATGGCGAGCGTCAGCACCAGAGCCAAGCCAAGCAAGGAGGCAATGATGGGCAATCGCACGGTCGCCAAGCGGCGATCCAGGTAAGCCTGATCGAAGGCCACCATCGTGAGAAACGGGTAACGGTCCGACGTAGTGAAATAGCCGACGCGTGCGACGTTATCGATGGCGCTGAGGTCGTCAAAGCGGCCGTTCCGTTCCCCGACGATCTTTCGGAACCGCGGCAACGCGGAAAGGTCCTGCGCATAGCTCGCCTCTGCCGCGCTGCGGACCCGCACGATGCCATCAAGGCCCGCCAGCGCGACCATTCCTTGTCCGCTGATGTTGAGGCCACCATAGAACGAGGTGAAGTCTCTCAGGTCATAGGAGGCCACCAGAATGGCCTGGAGATTGCCCTGATCATCGCGAACCGCTCGCGTGAACTGGATTGTCCAGAGATTCGAGATGCGTCCCAAAACAGGAGGGCTGATATAGAGGCCATCTACCCGGTTCTCGCGATGGACACGGATATGCATCCGGTCGGAGACGTCAACGCGCTCGGGCTCAGGGGTAAGATTGCTCACCAGCGCTCGTCCGTCCGGGCCGACAACCGCCAATTGGACAATTGCGCTTGGCAGGTTAAGGCTGCGAAGCCGCTCGAAAAGCTCACTTGGCGTCGCCTGCGGGGTGAACCCTGTTGCGAAGTTCTTCAGGAATCCGTCAACTGAGTCCGATGTGCGCTCAAAGTTAGCGAGCAGCAGGCGGGAAACCCGCTCCGCATTGGCGGCCGCCTCGTTGGCCATCTGGTGCTTGGTCTGGCGCAAGGTACCAAACCCCACCAGGCCGATGCCGATACAAAGTATCGCCCAAGCGACCACAATCAACAGAAGTGCTCGTTTCCCGCTCAGTATCTCCGCAATGCTGCGCAACTTGAAACGCCCCAGATGATATGAGTTCAGCCATATCCGTAAAACTTCGACAGGAATAGCAGGCTCTCTCTAGCCCGTGTGCTCACGTCATGAGCTGGAAGCGCGCAAACACCTTTTGGGCAGGTTGGCGCAAATTCCTATAGGGCAGCAGGGCTCCTCCTACAGAGGCAATGAGTGTTATAACATACAACTTGTGCCTGATCTCGAAGGCTTGGATTTCCAGTTAGCTTCCCTTACGAACCCAATCATATACATTGAGCCTCAGAACGCCTCCTGAAGCTATTTCGCAAGTAGGCTCTACCATGGCGAACTCTGCAAGCAATGAGGAGGAGCGCCTAAGGGTCCTTGTAGAGACCGGCTCCCTTTCAGCTGAGCCCACTCTAACACTCGATGAGATCTGCCAAGAGGCGAAACATCATTTCGACGTACCAATCGCCCTCGTCACCTTGGTCGACCGCCATACGCTCTGGGTGAAAGCAGCGCAAGGGCTGAGCGTTTCCGAACTGCCGCGGGATACAGCATTCTGTACTTACACAATCCTCAGCGACAGGGTATTCACGATCCCTGATATGCTGGTTGATGAGCGGTTCAGGCACAATCCTCTGGTGGTCGGGGAGCCTTATCTACGGTTCTATGCGGGAACCCCGCTCAGGTATCCTGAGGATATCCGTCTTGGCTCCTTGTGCATCTTGGACATGAAGCCCCGCACTTTCTCTCTGGAGACAGAGCTGAGCTTGAGGAAATGGCTGACCGTGTCGTTGCTGCCATAGCGGCCCAGGAATTGAAAGCCTTGGAAACCGCTGCAACTGGTCTACTCCGGTGAGGATTCCGGCAGGTGCACTGTTGACTTGTTGTTGAAACTGACTGGGCGGTAAACTCTTGGAAGGCACCCGATAGTTTCACCGCATGCTGTTAGATGAACCTACCGACCTTGCGAATTGTGTCTTGCTCTCGATCCCTTGCCGGACCGAATTTATTGCGGATCTGGAAATATCCCTTTCCACCACATCCCGGAATAATCCTTATGTATGTTCAGGGCCGGAACATAAGACGCTCCCTTGCTGGTTCATGCATAACCCAAGCATAATGAGTACTTAGGTTACAAGGCTTTTCAATCCCCACAAACCCAACCTAGCTTTTGCGCTGGAACCAAGTGGTGTGTCAAAGGTTGTTACGGGTCCTGTCCCCGCCGAATGATCCCTCATGACCATCCGCAAAACCCGCAACGTTTCGCTCACTCCTGAGCTGGAGTCCCTTATTGACAGCAAGGTCGCCTCAGGCCGCTACCGCAGCGCCAGCGAGGTGGTGAGAGCCGCCCTGCGGCTGTTGGATGAGCGCGAGCGTCAGGTTGAGCAGCCGCTCAGGCGTGGTGCCGCAGAGCGCGCACCATGCTGATGAACTTCCCGGCCAAGCAGCTGCCGGCCGTGCATGACTTCCTCCAGGGTGGTGGACAGATGGGCGCCCGCATGCGCGCGCACGACTGGTCCACATCGCCACTGGGGGAGCCGGCTCATTGGCCCCAGTCCCTGCGGAACTACGTCGAACTCATGCTCAATGCCAGGCAGGCGATGTTTGTCGCCTGGGGGCCTGAACTCGCTTTCCTCTACAATGACGACTATGCGCCGATCTTCGGTGTTAAGCATCCTGGCGCCCTTGGCCGTCCCTTTGCTGAGGTGTGGGCCGATATCTGGGGGCAGATCGGCCCCATCGTCGAGCAGACACTCTCCGGACAGGCAAGCTGGTTCGAGGACCTCCTCATCCCCATGGAGCGGCACGGCCGCAGAGAGGATGCCTGGTTCAGCTTCTCCTACACGCCCATCCGCGATGAGAGCGGCCAAGTCGCCGGCATGTTCTGCGCCGCTGTTGAGACGACGGGCAAGGTTCTTGCTGAACGCCGAGCCATGGCTGAGCGCGAGCGCCTGCAGCAACTGTTCCAGCAAGCGCCAAGCTTCATGGCGATGGTCCGAGGGCCCGACCACGTTTTTGAGCTCGTGAACTCATCCTACCAGCAACTGATCGGCCACCGCGAGGTGCTCGGAATGCCAGTGCGGGAGGCGCTGCCGGAGCTTGTGGAGCAAGGCTTCATCGAGTTGCTGGACGAAGTCTACCGGACTGGAAAGGCCTTTATTGCGAACGCAATCCCAATCTCCCTTCAGCAGGTGCCGAGTGGAGGGGACGAGCAGCGGTTCCTGAACTTTGTTTATCAGCCCATCACCGATGCTTCCGGCCAGGTCACCGGCATCTTTGGTGAGGGCTACGATGTCACCGAGCAGGTCAAAGCTGAACAGGCGCTGCGAGTAAGCGAGGAGTTCAACCGGCGTATCCTGGAGAGCTCCAGCGACTGCATCAAGGTGCTCGACACCAACGCCCAGCTCCAGTTCATGAGCACGGGTGGCATGGAGGTCATGGAGGTCGTCGACTTCGGCGCCATTCAGAGCTGCGATTGGCGCAGCTTCTGGTACGGTCCTGAGCACGCCAAGGCGCGTGAGGCTGTCGAGACCGCTCTTGCCGGCGGTATGGCCCGCTTCCAGGGACCGACGCCCACCTTCAGGGGCACGCTCAAATGGTGGGATGTAGCCGTTACTCCGATCACTGGGCCTGATGGCAAGGTCGAGAAGATCCTGTCGGTTTCCCGCGATATCAGCGACCTCAAGAAGGTCGAGGAGGCCCTGCGCAAGAGCGAGGCGCGGCACCGGGCAATCATCGAGGCGACGCCGGAATGCGTGAAGCTGGTGGCAGTCGATGGCAAGGTCCTGGAGATGAACCCGGCTGGCCTTGCCATGCTGGAGATTGACGATCCTGCCATGCTGAAGGGCGCCAGCGTGCTCGATGTCATTGCTCCTGAGTTCCGGCAGGAATGGCGAGCCAACCACGCGCGCGTCTGCAAGGGCGAGAGCGTGAACTGGGAGTTCGACATCATCAGCCTGAAGGGCACGCGTCGGCACATGGAGACGCATGCAGTCCCGCTGACGATGCCAGACGGCTCTGTGGCGCATCTGGCGGTGACCCGAGACATCAGTGCCCGCAAGCGCGGCGAAGAGCACCAGAAGCTGCTCATCAACGAACTGAACCACCGGGTGAAAAACACGTTGGCGAGCGTGCAGTCGATCACCGTGCAGACCCTGCGCACTGCCGCAACAGCGGACAGCGCCAAAGAGGCTCTCGAAGGCCGGCTGCTGGCCCTTTCCCGTGCGCACGACGTGCTGACGCGGGAGAACTGGGAGGGAGCGGGGCTTCGCGAGATCATCGGCCAGGCGGCTGAGCCCTACAGTTCAGGCCAGGACCGGCTGCACGTGGACGGACCTGAGGTCAGGCTCTCGCCTCGTATGGCTCTGGCGCTGGCAATGGCCTTGCAGGAGCTGGCCACTAACGCGGTGAAGTATGGCGCGCTGTCAAACCTGACGGGTCAAGTCCGGATCGCATGGAAGGTCGAGCAAAACGATGGCCAGTCCTGCCTGCATCTTGAGTGGGCGGAGAAGGGTGGGCCACCTGTTCAGGTGCCAAAGCGGCGTGGCTTCGGCACACGTCTGATCGAGCGCAGCCTTGCGCATGACCTCGGGGGCACGGCCCAGGTCAGCTTCGAGCCGGATGGTCTCCGCTGCACCGTCCATGCTCCCTTGACATAAGGCGACCTCGCTAAGGCAACAGGACGGAGCAGTCATCGGTGCTGTCGTGCTCAGGCTGGAATGAGGCCGTGCCGGAGCATGATCTCCCTGACCTGCGCCAAGTCGGGCTTGCCCGGAACGTTCACCGCCGCAGCAATCTCCTCAAAGTAGCGCCGCCCGATTGAGCCCGGTGTCAGGACCACCAGCGCCCGTGCGGCCTGCTCATGCAGGTTCTCGTGGTGGTGCACGCTCCCACGCGGGATGAAGATGACCTCACCGGAGTGCAACTCACGCCTGTCTCCGTCCAAGGTCATCGTCAGGGTTCCTTCCAACCCATAGACGACTTCGTCCACATCGCGGTGGAAGTGCGGCGCCGGCACCCGAGCTTGTGGCGGGACGGTGAACTCGAACATGACGAGGTCGCCCGAGCCTTGCGTTTCGTCGACCAGGAACCGCAGATCCAAGTCACCAATCCGGACGGTGTTGCTGCTAATGCCTTCCATCATGCGCTCCTCTGATGTAAAGTCGCTTTATGTCAGAAAACATAAAGCGACTTTACAATGAGCGCAAGTGCGTTTGAACACACCAATGCAGGAGCTGGCGAGGACAACGGCCCACCGTTCGTGGGGGCCTTGCTGCGCCAATGCTGGCGGCGCGTGCGCGACCGGATCCAGGACGCTGTTCGGGCGGCGGGTTTTGACGATCTGCAGGAGGCGCACCTTGCCGTATTCACTTACCCCCTCCCTGATGGGGTCAGGCCTGCGGACCTAGCGAGGCGGATGGGGATGTCACCGCAGGCCACCAACTACCTCATCGCTCAAGTTGAGGCGCTCGGGTATCTCGAAAGACGCGCCGCAAAGGATAGTGACCGGCGCCTGGTCTATCTGACTGAGCGCGGCTGGCAGGTGGGCGAGACGATCTTCGCCTGCCTGCGTGAGCTACAGGCAGAATGGGCGGCTGAGGTGGGGCAGAAAAGGTTTGCCGAGTTTATGGACGTCCTGCGACGCCTAGCAGCGGAGGAGCCGGCGGGCTCTCGCGAACATGTCGTAGAACAGTGATCTATGTTCTGAGGTGCCGCCGCTCGCACCGCTCGGTGGCATGCGGGCCGGGGCTCCCCCTCAAATTGAATATTCGAGTGGAACGTCAGCGTTTGATAGCTGCCGTCGAAAACTCGCCTACGGCACCCTGGACATCTACGGATTACATTGGGGCACTGGCGTGGCCACACCATCAGGTGTGTTGGTGCTGTTGATTGGCGCTTCTCGGAAGTAAGGCTTGGATCCACTCGTCCTCCTAAGACACCCATGACTGACAACTTTGCCCTTGCTGCTACTGTGCTTCCATTGTCGCCTCCATTGAGGATACAGAGCACATACAGGATACCGGCTCTCAACGCTTAACAACAGAAGCTGCTTCACCTGCACTGTCGACGCTCCCTGGTTGCGGCGGCGGACGTGTGAACTTGCGGCGGTGTTGACAGGGGAGACAGGACGCTTACTTAAGCGGGCTGAACTGCAAAGCTCGCAGGCATGACCTTGGCGAGCGGCCTACCTATCGGTCTTTGGATTGCACGGAGTGCCCATGTCTGCCGTTCTCAAGCGTAACAATGTCAAGGTTCTCGGGCAGGGTCGGCAGCCCATGATCTTCGCCCACGGCTATGGCTGTGATCAGAACATGTGGCGCTTCATCACCCCGGCCTTCGAGGACCGCTATAAGATCGTCCTCTTCGACCATGTCGGGCACGGGCAGTCGGATGCCTCCGCCTTCGACCGGACGAAGTACGGCTCGCTCAACGGCTACGCAGAGGACGTGCTGGCGATCTGCCGGGAGTTGGACCTGAAGGACGTGATCTTCGTTGGCCACTCCGTCAGCGCCATGATCGGGGTTCTCGCCGCCATCAGGGAGCCGGAGCGGTTCGACCGTCTCGTGCTGATCGGCCCCTCGCCGCGCTACATCAACGACGGCGACTATGTCGGCGGGTTCAAGCAGGAGGACATCGAGGGCCTGCTCGACTTCCTCGACAGCAATCATCTCGGCTGGTCCAGCACCATGGCTCCAGTCATCATGGGCAATTCGGACCGCCCGGAACTCGGCGAGGAACTCACCAACAGCTTCTGCCGCACCAACCCGGAGATCGCCAAGCACTTCGCCCGGGTGACCTTCCTCTCCGACAACCGGGCCGATCTGGTCAACGTGAGGACAAGGGCCCTCATCCTTCAGTGCTCGCAGGATGCCATCGCCCCCGAGGCAGTCGGGCGCTACATGCACCAGACCATTGCGGGCAGCGAGTTCGTTCAGCTCAGCGCGACGGGACACTGCCCGAACCTGAGTGCGCCCGAGGAGACGATAGCCGCCATGAAGGCCTTTCTGCGCGATCCGGCTCCGGCCAAGGCTGTCACCTAGTGAAGATGGACCCCGGGTCGCTGGTCGAATCCGCCGAAGAACTCTACGAGAGCGCCCCCTGCGGCTACCTCTCGACCCTGCCGGACGGCACTATCATCAGGGCCAACCAGACCTTCCTCACCTGGATCGGCATGGACCGGCAGGACCTCGTCGGCCACAGGTGCTTCCAGGATCTTCTGAGCGTCGGCGCCAGGATCTTCTACGACACGCACCTGACGCCGCTCCTGCAGATGCAGGGCTTCGTGAACGAGATTGCGTTCGACCTGACCTGCGCCGATGGGCGTTCCCTGCCTGTTCTGGCCAACACGGTCCAGAAGCGGGATGCGAATGGCCGCCCGATGGTTCATCGCATCACCCTCTTCAACGCCACCGACCGCCGCAAGTACGAGCGGGAACTGCTGCTAGCACGTCAGAAGGCCGAGCAGGCCACCGAGGAGCTCAAGCGCCTGAACGAGACCCTTGAGGAGCGGGTGGCCCAGGAAGTCGCCGAGCGCCTGAAGGCCGAGGAGGCTCTGCGACAGGCGCAGAAGATGGAGGCTATCGGTCAGCTCACCGGCGGCATCGCCCACGACTTCAACAATCTGCTGACGATCATCGTCGGCAACATCGAGCTCCTCCAGCGTCGTCTTCCCGAAGGAGCTGACCGGCTCCAGCGAGCCGCCGATCACGCTATGGAGGCGACCCGGCGCGCGGCTACTCTGACCCAGCGCCTCCTGGCCTTCTCGCGGCGTCAGCCGCTCGATCCCAAGCCCATCGACGCCAACAAGCTGGTGGCCGGCATGTCCGACCTCCTGCGGCGGACGCTCGGCGAGGTGGTTGTGCTGGAGACGGTGCTCGCCGGCGGCCTCTGGCGCTCTCAGGCAGATCCGAACCAGCTGGAAAACGCCATCCTCAACCTGGCGGTGAACGCCCGCGATGCCATGCCGGATGGCGGCAAGCTCACCATCGAGACCGCCAACGCCCGTCTGGACGAGGCTTATGTGGCGGCTTTGGCCGAGCCTGTCCCGGCCGGGCAGTATGTGCTCGTGGCCGTCTCCGACACCGGCACCGGAATGGACAAGGCCACGATGGAGAAGGTGTTCGAGCCGTTCTTCACCACCAAGGAAGTGGGCAAGGGAACCGGACTCGGCCTGAGCCAGGTCTATGGCTTCGTCCGGCAGTCCAACGGCCATGTGAGAATCTACAGCGAGCTGGGCGAAGGCACGACGATCAAGATCTACCTGCCCCGGCTGATCGGCTCCGACGAGGAGCCCGCCGAGGTGCCGGCGAAGAGCCCCGCCATGGTGAGAGGCGACAGCGAGACCATTCTGGTTGTGGAAGATGAGCCCGATCTGCGGGCGTATGCCATCGAGGCCCTGTGCGATCTGGGTTACCGGGTTCTTGAGGCGGCCGATGGTCGAGAAGCTCTGGAAATCGTCCGAAAGCATCCTGAGATCGAGTTGCTCTTCACGGATGTGGTTCTGAGGGGCGGAATGAACGGGCGTGTCATTGCGGACGAAGTCGCGCGGATCAGGCCAGGGCTCCCGGTTCTGTTCACGACAGGCTACACCTCGAACGCCATCGTCCACCATGGTCGCCTGGACCCTGGAATGCATCTGATCGGGAAGCCCTTCACCTATGCCGAGCTGGCCGCCAAGATAAGACGCATGCTCGATGGCAAGTGATATGTTGCCGTCTACTAAGGTGCAGGTCCTATACGGGGGTGAACGAGTTTCACCTTCTACACCGCCCCACATTGTGTCTAGTGTAGGGTGAAGTCAATCCACCTTGAGGGACGGGCGACCGCCCTCGGAAGTAGTGTGGTGAAGGTTCTGCAAATCGCCTGAGCGGGGCGGTCATGGCAGGATGGTGATGTCCAAGTCACCCTCCGAGAGGAGCCCCACCATGACCAATGCGAAGGATAAACCTGCTGCCGCTGCCATCAAGGAGCTTCTGAGCCAGAGCCCGGACGGGCTGCGCGAGATCGTGCGCGCCGTCATGCAGGAGATGCTCGAAGCCGAGATGACCGACGCCCTCCAGGCTGAGAAGGGCGAGCGCACCGCAGCCCGCCTCGGCTACCGCTCGGGCTGTTATACCCGCACCCTCGTGACCCGCGTCGGCAAGCTCGAGCTGCGCGTGCCGCAGGACCGGGACGGGCGCTTCTCCACCGAGCTGTTCGAGCGTGACCAACGCTCCGAGCAGGCGCTCGTCGCCACCCTGGCCGAGATGTACGTCCAGGGCGTCTCCACCCGCAAGGTCAAGGCCATCACCGAGGAGCTGTGCGGCCACAGCTTCTCGGCCTCGGCGATCTCGGCCATCAACAAGCGCCTCGACGACAGCCTGGCTCAGTTCGCCTGCCGAAGGCTCGAGGAGCCGTTTCCGTACCTGATCCTAGACGCCCGCTACGAGAAGGTGCGCGAGGGCGGCATCGTCAGCTCGCAAGCCGTGCTGATTGCAGTGGGCATCGACTGGCACCCATTTAACTTGGATTGGCTGCCAAACTGCGCCGGGGACTCTTCTTAGTGGGCAGCACACCATCAAGCCAATCGGATACCCGACGGTTCAGGAGTGACCGGTTTCCCATCTCGCAGTGTTCGCCAGCACCTTCGGACGTGGAGAAGCGTACCAGCTCTTTAGGGCAGCGAAGCTGATCAAAGAACGCTTCGGCGCCTCTCGCTAAGGGGTCATCCTCGGCGAGCGTCATCAGGGTCGGGCACGAGATCGCATCGGCACGCCCGTCCATCGTGAACTGCTCTGCCGAACGCAAGTAGTCGCGCAGGTTGTCGACGCCGTGGACCCAAAAGCCACGCTGGACGATCTTCCATCTGAAGCTGGGATTGTCCGACGCGACCTGCATCATCCGGTCCAGGACAGACTGGTCAAGCTCCCCGAGATGAGTTGCTGCTTGCGGCGTTGCGCCGAGCTTGATTGCAAAATCACGGAATGGTGCGGCAATGCTCCACTGGCCCGGATCGGCAATGCAGGCGGCGAGGCGATGCTCACCGGATGCAGCGCGCGGTGCAAGATGGCCGCCGAGACTCCAGCCGCTCAGTACAATGCACCTGGAGTCAACCGAGGGGAGGTTGAGGGCATAATCAACAACTGCCCCGACGACGACTTCCCAGTCGGGCCGCAGGTGAATGCTCTGCTCATAAAGCATTTCGCCTTGGCCCGGACCGTCGAAAATCAGAGAGTGATAGCCCCGGCGGTTCGCCGCCACAGCAGAGGCAAAGTACATGTCCGTGACGGTTGCATCGTACCCATTGGTCAGGATGATGAGAGGGCGGACCGCGTTCTCGTGCCCGGCAGCAGGAATGAAGTAGGCGGGCATCGACGTGCTCTCAAAGGGGATCCGCATCGGCTCGACAGGGGAATTGAAAAGCGCGAGCCCCTTGTTGAAGGCATCAATCTGCTTCCGGAACGCGGTTAGAAGCCGAGGGTCGACCGGCGCCCCATAAAGGGGGTGGTAGGAGGCTGCGTAGAACGCGCTGGCGCGCAGGAACAAATCTCGGGCACTGCTACGCAACCTGCGGCTCTTCGCCTCCTCAGCCTCCGTCGCAAGCCGGTCACCTGCGGCCATCCAGGCCTCATGAAAGACCGTGTCACCGCCGTCTCCGACGGCGCGCCCGACTGCAAGGACCTCCCCGAAATCCGCGCCGCCATAGGGAATGTATGCAATAGGCCACGTTCCAAACTCATCGTGGAGATCGTTCTTGAATGCCAGTCCCATGATGATCCTCCGCATCTGCCATAGTGATCAGACGACAGAACTCCACGGAACTGCTCAGTGTGATGATCTCCGGCTCTTTCGTATCAAGCGGCATGGCACGCCTATGTGGTTCCGTTCCCCGGCTTCTGGGACACTTCAGAAGCCGGCAGAATAGCTCCTGAGGTGGGGATCACTGGATATCCCTAAGGGCAGGCGATCCTCCGAGCCTGACCTTGCCCGAGCATAATCTCGGGGCCGCGGTAACTGCGCCGAACGCACAGCCGCCTGCCGGAGTATCGTCGCCACCGCAGTCCTGAAGCGAAGCTGTAGCCGGTGTGGTGATCGCCAGCAGACCGAAGAGGCCGCTAGGAGCAGCCTTTGGCAGAGGCTTGGACCCGGCAAAGGGCGATCAGGAGGAAAAGATCATGGTGATGTGGGAGGCTTAACGGCTTCGTAGATTGCCATCACCGCATCGTGGAGCCGGTCCATTCCGTCGGCAGGTTGCGAGTTGGTCTGCACCGTGATCAGGAGATCGTCCTCCGCAAACCAAACGTAGAGAGTGCGGTAGCCAAGCGTCTCGCCCTCGTAGAACCAGTTTCCGCCCGGCGGCCCGAGTATCGCGCGAGCCAAGCCCAGAGAAAAACCGCGAGGGTCCTCGGCCGTTAACCCGAGGAGAGGTTCTCCGGTCCGGGTCGAGATCATCCGCTGCCACTCGCCCTGTTGCTTTGCTGGCACCACCCGGCCCGCGAACACTGCCCGCATCCAGCGGGTGACGTCGCGTGCGTTCGAGATTGCGCCGCCAGCGGCCTGGGTCCACGATGAGCTCATTGCCCGCACGTCGCGGCCCACCAGCGGGAGGTTCCAGGATGCCGTACAATCCTTAGGCTGATAGTCGGTGCAGGCCGGGTTCTCGAAATAGCCATGCGCCAGCCGCCGGACCACGGCCTCAGGATAGGTGCCACTCTCGTAGAAGGTCGAGTGGAGCCCGAACGGCTCGATCACAAGCTCATGAACCAGATCCTGGAATGTCCTGCCGCTCGCCTTTTCGGCGATCATGCTGGCCAGGATGTAATTAGTGTTGGAGTAGTGGTAGCCGGTCGTTGTGGGGAGTTTGTTGCTGCTGGTGGGATACGCGATCCTCACAAGCTCGTCCGCGCTGAGGACGCGTTGGGGGTGCTCTACCCACAGGCGCGACATCGCCTCGGTCTCGGAATAGTTTGGAATCCCGCTGGTCATGTTGAGTAGGCGCCGGATGCTGACATCCTGCCAAGCAGGATACTCCGGCAGCCATCTGCCCAGCGTGTCGTCGAGCGACAGCTTGCCGGCGGCCTCGAGCCTGAGGATCACGGCGGCCGTGAACGATTTCGACGTGCTGCCCATCTGGAACAGGGTGTCCTGGCTCACGGGTCTGTCGGAGGGCGACCGGCCTGTGGTGCCAGCGAACGCCTCAATGGCCGGCCCAGGATCTCCGAGGCTGACATAGGCGGCGATGCCGGTGACCTTCTCCAGTGGGGCTCTCTCCGCCAACCAAGTTTCGAGTGCCGCTTGCACCTTCTCGGGTCCGCTTGGCTCGGCACCTGCACCGAAGGCATCCAACGACATGATGATGCCGATACACGCGGACAGAAGGACTCTTGCCTGAGCCATGGTCGCCTCCCTGGTGCCCCAGGGTCGGCTGCCATTACAGCAGATCTATGGCCAGCCAGCAACGCACACCCGGCGCATTTGCGCCACGAAACGATGAGGTGAGCCCGTATCAGGCCCGTTCACTTTGGAGCCTGGAGCTTTTCAATTTTAGGCTCCCGCTCAACTCCGGCCACAGGCAGGCCCGGGGCAATATTGACGAAGGATCGCGTTTGGCACTCCTGAGACGTCAGCGCTTGTTCCGCTTCAGCGATTGAGAGCTGACGTTCGCTCCGCGGCCGGAAGGTGGAAGATTGACCCCAGGCAGACTTTCCCCAATGGGAAAGCCGGCCTGCGCCATCCTTCGGTGCAAAGCACTCCACAGGCCGGGATCGAAACAGTTGGAAGTTCAAGCGCATGAGGCGGGGCAATGAGGTTGCTATGCATTCGACAACGTATCGCCCCTTTCATTCGTGCTGATCAGGCCGCCTGTGACGCGTCGGTCCTCGTGACCAGATCTCTCAGCCCGCGTTCTTCATTGTTCATCTCCGGCGAGCGGATCGCCCCGAAGCAGGCTGCCGCAGCAGCCGTCAGTGCTGGGGCGTCCTCAAGGCTGTCCGGCCCGTGCAGGCGGAAAGACACCGGCGAGAGCGGTCCGAAGAGCAGTGCCCGCTCCAGATCCGGCCAGCGGCCGAGGTCCGGCTCCACGCCGGCATTGCGGGCAAAGATCAGCGCCAGCACCTGCATCGGAATGCTTTGAGGGCCTCCGCGTTGAGCGCGGCTCCGGGCCAGGCCGGCAGCCAAAGCTTCGCGGCCTAGTGCCGGGATGACACCTGCCCAGGTGTAGGCGATCCAGCGCCCCTGGAGTTCGAGCACCGGAAAGAGCGGCCCGACCTGATCGTACAGGCCCACAAAGGCAAGCCCTTCGAGTTCCGGGTGGAAGGTATGGTCGCACAGATCGATATGGGTCGGGTCAAGCCCGAGCGTTGCCGCCAATTCTGGTGCAAGGAAGGGCAACGACAGGCGATAGCCGGTGCCGAACACGATCGCGTCGAACTCGCCCTGGCTTCCATCGGCAAAGGCGACGGAGCGTCCATTGATCGCCTCAATCCAGGGACGGACCACGATGCGGCCCTCGGCCACAAGCGGGAGGAAGTTCTGCGACTGCGTAATTCCGGCGGCAAAGATGTTCTCGTCCGGCGTCATGGCGCCGAACTGATCGGGCGACCCGGCCACGCGCAGGACTGTCGCTTTCAGTCCGGCCGCGAGGTCGTCCGGCGGCAGGATCTCGCCTGCCAGTCCTGCCGCACGGGTGAACATGACATGATCCGTCGGAACCCCAGCCAATATCTTGGGAAGGACATAGCGCTGCCGGCGATAGCAGACGGTCACGCTGCGGGCGCCGGACAGGATTATGTCGGAGGCGATTTCAAGCGCACTGATCGAGCAGCCGGCGACCAACACGTCCTTGCCGCGGTAGGCTTGGGGCCCATCGTACTGGCTGGTGTGGGCCACCCCAAGCGCCCCGGTGAAGCCGTTGAGCCCCGGCACCGTAGGAACCTCGGGCGCGACATAGCGGCCGGATGCCACCACCACGCGGGCAAAGTGCTCGGTCCGGACCTTGCCGTCCCGGTGCGAGCGGAGGAGCCACCCACCACCTTCAGCTTTGTCAAGCCGCTCGACCCAAGTGCGGCAGCGGATACGCGGTACAAGCCCGAAGTGCTCGGCATAACGCTCCAGATAGGCATGCATGTCTTCCCGGCTGGGGTAGACGGGCGTGCCCTCCGGATGGTCGAGATCCGAAAAGCGCGTCATGACGCGGCTGGTGTTGGTGCGCATGCCGCGCCAGGTGCCGCTCAGGGGCGAGGCCGCGTTCCACTGGCCGCCTAGGCGGTCCGCCGCCTCGAACAGAATGGGATCGAAGCCATGGCTTGCCAGCCAACGCGCGGTCACCAGACCGGCGGGTCCAGCGCCGATGATGGCGACAGCATTGGGAGGCATTTTTTGGAAGGCGAGATCAGTCATCGTGAGCTCCTTTCATGAGAGCCCATGGAATAGGCCGATCCGCGATCCGCGTTTCCTAAATGCTTCCTAAGCGCCCGGTGCCGGTTTCCTAAAAGATCGCTAAGCCGCTATGCTCCACCAGTAGGGGACTTTGACGCGTGCTCATCAACCAAGACCTCGCAGCCTTCATGGCCAGCCCGGTGATGATCATTCTGGGCACCCGCGATGGTGCGCTCGTACCCGAGATCGCGCGCGCCGTTGGAGCCGTCGTCCGCAGAGAGGAAGGCTGTGTCGATCTGGCGGTCTCGGAGTGGCAGTGGTCAAAGACAGTGGCGAATGTGCGAGCCAATGGCCAGCTTGCCGTCACCTTTGCCCGGCCCTCGGACTATGTGTCCTACCAGGTGAAGGGGCACGCCACAGTGGCCTCGACCACAGCCGAACACGTCGCTCTGGCACGGCGCTATATCGAAAGCATGGCGTCAACTCTGGGTGAACTCGGTCTGGAGCGGCGGATCGTGGCGCCCTGGCTCGTTGAGCGGGATCTGGTCACCTTGCGCCTGTCGGTGCAGGAGATCTTCGTACAGACACCAGGCGCCAAGGCAGGCCAACTTATCGAGCAGTTCCCATGACGATCCGGCTTCGCGACCTCGCCGCGTGCTTCGAGGGCGTCATTCCCTCCATCATCGCCACCGCAGCACCCGATGGCATGCCGAACATCTCCTACCTGTCGCATGTCGTGCTGGTCGATGACGAGCGGGTGGCCTTGTCCAACCAGTTTTTTTCCAAGACGGCCACGAACGTGCGGGCCAATCCCGCCGCTGCCGTACTGATCGTCGACCCGCGCGACGGCGGGCAATACCGGCTGGACGTAATGTTCGAGCGGACCCTGGACAGCGGCGAACTCTTTGAGGAGATGGCCATCCAGCTCCGGGCGACCAGCACCCAGGTGGGCATGGGCGAGGTCATGCGGCTGCGTGGTGTCGACATCTATCGGGTGAGGGCGGTGCATGCTGTCCCTTCACCGGAGCCCCCACAGAAAATTTCCTCTCAAGAGCCGGGAACTCAGCTTATGGCCGCGGCTGCGGTCGCTCGCAGGGTTTCCGGGGCGAGTGATGTTGGCTCCATCATCGATGCAGTTCTGGATGGGCTGCGCGATAGGTTCAACTTCAGCAATGCCATGCTACTGCTGAAGGAGCCGGCTGGCGGCCGACTTATCACTGTTGGCAGTCGCGGGTACGAACGGAGTGGCATCGGCTCGGAGGTGCTGGTGGGCGAGGGCATCATCGGGACGGCCGCCTCGGAACGGCGTCCCGTGCGGGTCAGCGACATGAGCCGGATCCGGCGCTTCAGCTCTGCGGTTCATGCCTCGTCGGACGAGGAGAGCCGCACGCGAACCATTGCCCTGCCAGGGATGCCAGATGCCATGAGCCAAGTCGCTCTGCCGATGATAGCGCATGGCGTCTTGCGTGGTGTGTTGTTCCTGGAGAGTTCCCAGCGGCTTGCCTTCACCAGGGAGGACGAAGCGGCACTCGCGGTCGTCGCGCTGCAAGCGGCGGCAGCCCTCGCGCTTGCCGAGGCCGAAATCCTGGAAGGACCGTCGAGTGTCCCAGTCACCGCAGATCAGTCCGTCCTGACCGGGCGGGGCTTCCGCGTTGTACACTATGCATATGATGACAGCATCTTCATCGACAATGAGTACCTGATCAAAGGGGTGCCTGGGCGGCTCTTGATGCACCTGCTTCGTATTTATCAGCAGGAAGGGCGCACGGAATTCACCAACCGCGAGATCCGGCTCTCGGAGGAAGTGCGTTTGCCGGACATCAAGGACAATCTCGAAACGCGACTGCTCCTGCTTCGGCGTCGGCTTGAGGAAAAGGCTGCTCCTGTCCGGTTGCTACGGACGGGCCGCGGGAGGATTCGGTTGGAGATAGCCGGACCCGCTATACTAGAAGAAGCATCCGGCTGAACATAAGGGTGGTCGCAAACAGAGGCGGCGAAACCGGGACACTGCTCTTCCAATGAATGTCCGCTTTCGAGACATGCTGAATGTCGAGTTTTGGCGAAGGCGGACGTTTGATGAACGTCCGCCTTATGCGTTGGACTCGGCCTTTCATGTGAGCGGCCAGGCTGGTCAGGACTTCACTTGGGCGGGCTGGGGAGCATGCCAAGGCTCCCTAGCTTTCAATCAGATGGCGCTGGGGCTCTGTCGCAATTTTAGGCGATGGATAAAGAGATGCCAGAGTGATCTGTGGGCGCTTATGCGGCCAGATGCTCGAACTGCTCTGCGAGAGAGACGTGCGAATTCTGAGTGCACCTCATTTGTCCTTTGCGGATCATGTGCACCATCTCGATGCCGGCCAGGATCGCACGGGCACTGTCCATGGACTTGAAACCCAGCATAGGACGCACTCGCCGCTTGATGGCCCGATGGTCCTGCTCGATGCGATTGTTTAAGTAGGCACTTTGCCGGATCCGGATCGGCTTCAGCTGACGTCTCGATCTGTCCTGGAGACGGTCTGTGGTATCACAGGCCAGGATCGCCTCGCGATTGGTCTGGCTGCCGTCGATGACAATCCGCTCCGGTCGACCGTGTCGCTTTAAGGCCTTGCGCAGGAACCGCTTGGCGGCTGTGAGATTGCGCTTCTCGCTGAACCAGAACTCGACCGTATCGCCGTTGCTGTCGATGGCGCGGTAGAGATACAGCCAACGCCCGCGGACTTTGATGTACGTCTCGTCCATGTGCCACCGACGGGTGACCGCTCTCTTGCGCCGATTGAACTGCTCGAGCAGTTCGGGCGAATAGCGCACAATCCATCTGTGAATGGTCGCGTGATCGACCGAGATCCCGCGCTCGGCCATCATCTCCTCCAGGTTCCGGAGGCTCAGGCCGTAAGCGAGATACCACCGGACACACAGCAGGATTACCGAGCGGTCGAAATGGCGGCCTTTGAACATCATAAACCTCTGGGGCTGGTCGGAGGCATAGACCGAACTAGGTTACTGATGGGTTTGCGACATTTCCGCTGCCACTTTCATTTCCGGTTGCCCGAGCCTGATCGACGCCCCTGAGTCGCCTCGGAACGTCAGGAGTCCGTTTGCTGTGTCCCCACCGTATGTCCTATTCGTGGCCCGCTGGTGATCAGCGTCGTTCCACACAGTAATATCGTCATGCTTACAGCCGCGATCAAGGTCACCTTAGCCCAATCGGCTGACTCGACGGCCCCGTGCTCTACCGAAGTCCGTCAGATAAGAAACCGATGCTCCGGCAGTGATCCTCCCAAAGGTATGGTCCAGGCTTGCGCGTGCGATTGCCTGTGCGGCCTGGTCCGGTACCCTATCCGCAAGAGCCACCAAAGGACAAGGATCTGTCGCAA
>NZ_JBHSBQ010000013.1:0-208886 GCF_042650665.1 Microvirga sp. GCM10011540 | reverse complement strand
CGAAGTCGTAGATCTTGTCCTTGTTCCGGTTGGCCACGCTCTTGCTGGTGAGCTTGGTGTCGAACACGAAGGCATCCTTGCTGGTCTTGCCCTTGCCGCCGTAGAGCTTGTCCTTGCCCGCGCCGCCGCCGATGGTGTCGTGGCCGCCGCCGCCGGAGAGCCGGTCGTTGAGGGCGCCGCCGAAGAACACGTCGTGATCGGCCGAACCGGCGGTGACCTCCGGGTTGACGTCCGAGACCGTAATCGCGAAGTCCTTCGCGACGGTATTTCCGGCCCGGTCCGTCACCTGCACCTTGACGGTGTGCGAGGCGGCCTGCTCGAAGTCGAGCTTGAAGCCGTTCGCCACCAGAAGCTTGTCGCCCTCGATCTTGAAGCGGCCGCCGGCATTGTCGAGTAGCGTATAGGTGAACGCGTCGCCCGCATTCGGATCGGTCGCCGAGAGGGTGCCGACCAGCGTGCCGGCCACCGCATATTCCGCCGCCTTGTTGCCGCTCAGCGAGATGCCGGTTGGAGCGTTAGCCGGAGTGTCAGTCACTTCGGCGACAACAACGGCCACTGCTTCGCGCCCTCCTCCATCTCGCAGAGACAATCGGATCTCATACGGTGGAGTAAGGGAGCCCATGGATCCATGGTGTGTGTAGGTCAGGGCTCGAGCGAGTTCCTGTACGAGATCCGCTGTCGCATTCCCGTTGAACGCAATTCGGAGATAAGAGGTAGAAGGGAAGTCTGTCTGAATCGCGCCGATCTCGACTGTACCGACTTTGACCTTGCTGCCGTTATTGGGGCCATTTGAAAGCGATACGGTACCGGACGTGTCGATCCCAAGATGATCGTTATCGTTCAATAGACTAACGGTAAGCGATGTCAGGGCGTCATCGGCGGAGATTGTCATGTCTCTGCCGGCATCGATGAAGACGGAGTGCCCTAAGGAAGCTTCTATCCGATCACCGTTCAGACCCATCATTACGGGAGCTTCGTAGCGGGTGGTGACCCCGTTATTGATGATCGTGTCTACGCCCTTGCGGTGCAGAGCCTGCCGCTCTGCGTCCGACAGGGTGCCGCTCGTCAGAATAAGCGTATCGTTCTCGGTCGAGATTCCTTCGAGGAGCTTGGCCGCCTCCTTGTCGTCGAACGTGAAGGTGGCGTTGTCATCCAAGGGGCGGATGACAGCGAAGTCGATGATGGTTTTGCCGGTCAAGTCGATGGAGGTCCCCAGAATTTCAAGAACATTCCAGTTTTCGTGTCCCCCGCCGTCGATCGTCCTCACATCGCTCAACTGACTTCCATGGATCCGGATCAGGTCGTCGGCCGCCGAGCCCTGCAACGTCTCGACGCTGGTGATCGCTCCTACCTCAGATATCTGGAACGTGCGACCGCCGGTCAGAAGCAGGGTATCGTTGCCGTCCGCGCCATGGATGATGTCGCCTGTCGACAGATTGCTGCTGGTGCATGAGAATGTGTCGCCACTGTTTGTGCCAGTAATGTGGTCGATGATAGCGACATTGGCTTGGGCCAGAGTTCCGTTCTTGTCATACAGACGAAGTTCGATGACTCCTTGGGAGCCGAACCCGTTTGCTGGGGCCGTGTTCGAGAAGGTCAGCGCGCGAATGAGTTCCTGCACGCGTACGGCTGTGGCTTCGTCGTTGAAGTAAAACGTCAGTGTGCCTTGTTCAGAAATAGAAAGCGTGCCGATCGTGGTTCCCTGAACTCTAACTTGGCCGCCATTGGTCATTCCATCGGGAAGTCCGACACCACCTGACGTCGAGATTCCAAGTTTCTCGTTTGGCGTATTTATGGTGATGCTTACATGGAGCCTGCTCAAGGTCGTACCGGCCGCCACTGTCGCATTCCCACCATTGTCGAGAAGAACTGGTTCGCTGGAATTGAAAAGGACAGTCTCGCCATGCAATCCGGTGATCTGCAGGGTTGAGGCCGCGCCCCCCGAGGAAGCACTCGTCTGATTGGCGTTCTGGCCCTGGAGCAAAGTGGAACTCGATACAGTCATGTTAACGCACCCCTCGTCTGACCGGCATCAGCAGATCGATTTTAAGTTATATTATAACAATTTATATCGGTGATCAATGAACGGACTTGGCGCGCAAGCGCCCCAAATCTCTCGTGTTTGAGGGTCCTTCCCAGCCTTCGGCGGGGCTAGGCCGCTCGCTGGAATCAGAAGGCATCGGCAATCATGTAAAGCCATCGCCAATGCCAGCTCTGAACGACTCTCAGACGACGAAGAAGTCGTTTGCGGTGAGCTTGAGCTTCTTGGCCATCTTGGCGATCTCCACCGCCTTGCCGGCACCCGATCCGTCGGCATCGTAATACAGGATGCCCTTCTTCTTGCTGTAGACCAGGTAGTCGTCCTTGCCCTTGGCCTTCTCCAGGCTGAAGAACTTCTTGTTCAGCTTGGCCGGCTTGGCTTCCGAGCCCTTCTTGCCCAGCTTCTTGAACACCTTGTTGTCGAGCCAGATCGTATCGTCGGCCACCGAGAAGTCCTTGATCGTGTCCAGGTTCTTCTTCTTGCTCGACTTGGTATCGAACACGAACACGTCCTTGCCTGAGCCGCCATAGAGGGTGTCCTTGTCCGCCCCACCCCACAGCACATCGTGCCCCGCCAAGCCCTTGAGCACATCCTTCCCCTTTTGCCCCATGAGGCGGTTGGCGAAGCCGTCGCCTGTCAGCCGGTCCGGGCCTGACAGTCCGGAGAGCGTGTCGAACAGGGCCGTGTTGCGCACCATCCGGCCCGCCGCCATGTCGATCGTGTGGGGAACAGCCCAGGTCTGTTCCCCCTCGGTGACGGTGATCACCACATCTTTGGTGCCGGCGGAGGCGTAGGTATGGCGAACAGCAGCACTGCCTGCAGCGGGCGTAACCAAGTCCACGGTTCCGCCGCCCCAGGCGATGCTCATTTTAGAAGCCGCTCCGACTGCGAAGGTCGCCTCCACGTGACGGCCATCAACGAGAGCTTGGCGGTGCGGGAGATAGTCCATACTGACCACGAAGATGTCGCTGGTCTCGTTCGTATCGCCAGTCACGAGGTTGATAGCCGAACTGCTGAAGATAAGCTTGCGACCATCCGCACTCAGGAACGGTTCGGAGCTGTTGCGATTCGCTTCGACGCCATTCACTGCAGCGGACAGGCGGATCGTCTCGCCCGTCACCATATCCTTTCGAAAGATGTCAACGCTGCCGTTCGTATCCCCGTCGACGAGATTGGCCGATGTGCTGTTAAAATAGACGAAGCGGCCATCGTTGCTGACGGTTGGCGCTGAAACTAGATCCTCACTTGAATGAACGCCGGCGGACGATGTCGAAGCAAGACGCGTCTCGCCGGTCTCCAGGTCCTTCCAGAAGACGTCGCCCCCGTTGTTCGTGTCGTTCGGAACAAGGTTGTTCGCCTTGCTCCTGAATACGATGTAACGGCCGTTCTCCGAGACGCCGGCAGGGCTGAACACGTCGTCCGATGCTCGGATCAAATTGCCCTGTGCATCCTTGGGTGAGGATACGTCCGTAATAGCACCTGTATTCAGGTCGATCCGATAGAGATTAATGTCCCATACGTAGCCAGGTCCGAGGATATTTGCCTCACTCAGGAAAAAGACATAACGCCCGTCGCCCGACAGCGTCGGGTCAAAACTGTTGAGCAAGAATTCGACGTCGTTTCCTGCGGCATCCTTCGCGACGGAGAGGCGGGTGATCGCACCGGTGCTCGCGCTCCACCGGAAAACGTCGCTGGATGAATTGGTGTCGTTCTCGACAAGATTGGTCGCTTTGCTCGAGAAGACCACCGTCTGGCCATCCGCGCTGATCGCCGCATCGAAGGTGCTGCGGTCGGCCGAGACCGGATTACCTTGGCTGTCGCGTCCCGTGGTTATTCGGATCAACTCCCCGGTGACGAGGTCCTTGCGAAAGATATCATTGACCGACAGATTGCTCGCCCATCCGCTCATCAGGATATAGCGACCATTTGCACTGACCCCGCAGACTTCCATATTACCGTCAATGACATTACCGTGGGCATCGTGGCCGATAGATACCCTGATCACCTCGCCGGTAACGAGATCCTTCCGGAACACATCCTGCACGTCATTGCGGTCGTCCGCGACCAAGTTGGTCGCCTCGCTCGTGAAGACCAGATATCGACCGTCTCCGCTGAGCCTGGAACCGAGGCTCGCGCCGTCGGCCTGCGTGCCGCCCACCCCCGTCGAGACACGGTCGATATAGGCCGACGCTCCGGGACGGCTGAAAGACTGGATGACAAGCGACGGCAAGGCGGGACCCCTTTTTTGCAATGATATTTAGTATCAAATAACCCATATCCTCGCAAGCCGGCGACCATGAACGTTCGCGCCGGTAGCGCTATTCCCCGCTGTTTCATAAACCGCCCCCATTGCCCAACGTACCCTTTTTGTTCTAAGGTCACATCCCTGGAATCATCTGCCGCATGTTGTCTGGGCGGGTGAGGCATCACATATCCCGGAGCCGGTCTGACGAGGCCGGAATTCCTCACTTCAGGGCTTAGGCGGGCCATGGCCAAACTCGACGAACTCTTCAACCGCGCCAAGGCGGGTGATCCGGATGCGCGCGTGATTTCCGTGCGCGGGGCGCGGGAGCACAATCTCAAGAACGTCGACCTCATGGTCCCGCGGGACAAGTTCGTGGTGTTCACGGGGTTGTCGGGCTCGGGCAAGTCGTCGCTCGCCTTCGACACGATCTATGCCGAGGGCCAGCGCCGCTACGTGGAATCGCTCTCGGCCTATGCCCGCCAGTTCCTGGAAATGATGCAGAAGCCGGACGTGGACCAGATCGACGGCCTCTCGCCCGCCATCTCCATCGAGCAGAAGACCACCTCCAAGAACCCGCGCTCCACGGTCGGCACCGTCACCGAGATCTACGACTACATGCGCCTGCTCTGGGCCCGGGTCGGCATCCCCTATTCCCCCGCCACGGGTCTGCCCATCGAGAGCCAGACCGTGAGCCAGATGGTGGACCGGGTGCTGGAACTGCCGGAGAAGACGAGGCTGTACCTGCTGGCGCCCGTGGTGCGCGGCCGGAAGGGCGAGTACCGCAAGGAGATCGCCGAGTTCCAGAAGAAGGGCTTCCAGCGCCTGAAGATCGACGGCGAGTACTACGCCATCGACGAGGCCCCTGCCCTCGACAAGAAGTTCAAGCACGATATCGACGTGGTGGTGGACCGCATCGTGGTGCGGGGCGACATCGCCGCGCGCTTGGCGGATTCGCTGGAGACCGCCCTCGACCTCGCCGACGGCATCGCGGTGATCGAATATGCCGACGAGAAGGACGAGAAGGGCCAGCCGAAGCGCATCGTGTTCTCGTCCAAGTTCGCCTGCCCGGTCTCCGGTTTCACGATCCCGGAGATCGAGCCGCGCCTGTTCTCGTTCAACAACCCGTTCGGCGCCTGCCCCACCTGCGGCGGCATCGGCCACGAGATGCGCATCGATCCCGACCTGGTCGTGGACGAGACCCTGTCGCTCAAGCGCGGCGCCGTCATGCCGTGGGCGAAGTCGACCTCGCCCTATTACGGCCAGACGCTGGAAGCCATCGCCCGGCACTTCAAGGGCTCCATGACCAAGCCCTGGTCCGAACTGCCGCAAGAGATGCGCGACACGATCCTCTACGGCTCCGGCACCGAGGCGATCCGCATGTCCTACGACGACGGGCTTCGCGCCTACGAGGTGAAGAAGCCGTTCGAGGGCGTGATCCCCAATCTGGAGCGCCGCTACAAGGAGACCGAGAGCGACTGGGCCCGCGACGAGATCGGCCGCTTCATGGGCGAGACCCCGTGCGAGGCCTGCGGCGGCAAGCGCCTCAAGCCCGAGGCCCTGGCGGTGAAGATCGCCGGCTCCGACATCGGCGACGCCACGGCGCTGTCCGTGAAGGACGCGCACGAGTGGTTCGGCGCGCTCTCCGACAAGCTCACCGCCAAGCAGAACGAAATCGCCGGGCGCATCCTCAAGGAAATCCGCGAGCGCCTCACCTTCCTGGTGGATGTGGGCCTGGAATACCTCACCCTCGCCCGCTCCTCCGGCACCCTGTCCGGCGGCGAGAGCCAGCGCATCCGCCTCGCCTCCCAGATCGGCTCCGGCCTCACGGGCGTTCTCTACGTGCTCGACGAGCCGTCTATCGGCCTGCACCAGCGCGACAACGAGCGCCTGCTCGTGACCCTGAAGCGCCTGCGCGACCTCGGCAACACGGTCATCGTGGTGGAGCACGACGAGGATGCGATCCTGCAGGCCGATTACGTGTTCGACATCGGTCCGGGCGCCGGCATTCACGGCGGCCAGATCGTCGCCGAGGGCACGCCGGACGAGATCATGGCGAACCCGAAATCCCTCACCGGCAAGTACCTGACGGGCGAGATGAACGTGAAGGTGCCGGCCAAGCGCCGCAAGCCCGACAGGAAGCGGATGCTCAAGGTCGTCGGCGCCAAGGGCAACAACCTCAAGGACGTGACGGCGGAGATCCCGCTCGGGACGTTCACCTGCATCACCGGGGTGTCCGGCGGCGGCAAGTCCACCCTCGTGATCGACACGCTCTACAAGGCGGTGGCGCGCAAGCTCAACGGCGCCCTGGAGCATCCGGCCCCGCACGAGCGCATCGAGGGCCTGGAGCATCTCGACAAGGTCATCGACATCGACCAGTCGCCCATCGGCCGCACGCCGCGCTCGAACCCGGCCACCTATGTGGGCGCCTTCACGCCGATCCGCGAATGGTTCGCCGGGCTCCCCGAGGCGAAGGCGCGCGGCTACCAGGCCGGCCGCTTCTCGTTCAACGTGAAGGGCGGGCGCTGCGAGGCCTGCTCGGGCGACGGCGTGATCAAGATCGAGATGCACTTCCTCCCCGACGTCTACGTCACCTGCGACGTGTGCAAGGGCAAGCGCTACGACCGCGAGACCCTGGAGGTGAAGTATCGCGAGAAGTCCATCGCCGACGTGCTCGACATGACGGTGGAGGAGGCGCGCGAGCTGTTCAAGGCCGTGCCGTCGATCCGCGAGAAGATGCAGACGCTCGCCCGCGTCGGCCTCGACTACGTGCATGTGGGCCAGCAGGCCACCACCCTCTCGGGCGGCGAGGCCCAGCGCGTGAAGCTCTCCAAGGAGCTCTCCAAGCGCGCCACCGGCCGCACGCTCTACATCCTCGACGAGCCGACCACGGGCCTGCATTTCCACGACGTGGCGAAGCTGCTCGAAGTGCTCCACGAGCTGGTGGAACAGGGCAACTCGGTGGTGGTGATCGAGCACAACCTCGAGGTCATCAAGACCGCCGACTGGATCATCGACATGGGCCCCGAGGGCGGCGACGGCGGCGGTCAGATCGTGGCGCAGGGCACGCCCGAGGACGTGGTGAAGGTCAAGGAGAGCTATACCGGCCGCTTCCTCAAAGAGGTGCTGGAGCGGCGTCCGCTCAAGAAGACGGCACCAAAGAAGGACAAGAAGGTTACCAGAGAGGCGGCGGAATAGCGGGCCGCCTCATCGAGCCGGGAGGGACAGACGAAGATGGCAGCGGATCCGGACGTGACCTACCCTCCCATCGACGTGCTCAAGCCCGTGGCCGAGAACGTCTGGATCGTCGACAGCGGGCCGCAGCAGGCGATGGGTCTCTCCCTGCCGGTGCGGATGACCGTGATCCGCCTGAACTCGGGCGACATGTGGCTCCACTCGCCGACCCGGTTCAATCCGGAACTGCAGCGGGAGATCGAGGCTCAGGGTCCCATCCGCCACCTCGTGGCCCCCAATGTGGCGCACTGGACCCATGTGAAGGACTGGCAGCAGGCCTGCCCCGGGGCCGTCGTTACCGCCGCGCCGGGCCTGCGCGAGCGGCCGCAGGTGAAGTCGTCCGGCCTGCGCCTCGACAGGGATCTCGGCCAGACCCCGCCGGAGGAATGGGCCGACGAAATCGAGCAGACCGTCATCACCGGCGCCGCCGGCTTCCACGAGATCGCCTTCTTCCACAGGCCCACGAGCACGCTGATCCTCGCCGACCTGATCCAGAACCTGGAGCCGGAAAAGCTCCCCTTCGGCACCCGCCTCTTCGCCAAGCTCACCGGCGTGCAGGCCCCGGACGGAAAGGCCCCGGCCTATCTCCGCCTCCTCGTCCGCCGCCGCCGCCGCGGCGCACGCTATGCCATCTCCCACCTCGTCTCCCGCGCCCCCACCCGGGTCATCTTCAGCCACGGAAAATGGTTCGACCGGGACGGGACGGAACAAATGCGGCGGGCGTTCCGGTGGCTGTTGAGAAAATAGGTCAGTCAGGTGGCGAAGATTAGAGATCGTTCTCAGCCGTCGTCAAAGGGCCTGCAAGTACGGCAAAGTACCGTCATGGCCGAGCTTGTCCTAGCGATCCACGTCTTTTGAGTGCCTTGCGGCTTAAGACATGGGACCCCGGAACGTGTCCGGGGATGACGAGGTGGATGGCATGAGGGGCGGGCGCATCTTCACCGCCCTCACTTCCTGATCACGCCAGACCATCAACTGTCCGTCCGCATCCTCGATCACGCCGTAGATGAACCGACCGCGCGGCTCGCCCCGCCACGCCGTGCCGCCACGATATCGCGCAAGCCGCGCATCACGATCTATGTCGTGCCGAGCACAGTTACCGCTACGGTGAGGAGCCACAGCGCCTGGATGGCGTCTGACGAGGTATGGAACTTGTTGAGCAGGTCGGCCCAGACGGAATAGGGCTGGTCCATCGCAAAAACTCCCCTGATGCGAACGACCACCAGGAGCCCTGGTGGTCGGGGAGTTGAGAAGCCGTACGCAGACGACCGCGCTGCCCTTTAGGCTTTCGCCCTGGACATGCGACAGCGCCTCCCCAGCCCTAAGGCAAGGAAGGCATCATCACGGCAGATGCTTGCCGCTGCGTAAGGGGTTCTCACGCCCCGGAGCCGGATGCGTCCGGCTCTGCGGTCAGGCTTAGCATGGGCGCATGGATGGTCAAAGCGCCCCCTCGCCCCTCCTCGGGGTAGGCATGGCCTGCGGGCGGCTAGTCGGACCGGTTGCGCGCGGAACGGCGCCGGAACGGGGATTGGGCGTCGCCTTCGCGGCCCTCCTGCGGCGCCTCCTCCCCGGAGGCCGCCCTGCGGTCGATCTCGACCTCGTTGAGGTGGCGCGCCTTCGGCGGGTTGGCACCGGCGGGCCAGCCTTCGCGCTGGCGGGTGCGGTGGCCGTCGGTCTCCTCGGTCTGGTCGTGGAACAGCACGATCTGGGTCGGGAACGGCATGTCGATGCCGCTCTCTGTCAGCGCCTTCTTGATCGCCGCGATCGTCCGCGCCTGCGCGGCCACCACGCTCGAGCGGCGGGACTCGGTCCACCAGCGCACCTTGATGTTGACGGTCGAGCCTTCGAGCGACCAGGGCAGCGCCTCGGGCGGCGGGTCCTTCTCGATGCCGGGAACATCGCCGAGAGCTTTCAGGATGACCTCGCAGGCGCGGTCGATGTCGTCGCCGTAGCCGATCCCCACCTCGTATTCCGAACGCCGCTTGGGAAAGGCCGTCCGCACCGTGACGGCCCGGGTGTAGATGTCGGCGTTGGGGATGACCACGCGCTGGCCGTCATAGGTGCGGATGAGGGTCGCGCGCGCATCGATGTGCTCGACGGTGCCCTCGAACTCGCCGGACTTGATCTGATCGTTGGGCTTGAACGGCTGCCGGTAGAGAATCAGCAGGCCCGAGAGCCAGTTCTGCAGAATGTCCTTGAACGCGAAGCCGATCGCCACCGAGCCGATGCCGAGGGCGGAGATGATGTTGGCCGGCTTGACGGACGGAAACACGATGGTCGCCACCACGAGAACACCGAGGAAGATCAACGTCCATCGGGCGAAGCCCCCGAGCAGGGATCCCAGATCGTCGTGCTTGCGGCGGCGGAAAGCGCCGGTGACGGCCCGCTTGGCGGCCCAGCTCGCCGCCAGGAACGCCAGGAACACCACGAGGGCAATGCCGAGATTCGGCAGCATCCAGAAGAAGCCTTCGACGAAGAGTTCGATCTTCTGAAGGGTCGGCTCGACCGCGTTGTTCATCAAACCTCCCGATGTGCCGGAACCGGAGACGCAGGGGGCACATGGCCCTCGCGCCTCCCGGAAACGGAGGTAACGGCAAAGGCATCGCGCCGGTTCAATCGGCGGCGCAGGCGTAGCGCCGGAACAAAACCCGAGGCGGGACGTTGTTACGGCCGAGCTTGCGTGTCCTGCGGACGGCGGATAACGGTCCGCCGCGAGAGTTTTCGCAAGACGGGGCCAGGAAGGGCTTGTTCGTGGGTCGCGTGAAGCAGAAGAGCCGAAGCATTCTGTGGCCCCTGCATGTCCTCGTCGTGGCGAGCCTGATCGGCCCTGCCCTGTTCTTCGCCTATTCGGCCTGGGCCAACCACCGCCGGATCGAGCAGCAGGCGGAGGAGCGCATCGAGCGTGCGCTCGACGTGCTGCAGGAACACACCCTCAAGGCCTTCCAGACCATCGAACGGACCATCGCCGAGACCAACGAGATCCTGCGCGATCTCCCGCCGGAGGACATCCGCGCCGGGGAGGAGCGGCTTCAACGCCGCCTCAGGCAGACGCAGGACCACCTGCCCCAGATCGAGGCGATCTGGGTCTTCGACCGCTCGGGGCGTCCGCTGGTCTCGAGCACGGTCTTTCCCGTCCCGCGCAATCTCGACAATTCCGACCGGGATTACTTCAGGGCCCAGGCCGAGCAGGACGCCGGGACCTTCATCGGCCGGACGATCACGGCGAAGATCGGGGGCATCCAGTTCTTCGTGGTCAGCCAGCGGAGGCCGAGCCCCGACGGCGCCTTCGACGGCATCATCGCGATTTCGGTGCGGCCGGAGCATTTTCGCGATTTCTATGCCCGCATGTCCCAGGGAATCGCGGATTCCTTCGGGCTGATCCGGGCCGACGGCGAGTTCCTCGCCCGCTATCCGTCGCGCGGTACGGAGACGATGCGGCTCAACGCCCAGAGCACCTTCGCCCAGGCAATCCGGGATGCGCCGGAGGGCGGCCAGTTCACGGCCCTGTCGCAGATCGACGGCATCGAGCGGCGGATCGGCTACCGCAAGGTGCCGGGCTTCCCGGTCTACGCGCAGGTCGGCATCGAGACCGCCGCCATCTGGCGCGAACTCCGCTCCGCCATGGCGGGGCTCCTGGCCTTCGGCGTTCCCACCACCCTGGTCCTGTTCGGCCTCAGCCTCTATGCGCTGGCGCAGACGAAGAGCTTCCATGCCGAGATCGAACGGCGCCAGAATGCGGAGGCCGCCCTCAAGCAGGCCCAGCGCCTCGAAGCTCTGGGCCATCTCACCGGCGGCGTGGCGCACGATTTCAACAACCTCCTGATGGTCGTGAAGGGCAGTGTCGACCGCCTCCGGCGCTTCCCGGCAGACGAGCGGCAGAAACGCTCCCTCGACGCCATCGAGAATGCCGCCCTGCGCGGCGCCGGGCTGACGCGCCAGCTGCTCTCCTTCTCGCGCAAGCAGACGCACGAACCGGCCGTCGTGAACCTGCCGCGCTATCTCTCCGGCCTGCAGGACATGCTGCGCTCGTCCCTGCGCGGCGACATCGCGGTCGAGGTCCGGGTGCCGGACGAGACCTGGAACGTGAAGGTGGATCCGAGCGAGCTGGAACTCGCGATCCTCAACATCGCCGTCAATGCGCGGGACGCGATGCCCAACGGCGGCAGCCTGCGCATCGAGGCTCGCAACGTCTCCCTGTCCGGAGCCGATCCGCTCGACATCGGCGGCTCCTTCGTGGCCCTGAGCCTGTCCGATACGGGCAGCGGCATCCCGGCCGATCTGCTGCCGCACGTGTTCGAGCCGTTCTTCACCACGAAGGAGGTCGGCAAGGGAACCGGCCTCGGCCTGAGCCAGGTCTACGGCTTCGCCCGCCAGTCGGGCGGCACGGCGGTTGCGACGAGTGAGCCGGGGCGCGGCACGACCATCACGCTCTACCTGCCGCCCACCATGAAACCGGCCACGGAAGACGCCGACCGCGCAGCCCCCGCGCCGCGCCCGGACGGACAGGGCCACATTCTCCTGGTGGAGGACAATGCGGACATCGCCGAGGTCACCCGCAGCAACCTGGAGGAACTGGGCTACCGGGTGACCCAGGCGGCGGATCCCCGCAGCGCCCTGGACGTGCTGGGCAGCGGCGCCCGGTTCGACCTCGTCTTCAGCGACATCGTCATGCCGGGAGACTCGAACGGCGTCGATCTCGCGCGGACCATCCGCGACCGGTATCCCGGCCTGCCGATCCTCCTGACGACGGGCTACAGCAGCATGGCCCAGACGGCGATGGACGAAGGTTTCCCGATCCTGCGCAAGCCCTACGACGCGGCGGATCTCGACGACAGCATCCGCCGCTCGCTCTCGGCCCGCTCCCTCGCGGGGAACGTATGATCGCCGGGCCCCGCTGCGCCGCCCCCCTCTCCTCAAGCGGCGCCGACTTGCGCTATCATCGCCGCAACGGAGACCGGAAAGCCATGAAGCCGCTGCCTCTCGCCCTCGCCCTTTCGGGTCTCGTCCTCGTCGCTCCCGCCCATGCGGGCCCGCGCGAGAGCGCACGCGGACCGGCGCCGAAGGCCTCCCTCTGCCCGCCCGGTTTCGCGGCGCTCCAGGACTCGACCACCTGCGTGCGCATCAGCGGCCGGGTGCGGGCCGATGCGCTGGTCGCCTCGAACCGAATCCGCGCGCTCGATGCGGTCGGAACCCAGACGAGCGGGCGCGTTCAGCTCGATGTCCGGACGCAGACGGAATACGGTCCGTTGCGGGCGGTCATCCGCGCCGAGGGTGTGCGGCGCTGACCCGGCCCGCCGGCGCTAGAGCCCTCCCTTTGGGCCTTCGAATCGTGGCCGCGATCTGCGAATGTCGGACGCTGCCTATTCGGCAAGCCCCGCACTCACGCCCCTGAACGGATTTCCGCCGATGAACACACTTCCCCCGCTGCGCACGGGTAAGCTCCGCACCGAACATGGCCACATCCGCCCGTTCGAGGGCGTCGAGATTCCGTTCGGCCTCGTCGAGGGCGCGGAACCAGGGCCGCTCCTGCTGGTGACCGCGGGAGTGCACGGCTCCGAATATTGCTCGATCGAGTCCGCCGCGCGGCTCATGCGCATGTCGCCGGAGGAGATCAAGGGAACGCTTCTCGTTCTACCGATCCTCAACGTTCAAGGCTTCCGCAAGCGCAGCATCTACGTGATGCCGGAGGACGGGGAGAACCTGAACCGCATGTTTCCGGGCAAGCCCGACGGGACGACCAGCGAGCGCCTCGCCCACTGGCTCGTGACCGAGGTCTATCCGCAGGCCGACGCCTATCTCGACCTCCATGGCGGCGACCTGGACGAGAGCCTCGCGCCCTTCACGCTCTATCCCAAGGACTGCGAGGTCTCGAAGAACCTCGCCACCGTCTTCGGGCTGCCCGTGGCGGTCGCGGCCGGCGGCGAGGGCTACACCATCAACGCGGCCTACCGGGTGGGCGTGCCGAGCGTGCTGCCGGAGGTGAGCGGCAACGGCCTCTGGGGCGAGGACACTGTGGGCGAGATGATGGCGGGCATCCGGCGCGTCATGCACTACCTGGGCATGGTCGACGAGCCGGTATCGCCGCCGCCGCAGGTGCCGGCCTACGTCACCATGTGGGTGCCGACGGCGCCCGCCGACGGCCTGTGGTACCCGGCCAAGGACCTGTCGGAGATCGTCTGCGTCGACGACGTTCTCGGCGAGATCAGGGACGTGTTCGGCACCGTGCTCGCCACGGTGCGCTCGGAGAAGGAGGGCTTCGTTCTCTACCGCCTGACGAGCCTCTCGGTGAACAAGGGCGAGGCCCTGCTCGGCGTGGGCACGCCGCTCTCCGAGTGAGGTTTCCGGAACGCGACCACCCCTTGAAAAACGCCGGGTCGATTCCCATATCAGCGCTCGCCAAGGCTCATTGAGCTTGGCGAGGCGGGCGCCGGCGGGTGTCCGGCGCTCTCGGATCCATGTTGCTCATTGGAGGATATGGCGATGAGAACCTTCGACCTCTCCCCTCTCTACCGATCGACGGTCGGCTTCGACCGCCTCTTCGACATGATCGACCAGACGGCCCGGGTGGAGCCCCTGCCGAACTGGCCGCCCTACAATGTCGAGAAGAGCGGCGACGACCACTACCGCATCACCATGGCGGTCGCGGGCTTCGGCCCTGACGAGATCGAGATCACCCAAAAAGAGAACCTGCTGCTGGTGTCGGGCCAGAAGCATGCCGAGCAGGAGAACGTCCAGTTCCTGCATCGCGGCATCGCCACCCGTGCCTTCAAGCAGACCTTCAGCCTGGCCGACTACGTGAACGTCACGGGGGCGCACCTCGAGAACGGCCTGCTGATCGTCGATCTCGTGCGCGAGGTGCCCGAAGAGATGAAGCCGCGCCGCATCCCGATCACCAACGGCACGAGCGGCCAGAAGGTGATCGAGCACGACAAGTCCGAGCAGAACAAGGCGGCATAACACGCAGCGGCATTGCCATGCCGAACGGCGCCGGCCCATGGCCGACGCCGAGCGCATCCGCATGAACGAAAGGAGGAGAACACCATGAACATGCGCGATCTCATTCCGTGGGGTCGCAACCAGCAGACCCCGACCCGCTATCGCGATGAGGGCGATCCCTTCATGACCCTGCATCGCGAGATGAACCGGCTCTTCGACGACGTCTTCCGCGGCTTCGACATGAGCCCCTTCGGCCGCATGGCCCACTGGCCCAGCCTGGAGGTGACGGAGACCGAGCGCGACATGCGCATCTCGGCGGAGCTTCCGGGACTGGACGAGAAGGATGTCGAGGTTCTGATGTCCGACGGCACCCTGATCATCCGGGGCGAGAAGCGGTCCGAGACGGAGGACAAGGACCACACCTTCAGCGAGCGGTATTATGGCCATTTCGAGCGCCGCATCCCGCTGGGCTGGGATGTGGAGGAGGACAAGGTCGAAGCCTCGTTCAAGAACGGCGTCCTCACCGTGAAGCTGCCGAAACCGGCCGAGGCCGGCGCGAACGTGAAGCGCATCGCCATCAATAGGGGCGAGCGGACCAAGCACTAAGGAAACCGCTGCAGGCCCCGGGCGGAGACGCCGCCCGGGGCACGAACCTTGCGCGACGAGGAGGGATGATTTGGAACAGATCGGGAGCACCATCGACGCAAGACCTGACATGACCGGGCACGGCCATCCGGAGGACCTCTGCCGTCCCTCGGTCCTGGACGCGCTCCTGGACCCCGCGGCCGTCTTCCGTCACCCGGTCGACGTGGTGGATCACCCCTGGTTCACAGACGAGGAGAAGCGCACGATCCTGCTCTCCTGGGTCCGTGACGAGCTGGTCATCGAGCAGGTGTCCAAGGGCGCGGCCCCGGATCTGACGCCGAGGTCCCGGATCGACGACGTCATCGAGGCCCTGTCCCGTTTCGATCCCTGCGCAGCGGGCGAATACCTCTCGGCCGCCGCCTCGATCAGGGCGCGTCATCTGCGGGGAATCAGGCGCAGGAACGCCAACTGACGCATGTCTCATGCCACTCCCCATGGTCGAAATCCCGCCGTGGGGAGTGCTCCGAATGCCACCCGGAACGAAAGCTTCACCGCCGCATTTTCACAGGAAATCGCAGACGGAGGCTCCTATGGGTCAGTTTCATCGGCATGGGGTTGAAAGCACGGCGTCCATCGCCAAGCATCCGCTCCATCACATGCTCGTCGTCTTCCCCATCGCTTTCCTGATCGGCGCCTTTGCGAGCGACATCGCCTTCCGCAGCACGGCGGATACGTTCTGGGCACGAGCGTCCTTCTGGCTCCTCCTGTCGGGCATCTTCACCGCCCTGGTCGCGGCCATTCCGGGCTTCATCGACTTCATGTCCATCGACCGCGTCCGCAACATCTGGGTTTCCTGGACGCACATGATCGCGAACCTGGTGGTCGTGGGCCTTGCCGCGCTCAACCTTTGGCTTCGCTGGGACGATCCCGCGGCAGGCATCCAGAACTGGGGCCTGACGATCTCCGGGGTTACGACCGCGCTGCTGTTCTTCAGCGGCTGGCTCGGAGGCGAGCTCGCCTACCGCTACCGGATCGGCGCAATCCGCGACGAGAGCCCGAAGGTCGAGCAGTTCCACGTGGAGGTCGAGCGGGACCGTGTCGGCAGAGCCGACACCGCCGGACATTCCACCGTCCGCCGCCTGTGACGGGCCGCCCGATCAGTCGCAATCCACCACGGCTTCCCTGCCCCCCGCCTCGCGCTTGAGGTGGGTCAGCGGCAGGGGGCCGTCCGACTTCACGCGCGTGAGCGCGAAGTTGGAGCGGATGTCGCCGATCATGGGCAGCGTCAGGAGTCTTTCCGTCAGCAGGCGCTCGTAGACCTTCAGGTTCGGAACCACGATCTCGGCGATGAAATCCGCCGTGCCGGAAACCATGTGGCAGGCCACCACCTCCGGCATGGCCTCCAGCGCCTCCTGCAAGGCCCTGGCGTTGTCGCGCGAGTGCTTCTCCACCTTGATCTCGACGAAGACCGTCAGCCCGAGTCCGACCGAATCCCGGTCGAGCACGGCGCGGTAGGTGCGGATGAATCCGTCCCGCTCCAGGCGTCGGACACGGCGCAGGCAGGGGGACGGCGACAGGCCGACCTGGTCCGCCAGCTCATTGTTGGTAAGGCGCCCGTCCGACTGGAGGGCGCGCAGGATCTTCAGATCGATGGCATCGAGATTGATGTAGGGCATCGGCTCGTCCGGGGGCTATCAGGCGCAATTTCCTGCCAATATCGAAGCACGATGAGGCACGACTTCGCAAGGACATGCCCCGGCCTGCAATCGTATGCTCGGAGCATCCGCAATGGAGGTCTGCCATGTCCGAATCCGCATCCGTCCATGCCGTCCCCGGTCGCGCCGGCCGGGACCGCAGTTCCCTCCCCGGTTGGCTCGCGGCCTTCGCCACCGTGACCATCTGGGCCGTCTGGATGGTCGGCACGCGTCACGCGGTGACCAACGACCTTCCGCCTGTCGTCGTCGGTCTGCTGCGCTTTGCCGTACCGGCTCTCGTGCTCGCCCCCATCGTCTGGCGCACGGGCCTGTTCCCCAAGGGGCTCCCACCGCTCGTAGGGCTTGCGCTCCTCGGCTCGGGGGCACCGTTCTTCCTGGTCGTCGCCCTGGGAATGCAATTCGCCCCGGCGGCGGAAATCGGCCCGCTCCTGCCGGGCACCATGCCGCTCTTCGTGGCCCTGATCGGCTGGCTCGTCTTCGGGGAACGCCTGGGGCGGCTGCGGATCGTGGGCTTCGGGCTGATCCTCGTCGGCGTCGCCCTGATCGGCGGACGCGGGCTGCTCGACCCAGCGGGAGGCGCATGGCGCGGCCATCTGCTGCTTCTGAGCGGGGCCTGCCTGTGGGGCATCTACACCCATGCCTATCGCCGCTGCGGATTGTCGGTCCTCCAGGCCGCCGCGCTGATCGGAACCTGGTCGTTGCTGCTGCTCGTGCCGTTCGGAGCACCGAAACTGGCGACTGCCCTCGCGAACGGCCTCGCGGGCCCGGTGCTGCTGCAGGCCCTCCTGCAGGGGTTCATGTCGGGAGTGCTCGGGATCGTGCTCTACGGTTTTGCCGTCGACCGGCTCGGCGCCTCCCGCGCCGCGGCCGTCTCGCCGCTGGGTCCGGTCCTGGCCGCCCTGATCGCCATTCCCGTGCTGGGAGAAAGACCGGATGCGGTGGCGGTCGCGGGCATTGCGGCGGCGGCGATGGGGGTCGCCCTGGCGAGTGGCGTGCTTTCCCCGAACGGCGGCTCCAGGAACCATCCCTAGGCCGCATGGTTGGCGTCCAAGGGCTGCGGGTCCTTTGCGCCGGAGCAGCCTTCCCCGCCAACATAGGAGACTTTCATGCATGCTCACGAGATGATCAGCACGCATCCCCACGTGAAGGGCAGCACGAACGACGTGCTGATCCGCTGCATCGAAGAGTGCTTCGACTGCGCACAGATCTGCACGTCCTGCGCCGATGCGTGCCTGGGCGAGTCGATGGTCCAGAACCTGACCCAGTGCATCCGTCTGAACCTGGATTGCGCGGATGTCTGCAACGCGACCGGCACGATCGCGACCCGGCGGACCGGCTCCAACGAGGAGGTCATCCGTCTGATGCTCAATGCCTGCATGACCGCCTGCCGCGTCTGCGGCGAGGAATGCCAGCGCCATGCCGAGATGCACGAGCATTGCCGCATCTGCGCCGAAGCCTGCCGCCGCTGCGAGCAGGCCTGCCGGCAGGCCATGGACAGCATGGCCTGAGCCGGACTCCGACCACCGGAGAAGGGCCGGACGCCGGCCCTTCCAGAGGCTGCCGCGAGGCTATCGGTATGCGCTGACGGCGGGCGAGAGACCGTGCTCCCGCCGCATCCAGAGCAGCGCCAGGCCGATGAGCGGGATGAAGATATCCGTATAGAAGATCACCCCTGCATTGCCGGGCGCATAGTTGTGCGCCTCGACCATCTGCACCGCGTGGCCCACGGCGGCTCCCCAGAGGAAGCAGGCCGGCCCCAGGATCGCCGCGAGCCGCGCTCCGAAGCTCCCCTTGAAGGCAAGGAACCCGACCACGGAAAATCCGAGGCTGGCGAAGCCGACTTCCTTCTGGAACGGACTGGTCTGCCACCCGATGAAGGAGGCCGCCATCTCGGAGAAGAAGACGTGCATGATGAAGTTGTAGAGGAAGCTGACGCCGAGGGAGAAGAACAGGAACCACGACAGCAGCGCCTCGACCACGACGCCACGGCTCCAGGGGCGCGGATGGCGCATGAGCGACACCGTCGCAGCGATGAGGCCGACGACGAAGAGCGTCAGCGTGAAATTGCTGAAAAGAAACGTCATGACCTGCTGCATGTGCACCCCTCCCGTCATGCGGCCTGCTATTCGCGGGGACTGTGAAGCCTTGCCGCGCTTCCTGCAATGGGGCGGGCGGCGACATGGTTAGCCCCGGCCAAGCACCGCCCGATTCCCAAGCGGCGATCCTGAACAGGCGAACTTGGCTGTGTACAGATTGAGTTCACGTTTACCTTCATAGAATAGCGTTACTTCAGTTCCCCTCAGAAGAGCGCTGCAATGGCCATTTTTCAGGCTTTCAATACCGCCGGCATCGGCTTCGACATGTCGACGACGAGCAGTTCCGGATGGGCCTTCATGAAACCCGATCCCTACGTCACGACAGATCTGGTCTTCGACGACGGCGAACTCGCGATTTTCGACGTCTTCGGCAGCGACTACATCGACCGTTTCAGCGCCCGGTACTGGAGCGACGGCTACGATATCGTCGTCGACGACCTGATCTACGAGGATGACGGCTATCAGGTTCTGTCGATCCGGGACCTGGATCTCCAGACCACGATCGCGGATCTGGAAGCCAACGCCTGGTTCATCAGGCTCAACGGCGGCAACGACCGGTTCTACGGCAACGACTATGCCGATCTCATCCGGGCGGGACGAGGCAACGATATCGTCAGGGCCTATGGCGGCGACGACACCGTTTATGGCGATTCCGGCAAGGACAAGCTCTACGGCCTTTTCGGAGACGACGATCTCTACGGCGGCAGCGGACGCGACACGCTCAGCGGCGGCTCCGGCAAGGACTATCTGAGCGGGGGCGCCGACAGCGACAGCCTCACGGGCGGCGCAGGAGAAGACTATTTCGTCTTCGACGTTCGGCCGCGGACGGGAAGCGTGGACAAAATCACCGATTTCTCCGTTCGCGACGACACCATCATGCTCGACAGCCGCGTGTTCTCCCGGGCAGGGGCCGACGGGTGGCTTTCGGATGCCGCCTTCGCAACCGGGTCGGCGGCCCGGGATTCCTCCGACCGGATCATCTACAACAAGCAGACCGGCGCCCTGCTCTACGATCCGGACGGGGCCGGAGGCGCCTCGGCGGTGCGCTTCGCCCAGCTCAAGGCCGGGCTCTCCCTGGCAAGCGACAACTTCTACATCGTCTGACCTGTCGCCCGACTCCGGGTCCCGAACAGCCCTGGCCTCCAGGGCTGTTCTCATGTCTGCGTCGTGACGCCGCAGAGCACCGCCTCGCTACGCTTCCTGATGCCCGGACCCGTCGCCGAGCAAGGAATCCCGCTCGCGACGGGGCATTCCCGGCACGGACGGCCCGCCGGAACACCTGCCGCGACGTTGCGTTGCGCCTCCATGCAGAACATTACGGTGACGATAACCGACGCATTGGCGCGGTGGCAGGATCTTTGGCCCGACTGGCTGGTCAACCTCGTTTTCCTTCTGGTCTCGGGCCTCCTGCTGCTCTTTCTCCATTCGGTTCTCCTCCACCTGGTCCGCTTCGCCGTGCAGGGCCGCCTGTCGGAATTCGGGCGAAAACTGCTGCGGCGAATCGGTCCGCCCTCGCGTCTCGGCCTCCTTGTGGTGGGGCTCGGCCTGATCATTCAGGCGCTGCCGAACCGTGGCAGCAGCTATGACCTGGTCGAATGGGGACTGCTCTTCGGCTTCATCATCTTCCTGGGATGGAGCGCCATCACCATCGTGAACACCGCGGCGGACCTTTACCTGCGGCAGGCGAAGCAGGATTCCGAGGACAGCGTGCTCACACGCAAGCTCCTGACGCAGGTGCGTCTGCTGCGGAGAGTCGTCGTGATCGTCATCGGGTTCCTGACCCTCTCCGCAATGCTGATGACCATCCCGTCCGTGCGGCAGTACGGCGTCAGTCTTTTCGCCTCCGCAGGCGTCGCGGGTCTGGCCGTGGGCTTGGCGGCCCGTCCCGTCCTGTCCAACCTCATCGCGGGCGTCCAGATCGCCATCACGCAGCCGATCCGGCTCGGGGACGCGGTCCTGGTCGAAGGCGAGTTCGGCAATGTCGAGGACATTCAGACGACCTACGTGGTCATCCGCCTCTGGGACTGGCGCAGGCTCGTGGTGCCCCTCTCCTACTTCATGGAAAAGCCGTTCCAGAACTGGACCCGCCAGTCGGCCTCGGTGATCGGCACGGTCTTCTGGTACGTCGATTATTCCACCCCCGTCGAGGCGGTGCGGGCGAAATTCCTGGACCTGCTGAAGGAATCGCATCTCTGGGACGGCGAGGTCGCCGTCATGCACGTTTCCGACGCCAACGACCGCACTATCGAGCTGCGCGGTCTCATGAGCGCCCGCTCGGCCGGAACCTCATGGGACCTCCGCTGCGAGATCCGGGAGAAGCTGATCGCATGGCTCCAGGAGACCTACCCTCACGCCCTGCCGCGGACCCGCCTGGAAATGGAGAAGGCCACGACGACCCTGCTCCCCAGCATGTCCTCACCGCAACAGAGTTAACGCGGCCTTAGCCTGCCATGCTACTAAAGCATAACAGGCTTACATTATTACCGCTCCTCGCAGGCGATATCCGCACTTATATGCTGCATTGCACACGCAAGAACAAAGGCCACCGGCCAGACCGGGCCGGTTAACTGTTAGGAGCTCCTCATGTTCGTGTCTTACATCCTGTCTAAAGTCCGCGCTTACCTGCGTTATCGGGAGACGGTCCGTGAGCTTTCGCTGCTCTCCGACCGCGAGCTCGACGATCTCGGCATCTCGCGCTTCCAGATCGAGAACATCGCCCGCGAGCACGCTGCCGCGTAAATAATTGCTGCATTGCAGCATATGCCTCGCCCGCCCTTTCGGCGGGCGTTTGCATGTCTAGGCCATGGCGGGAGCCGCGCGATCTCCTTAAAGGTCTTCCGGCCCGGTCCGGCCCCTGCTTCACCAAAGCCTGTTGATTGCAGGGCGTGCTCTGGCATAACCCGTCCCCATGAGCACCGTAAATCCAAGCACCATCGACCCCATCCACGTCATCGGCGGCGGCCTTGCCGGATCCGAGGCCGCCTGGCAGATCGCCCAGGCCGGCGTTCCCGTGATCCTGCACGAGATGCGCCCCGTGCGCGGCACCGATGCCCATAAGACCGACGGCCTTGCGGAGCTGGTCTGCTCCAATTCTTTCCGCTCGGACGACGCCGAGACCAACGCGGTCGGCCTTCTGCACCAGGAGATGCGCACGCTCGGCTCCCTCATCATGGCCAAGGGCGATGCCAACCAGGTTCCGGCCGGCGGTGCGCTGGCGGTGGACCGGGACGGGTTCTCCGAGGCGGTGACGGCTGCGCTGGAGGCTCATCCCCTCATCACCATCGAACGCGGCGAGGTGGCCGGGCTTCCGCCGGAGGATTGGTCGTCGGTAATCGTCGCCACCGGCCCTCTTACTTCTCCGGCCCTCGCCGAGGCGGTTCTCGGCCTGACCGGTGAGAAGGAGCTGGCCTTCTTCGACGCCATTGCGCCCATCGTCTACCGCGAATCCATCAACATGGACGTGGCCTGGTTCCAGTCCCGCTACGACAAGGCGGGCCCGGGGGGCACCGGCGCCGATTACATCAACTGCCCGATGAACAAGGAGCAGTACGAGGCCTTCATCGACGCGTTGCTCGCGGGCGACAAGACCGAGTTCAAGGAATGGGAGGCCAACACCCCCTATTTCGACGGCTGCCTGCCCATCGAGGTCATGGCCGCCCGGGGCCGCGAGACCCTGCGCCACGGCCCCATGAAGCCCGTCGGCCTCACCGACCCCAACAATCCCACGGTGAAGCCCTATGCCATCGTGCAGCTGCGCCAGGACAACGCCCTCGGCACCCTGTTCAACATGGTCGGCTTCCAGACCAAGCTGAAATACGGCGAACAGGCCCAGGTCTTCCGCATGATCCCGGGACTGGAGAATGCCGAGTTCGCCCGTCTCGGAGGCATTCACCGCAACACCTACCTCAACTCGCCGAAGCTGCTCGACCCGACGCTGCGCCTGAAGGCGATGCCGCGCCTGCGCTTCGCCGGGCAGATCACCGGCTGCGAGGGCTATGTGGAGAGCGCTGCCGTCGGGCTCATGACCGGTCGCTTCGCCGCCGCCGAGCGGCTCGGCCGCACGGTTCCGCCCCTGCCTTCCACGACGGCGCTGGGCGCACTCATCAACCACATCACGGGCGGTCACATCGAGACCATCGACGAGGGGCCGCGCTCCTTCCAGCCGATGAACGTCAATTTCGGCCTGTTCCCGCCTCTCGCCACCGCTCCCAAGTCCGAGGACGGCAAGCGCCTGCGCGGACCGGCCAAGGCCATTGCCAAGAAGAAGGCGTTGACCGACCGGGCGCGGGCTGACCTAGCGGAATGGCTGGCCGGGACTGCGATGCCGCAGGCGGCAGAGTGACGACGGCGGAGAGCGGCTGAAAGCGGCGTCTCTCCCATCGCGATCCGTCAGAACGTTCCCCGCCACAGCGCCAGAATCCGGCGCCATTGCGGAAGATCGATCTGGCTGTGCAGCGGGTCGTAATCCTTCCGCTCCATGGCCTTCAGATAAGGCTCCACCAGCGCCAGATGGCGGAAGGCCGGCAGGGCCGCGGCCGGAATCGTCGGGCGCAGGGTCCTGACCTGCGCCAGATGCCGCCGGGCGACGGCCCGCATGTCGGCCAGGGCGCTGTTCAGCCCAGGGCCGCCGCGCCCCGACACCACGTCTTCCCGAACCACCCCGTGACGGGCGAGAACTTCCTCGGGAACAAAGAGCTGTCCCTGCCGGGCGTGCCAGGGAAACGCCCTCAGGAGACCCGTGATCGCATAGGCCACGCCCGCATGGCCCGCAGCATCGGCCGTTCCGGGATCGGAGCCGTCCGTGAGGATGATGCTCGCGAGCTGAATCAGGCTCGACGAGGTCTCCCCGCCATAGCCTTCCAGGTCGTTCAGGCTCGGCATGGGGTCGTCGTAGAGATCGAAGATCCGCGCGTCGATGAGCGTGACGAGGGCGTGGCGCGGCAGGCGGAACTTGACGATGGTGTCGTCCAGAGCCGCTGCCACGGGATTGGCGCGGACATCGCCCCGGCTCTCGCCCTGCAGGGCATCGCGCCACCATTGCAGCCGGATCTCGCCGAACATCGCTTCCCGCACCGAGTCCCGCACGCGCGCGATCTCGAAGTTGAAGGCATAGAGCGCATGAAGATGCGGACGTTTGTCGGGCGGGGCGAACAGGCTGGCCCAGTAGCGGTCGGGATCGCCCTCGCGCACGAGGGATTCGCAATGGGTGAAGGCGAAATCGCCGCCGTTTTCCGCCATGTCACGGCACCGCGATCAGGGCGGCGCCGACCCGGCGGTTCTCCGCGAGCAGGATGTTGTAGGTCCGCGCGGCCGCACCCGTCTGCATGACGTCGAGACCGATCCGGGCCTCGCGGAAACGCAGGCGGAACCGCTCCGGAATGGCGGCGATGTCCGCGCCTGTGCCGAGGAGGAGCAGTTCGAGGGCGTCTCCTTCCGCGAAGATGGGAGCGAGCGACTCGGTCGTCAGCTCCGTAATGGCGTCGATGGGCCAAGCCCTGACGCCGGAGGGCAGCACCAGGATCGAGCCGCGATGGGACATGTCCGCGAAGCGGAAGCCGCCATTGCCGTAGGCATCGATGGGGAAGCGCCCCGGCACGAACCCATCGTAGAGGCGGCCGCCGCTCATGGCCTCACTCCGCGGCGGCTTTCGTGCTGGCGGCCGGAGCCTCGATCTCCGCGCCCTCCCTGAGCCCGAAATAGACCAGGATCGGCGCGGCGATGAAGACGGACGAATAGGTGCCGACGATGAGGCCGAAGAGGATCGTGTAGGAGAAGCCCCTCAGCACCTCGCCGCCGAACACCGCGAGAGCAATGACGGCCAGGGCGGTGGAGAAGCCCGTGATGATGGTGCGCGTCAGCGTTTCGTTGATCGCCTGGTCGAGCAGCACTCCGACCGGCACCTTCTTGTACTTGCGCATCGTCTCGCGGATGCGGTCGTACACGACCACCGTGTCGTTGAGCGAGTAGCCCATGATGGTCAGGATCGCGGCGATCGAGGTCATGTCGAACTGGATCTGCGTGACGGCGAAGAAGCCGATGGTGAGGACGATGTCGTGCAGCGTCGCCACCACGGCGCCGATGGCGTATTGCCACTCGAAGCGGAACCAGAGATAGGCCAGGATCGCGAGCAGCGCGAGAATGACGCCGAGCGTGCCCGACTGAACCAGCTCGCCTGAGACGCGGGGGCCGACGACTTCGATGCGGCGGAACTCGTACTCGTTTCCGAAGGTCTCGCGCATCCGCGAAACCACCATCTGCTGCCCCTGCTCGCCGCCGGGCTGCAGCTCGATCCGGACGGACACTTCGCGTCCGTCGCCGAAGCCCTGAACCTCGGCAGAGCCGAACCCGAGAGCGCCCGCACGCTCGCGGATGGAGCCCACATCGGCCATGCCGTTCACGGCGCGCATCTCGATGAGCGTTCCGCCCTTGAAGTCGATGCCGAAGCTCATCCCGACAGCGAAGAACAGGACGACGGTGAGAAGCGACAGGATAGCGGACAGCGGAAAGCTCACGCGCCGGTAGCGCATGAACTCGTACTTGGTATTGGTCGGGAAATAGCGGATCAGCATGGGAGAGCCCATCCTTTAAAAGTTGATCGCCTTGGGCCGGGTGAAGTGATACCAGCCGGCAATCATGAGGCGCGTGACCGTATAGGCCGTGAAGACGGTGGTGATCACGCCGATGGACAGGGTGACCGCGAAGCCGCGCACGGGGCCCGTGCCGAGGAAGAAGAGAATGCCTGCCGCAAGCAGGGTGGTGAAGTTCGCGTCGAGAATGGTCCCGAGTGCGCGGCCGAAGCCCTGGTCGAGCGACGACACGGCGGAGCGCCCGAGCCGCGCCTCCTCGCGGATGCGCTCGTAGATGAGCACGTTCGAATCCACCGCCATGCCGATGGTCAGCAGGATGCCCGCGATGCCCGGCAGCGTCAGCGTCGCGCCCATGACGGACATGACGCCGAGGATGAGCGCCACGTTGATGGCGACGGCCGCCACCGCGATGATGCCGAGAAGGCCGTAGCTCGCGATCATGAAGGCCGCGACGAGGACGGAGCCGATGATGACGGCGGTCCGGCCGGCCTCGATCGAATCCTGCCCGAGGCCCGGCCCGACCGTCCGCTCCTCGATGATCGTGAGCTTGGCAGGCAGTGCGCCCGCACGGAGCAGGACGGCGAGATCGTTGACCTGCTGAACCGTGAAGCGGCCGGAGATCTGGCCCTGGCCGCCCGTGATCGGCGACTGGATCGTGGGCGCGGAAATCACCTCGTTGTCGAGCACGATGGCCAGGGGCCGGCCCACGTTCTCGGAGGTGGCCTGTCCGAAGCGCTGGGCGCCGCGGATGTTGAAGCGGAAATTCACGATGGGTTCGTTGGTGCGGCTGTCGAAGGCCGGTTGGGCATCCGTCAGGTCCGCGCCCTCGGCGATGACCCGGCGCTCGACCGGAACTCGCTGGCCGCCCTCCTCACGCATGGGAAGCATGTCGACATCGCCCGTGCTCTGCTGGGCGAGAAGGCGGAACTCGAGCTTCGCGGTGCGGCCCAGGAGTTCCTTGAGCCGCTGCGGATCCTGCAGGCCGGGCACCTGCACGAGGATGCGGTCCGCGCCCTGGCGCTGGATGTTGGGCTCGGTGGTGCCGGTGACGTCGACACGACGACGGACGACCTCGATGGACTGGTCGACGGCGCGGCGGATCCGCTCGTTGAAGCCGGCTTCCGTATAGGTCAGCGCGATCACGCCCTCGGGGGTGGTGGAAATCTCGATATCCGTGCCGCCGGTCTGCCCCAGAACCGCGTTGCCGGTCGGCTGTGCCAGCTCGCGCAGGCGCGGCAGGAGGCGCTCGCGGTCGGCGGGATCGGGCACGCGCACCTGCACTCCGCGCGGCGTGAGCTGGATGCCGCCCTGAGGAGCGACGCGGGCTTCGCGCAGGATGCGGCGGACGTCGTCGCGCATCAGCGCGACCTGGGTCCGCAGGAGGTCCTGTGCGTCCACTTCCAGCAGGACGTGGGAGCCGCCCTGCAGGTCGAGGCCGAGAGAGATGGCGTGGGTCGGGACGAGCCAGGACGGCACCCAGCCGGGGATGGAGTTCTGGAAGGCTTGGCGCTGCTCCTGCGTCATCAGGCTCGGCACGGCGAGGTACATGCCGATGAGGACGGCCGCAATGATAGTGAAAACCTTCAACTTCGAGAAGCGCAGCATCGGCAGCTCAACCTTTCCCAAACTCTTCGCCGCATCGTGCTGCGGCGGACCGGCCCTCCGGACGGAAGTCTCGGAGGGCAGGCCATGTCATCAGGCCTTGACCGGCTCGCTCTTGGTGCGAACCTCGGCGATCATGGAGCGGGCCACCTTGACCTTCACGCCCTCGGCGATCTCGACCTCGATATCGGCCGAATCCTCCAGAACCTTCGTCACCTTGCCGATGATGCCGCCCGAGGTGACCACCGTGTCGCCGCGACGGACGTTCTTGATCATCTCCTGGTGCTCGCGCACCCGGCGCTGCTGAGGCCGGATGATGAGAAACCACATGATGACGAAAATGAGGATGAACGGAACGAACTGGAGAATCATCTCCGTTCCGCCCCCGGCGGGGGCCCCTTGCGCGAAGGCGGGTGTGATGAACAAGCGGCTCTCCATGGATAAAGGCGCGTGGCGGGCGCAAGCAGCGCCCACCCGCGCCATAGGGGACTAGAAGCGGGGCGGAATATACCCATCGACTCCACGAAATCAATGAAGTTGCGGGGATTTCCAGAGGCTGCGTCGATGGACGCCCCCTCGCTTCCGCGCTAAGCAGCCCTGTCACGGGTTGCAGATCGACATGCCACATACGCCTTCGGACTCCCTTCCTCCCCTCTCCCCGCCTGAGACCTTGAGCCTTCTGAAACGCATCGCCGATGCGCTGGAGCGCATGGCCCCGGCTGCTATGCCGCAGGCCGATTTCGGGGCCGCGGACGCCTTCGTCTGGCAGGCGGCGGCCCGACGGCTGTCTCCGGTCCCCAAGGTCAGCCGCGTCGAGATGAGCCTGCTGCGCGGGATCGACCGGGTCCGGGACACCCTGGCCGAGAACACCCAGCGCTTCGCCAAGGGGCTGCCTGCCAACAACGCCCTGCTCTGGGGCGCGCGCGGCATGGGCAAGTCGTCCCTCGTGAAGGCGGTCCATGCGGAGATCAACGCCACGCGCCCTGCCGAATCGCGCCCCCTCAAGCTCATCGAGATCCACCGCGAGGACATCGAGACCCTCCCGGACCTGATGGCGCTGCTCCGGTCCGACCCGCACCGGTTCATCATCTTCTGCGACGATCTCTCCTTCGATGCCGACGATACCTCGTATAAGTCGCTCAAGGCGGTGCTGGAAGGCGGGATCGAGGGACGTCCCGACAACGTGATCTTCTACGCCACCTCGAACCGCCGCCACCTGCTGCCGCGGGACATGATGGAGAACGAGCGCTCGACGGCCATCAATCCGGGCGAGGCGGTGGAGGAGAAGGTGTCCCTGTCGGACCGGTTCGGTCTCTGGCTCGGCTTCCACAAATGCAGCCAGGACGAATATCTCGACATGGTCTTCGGCTACATCGACCACCTCGGGATCGAGGGAGACCGGGACGCCTTCCGCGCCGAGGCCCTGGAATGGGCGACGACGCGCGGCGCGCGCTCCGGCCGCACGGCCTGGCAGTTCATCCAGGATCTGGCGGGACGTCTGGGACGGCCGATCTAGGACCCTGGCCCCTGCCGACACCCGGGGGTGGCACGCATCCAAAACGGCAAAGGGACGGCGGCTGAGCTCCGCCGTCCCCTTCCTTGATCAGCAACGGGTCTCGAGGGCTGATCGAACCGGGAATTTCTGAATTTTAGCCGCCGAGATACTTCATCGGATCGACCGGGGTCGCACCCTTGCGGATCTCGAAGTGGAGCTGCGGCGAGGTCACGTTGCCGGTCTGGCCGGAGGTGGCGATCACCTGGCCGCGCTTGACCTGCTCGCCGCGTTTCACGTTGAGCGATCCGTTATGGGCGTAGGCCGAGACGTAGCCGTTCTCGTGGCGGATGAGCACGAGGTTGCCGTAGCCCTTCACCTCGCTGCCGGCGTAGGTCACCGTTCCGGCCTCGGCGGCCTTCACGGGGGTGCCTTCGGGGACCGCGATGTTGATGCCCTCGTTGCCGCCATTGGCACCGAAGCCGGCGATGACGCGACCGCGGGCGGGCCAGCGGAAGTCGCCGGAGATGCTTGCCGTCTGCTCGGGCTCCGGAGCCGGAGCCTTGGCGGCCTCGACCGGCTGCGGCGCGGGCGCCGGGGCAACCGGCTGGGCGGCCACGGCAGGTTTCACCGGCTGCGGCTCGGAAATCGCCGCGACCTTGGGCTGCTCGACGAGCGGCTTGGGAGCGGAGACCAGAGGCTCGGCGGTGGCGGAGGCCACCTGGACGGGCACCGGCTTGGCCGCAACGGGCTGGACCTGCGCCGTCGCGATGCCCGGGCGGGCGCGGCCGGAGTTGTTGACCGGCTCGATCGGCGTGGCCGCAGCCTTGGAATTCTCGACCAGCCGGAACTTGGGCTGAGCGGCAGGCTGGGCGGCAGGAGTCGAGCGGACCGGGGCCGGAGCCGAAGCGGATGCCACCCGGGTGTTGCCGCCTGCGTTGTAGACCGGGATCACGACGCGCTGGCCGGGCTTCACCTGGCTGGCGTTCGAGAGGCCGCTCGCCGCGAGGATCGCGCTGGCCGGCACGCCGTAGCGCTGGGAAATCGTGTTCAGGTTGTCGTTGCCGCCGACCGTGATCTGGGTGCCGCCGGCCGCGGACCAGCCGTTCGCGCTGCCGACGACGGGGGCGACGGGAGCGGAAGCGACCTGCGAGGGCTGGGCCAGGGGCTGAGACTGGACCGGCGGGAGCGACTGAGCCTGGACGGAGGGGGTCGGAACGGCAGGGGTCACGGCCGCAACCTGGGTCTGGTCGGAGGCCGGAGCCGCGCCCGTGTCGAACCGGTCGCTCGCCGCGAAGGGGTTCGAGAACGGATTCTCCGCAAAGCGCATGGTGTCCGTACCACAGGCCGCCGCAGCACTGCCGATCAAGCTCACCAGAGCGATCCGCGATACCGCGATCCAATGCCCAGAACACACTTGCAAACGCATGACTCAACCCCAACCGAACGCAACTTGATGAGGTGATTAAAAACCGATTCAGGTTAAGCAACCGTTGCTGTTGCTGGGTTTCCCGTAACCTTGATGATGTTTTTTTCGCGGCGGGTCACAGGGTCTGGGCGACCCCGGACACGAGCGGGGAAATGCGCAGTCCGATCCCCAGCTCCTGCCGCAATTCCCCGTCTTCCAGCCGCTCGATCCGGACGAGACGCGGCGCCCCCTCGACCGCCAGCGCTCCGACGAGCCGTCCGCCCGGCGCCAGCAGGGACGTTACCGCGGGCGGGATGGAAGCCGCCGCCCCGTTGAGGAGGATCCGGTCGAAACGCTCCCGGGGCCGGGGAGCGAGGCCGTCGCCGACCTCGATGCGGACGCCGCGCGCCTCCACGATCTTCAGGTGCTGGCCCGCGCTTTCCGCAAGGGTATTGAACCGTTCCACCGAATGGACCTCGGCCCCGAGCCGCGCCAGCAGCGCGCTCACATAGCCGGTCCCGGTGCCGACCTCCAGGATCCGCTGCCCCTCGCGGACGCCGAGCTCCACGAGCATCGCGGCCACCGTGCGCGGCGCGGTCATGGTCTGCCCGCAGGGAAGCGGCAGGGACACGTCGGTCCGCGACAGATCCGAGAAGCGGCGCGGCGCGAACACGTCGCGCGGGATCAGCTCCATCGCCCGCAGGAGCGCCGTGTCGCGGATGCCGCGCGAGCGCAGGGACAGGAGGAAGGACGCGACGCCCACGGCCTCCTGCTCGTCGCGCCGGTCCTCGTCGGGGAGAGGCGGCAGACCGAACTGTCCTTCGCGGGGATCGCGGTCGCTCATCTCTCCAGCCCGTCCTCAGGCGAAAGCCTGCGCGTAACGCGTCAGGGTCGGTTCGTCCGTCATGTCGAGCCGGAGCGGCGTGATGGCGATGCGCCGGTTGGCGATGGCCCAGAGATCGGTGCCGTTGCCGGGGATGAAGGGCTTCCGCTCGAAGGCGATCCAGTAATAGGGATTGCCGCGCCCGTCCTGCCGCTCGTCGAGGCGCAGCAGCTCCTGGGTGCGCTGCCCCTGGTTGACCACGGCGGCGCCCTCCACGTCCTCCGGTTCGCAGTCCGGAAAATTCACGTTGACGAGGATGCCCGGCTCGATGCCGGCTTCGAGGATCCTGCGCACCACCTTGGGACCGTGATGCTCGGCGCAGTGCCATTTCAGCGCGTTGCGGCTGCCGGCGCCGTAGGCCTGCGACAGCGCGATGGATGGCACGCCGAGCAGCGTACCCTCGATGGCCCCGGCGACGGTGCCGGAATAGCTCACGTCCTCGGCGACGTTCTGGCCCCGGTTGACGCCGGAGAGCACGAGGTCCGGCTTATGGTCGCGCATGAGCTGGCGGATGCCCATGATGACGCAATCGGTCGGGGTGCCCTTCACGGCGAAATGCCGGTCGGAGATCTCGCGCAGGCGCAGGGGATCGTTGAGGGAGAGCGAGTGGGACACGCCGCTCTGGTCCGTCTCCGGCGCCACGATCCACACGTCGTCCGACAGGGCGCGGGCGATGGTCTCCAGGGTCTTCAGGCCCGGAGCATGAATGCCGTCGTCGTTGGTGCAGAGGATGCGCATGGTCTAAGCCTGCCGCTCGATGCGGGTCAGCCCGCCCATATAGGGCTGGAGCACGGCCGGGACCGTGACGCTGCCGTCCTCATTCTGGTAGTTCTCCAGCACCGCCACCATGGTGCGGCCGACCGCGAGGCCCGAGCCGTTGAGGGTGTGGACGAAGCGCGGGCCCTTGCCGTCCGCGGGGCGGTAGCGGGCGTTCATGCGCCGGGCCTGGAAGTCCGTGCAGACCGAGCAGCTCGAAATCTCGCGATACATCCCCTGCCCCGGCAGCCAGACCTCGATGTCGTAGGTCTTGGCCGAGGCGAAGCCCATGTCGCCGGTGCAGAGCGTCATGGTGCGGAACGGCAGGTCGAGCTTCTTCAGTACGTTCTCGGCGCTGGAGAGCATGCGCTCGTGCTCCTCGGCCGAGGTCTCGGGCGTGGTGATCGAGACCAGCTCGCATTTCACGAACTGGTGCTGGCGGATCATGCCGCGCGTGTCGCGCCCGGCCGACCCCGCCTCCGCGCGGAAGCTGGGGGTGAGCGCAGTGAGACGCATGGGCAGCTCTTCCTCGGAGACGATCTGCTCCCGCACCAGATTGGTCAGCGTCACCTCGGCGGTGGGGATGAGCCCGTAGCGGTTTTCCTTGACGATCTGCTGCAGCGCTTCACGCGTCGCGTCCCCGCCGGTGGCCGAGGCCACGAGCGTCTCGAGGACGGAGCCCGGGAAGGCCCAGAACTGGTCCTCCTCGAACTTCGGCAGCTGCGCCGTGCCGAACATGGCAGCGTCCTTCACAAGCAACGGCGGGCTCACTTCCGTGTAGCCGTGCTCGCAGGTGTGCAGGTCGATCATGAACTGACCCAGCGCCCGCTCCAAACGGGCGAGCCCGCCCTTGAGCACCACGAAGCGCGAACCGGACAGCTTCGCAGCCGTCTCGAAATCCATCAGCCCGAGCTCTTCGCCGAGTTCGAAATGCTGTTTGGCGCTGTTCAGGGTCTTGGGCGTGCCGAAGCGGTGGCGCTCCACGTTGCCGGTCTCGTCGGGGCCGACCGGCACCTCCTCGTTCGGAATGTTCGGGATCGCGGCAAGGAGCGCTTCCAGCTCCCGGTTCGCCTCGCGCTCCTCCTGCTCGAGCTGCGGCACGCTTTCCTTGAGCCGGGCGACCTCCGCCATCAGCTCCTGCGCCCGCGCCTCGTCCTTCTTGGCCTTGGCCTGGCCGATCTCCTTGGACATGGCGTTGCGGCGTTCGAGAGCGCTCTGGAGCGCGGACACGGCGCTCTTGCGGCGGTCGTCGAGGGCGATCAGGCGCTCGGACAAGGGCTCCATGCCCCGGTTCCGGAGGCCCTGGTCGAATGCCGCGGGATTGTCGCGGATGGAGCGGATGTCATGCATGGATCAAGACCGTTCTGCGAAGATGCGGCCTTGTCCTTAGAACACGACCGCCTCCTTTACCATGCCGAAGGAAGCGGTCAGCCCGGAAGGCTCCTGCCCTAGCCGGCTGCCGCGCGCGCAGCCTCGGCTTCCGCGCGCTTCCTCTCGACCATGCGGACGGAGAAGATGGACGCCTCGTAAAGAAGCAGAGTTGGGACCGCAAGGGCGAACTGGCTGATCACGTCGGGCGGCGTCAGGATGGCGGCGGCCACGAACACGATGACGATGGCGTAGCGGCGCTTGTCCTTCAGGAACTGCGAATCGATGATCCCGGCCCGGGCCAGCAGCGTCAGGATGACGGGAAGCTGGAAGCAGATGCCGAAGGCGAAGATCAGGGTCATGATCAGCGACAGGTACTCGCTGACCTTGGGCAGGAACTCGATGGCCGGGGCATTGTCGGTGGCGAGCTGCTGCATTCCGACGGAGAACCGCATCAGCAGCGGCATCGCGATGAAGTAGACGCAGGCCGCGCCGACGGTGAACAGGACGGGAGTCGCCACGAGATACGGCAGGAACGCCCGCCGCTCGTTCTTGTAGAGGCCCGGCGCCACGAACTTGTAGATCTGCGTGGCGATGATCGGGAAGGCCAGGAAGCCGGCCCCGAAGGCCGCGACCTGGATCTGCGTGAACAGGTATTCCAGGCCGTGGGTATAGACGAGATGCGCCTTCTCCGGCGAACCCACCGCGACGACATAGGGCCAGACGAGGGCGTTGTAGATGTACTTCGCCACGGCGAAGCAGAAGAAGAACATCACCACGAAGGCGATGAGCGCCCGGATCAGGCGGGAGCGCAACTCGGTGAGGTGCTCGATCAGAGGAGCGCGCGATGCCTCGACCTCATCGTCGTCTACGGTGGTGGTCATCCGGCTTTCGCGTCCGATTTCTCTTGGGATGGCGCCGCTGCGGCGGCCTTCTGCCTCTCGGCTTCGGCCTCGCGCTTCAGGGACTCGGCAATGGCTTCCGCCGGATCGTCCATCGGCGGAGGCGGCAGGGGCACGGCGATGTCGGCGGCGGGAGGCGGATCGACCTCTTCCCGGCCCATCGCGACGTCGCGCACCGGCTCGGCGGGGATAGCCGGATCCTGGGGCTTCACGGGGGCTTCCACCGCGCCCTTCAACTCGTCCCGAATGCTCTGGATGGGGTTGAAATTGGTGTTGTTCAGCGACGAAACGGAATCGTTCACGCCCTGAAGCTGCTTCTTGACGTCGTCAAGCTCGGCCTCCCGGATCGCTTCCTGGAATTGCCCCTGGAACTCCGCCGCCATGCGGCGGACCTTGCCGGTGATGTTTCCCACCGTCCGAAGCGCCCGTGGCAGGTCCTTCGGGCCGATAATGATCAACGCGACGGCGCCGATCACCATCACCTCGCCCCAGCTCATGTCCAACATGGCGTGGTCCTGACCCTGCCCCTACATCAACCCTGAAGCCGCAACCGCTGCGGCGTGCTGCCGGTCAGCCGACCTTGTGATCGCTCGTCGCGTTCGACGTCGGCGTGCCGTTCTGGTGGTCGAGCGTCCTGACAGGCTCCGAAGGCTGGACAGGCTTCGTCTGCGTGTCGTCCTCGGCCATGCCCTTCTTGAAGGCTTTGATGCCCTTGGCGACGTCGCCCATCATGTCGGAGATCTTGCCGCGTCCGAAGAGCAGGACGACGATCAGACCCACGACGATCCAGTGCCAAATACTAGTGCTACCCACGGCAATCCTCCTGCGCCTGTTATGGCACGATCTTCAATCTTAGACTTGCGGCCAACCTATGCATCCGCGGCGGCGAAAACAAGGACATCCTTCGGGTTGATCTCGATCCCCACATCCTGGCCCTCCTTGGCGCCCACCGGATCGTGAACGCGCGCCTGGAGCGGTCTGTCCACACCCTCCACGCCGATATGGACGAGTTCGACCTCCCCCAGGAAGCGGCGCGAGACCACCCGCCCGGGCAGGCACAGGCCCGCCGGCTTGAGCTTCAGGCCCTGCGGCCGCACGCAGATGACGGCCGGCCCGTCGCTGAGATGCGGCGCGGGAAACACTCCGACCGGACAGGTGGCGACGCCGTTCCTGACCTCGCCCCGGATCTCGTTGAAATCGCAGAAGAAACGGGCCGCGAACAGGTTGGCCGGGCGGCGGTAGATCTCCTCGGAGCGCCCCTCCTGGATGATCGTTCCCGAGCGCATGAGCACGATCCTGTCCGCGATGCGCATGGCCTCTTCGGGATCGTGCGTCACCACGATGGTGGTGGCGCCCGTCTCCCGCAGGATCGCGACGGTCTCGTCGCGGATCGCGTCGCGCATCCGCTTGTCGAGGTTGGAAAAGGGCTCGTCCATGAGGAGAACGCCCGGCCGCGGCGCGATGGAACGCGCCAGCGCCACCCGCTGCTGCTCGCCTCCGGACAGCGTGTGCGGATACTCGTCGACCATGTGCTCCAGCCCGACCCGCGACAATGCGCGGCGGGCGGCCACATCCGCCTCCTTGGCCGAAAGGTCCTTGAGGCCGAACATGACGTTCTGGCGAATCGTCATGTGGGGAAAGAGGGCATAGTCCTGGAACATGAGCCCGACGCCCCGCCGTTCGGGCTCCACGAAGACGGAGGGGCCGCTGACCTCGAACCGGTCCATCAGCACCCGGCCGGAGGTGGGCTCCTCGACCCCGGCCGCGATGCGCAGCAGCGTGGTCTTGCCGCAGCCGGAATGGCCGAGCAGGCACACGAGCTCCCCCGGCTCGACGGTCAGGGACACCCCGTCGAGCACGGTGGTGTCGCCGTAGGTCTGGCCGATGTTCTCGAAGGCGAGCTGGGCCGGGATGGACGCACCGGCCGTTCCGCGCTGGCCCCAGCGGGGCAGGCGGAAACGGTCATGCGCGGGCGCAGGTTTGCGGATCATTCCTCGCCCGTCTCGGTCTGGTCCATCTCCAGCGGCTGGAAGAGATCGTCGCCCTCGAGCGGATCCTCGTCCTCGCGCAGGGCCTGATCGTCGGAGGGCACCGGCACGGAGAAGTCGGACGGAACGCGGCCCTCGATGAACCCGGCGCCCTTGAGCTCTTCCAGGCCCGGCAGGTCGTCGATGGCGTCGAGGCCGAAATGCTCCAGGAAATGGGAGGTCGTGCCGTAGGTGACCGGCCGCCCCGGCGCCTTGCGACGGCCGCGCAGCCGGATCCAGCCGGTCTCCATCAGGGTATCGAGAGTGCCCTTCGAAGTGGCGACGCCGCGGATTTCCTCGATCTCGGCCCTGGTCACCGGCTGGTGATAGGCCACGATGGCCAGGGTCTCCATGGCGGCGCGGGAGAGCTTGCGCTGCTCGACCACGTTGCGGGCCAGCACGAAGGAGAGGTCGCTGGCGGTGCGGAAGGCCCATTTCCCGGCGACCCGGACGAGATTGACGCCCCGGCTGGCATAGAAGGCGCTCAGGTCCTCAAGGATCTTTTCCACATCGGCGCCCTCGGGCAGGCGTCCGGCCAGATCCTCCGCGCTCAGGGGCTCGGCCGAGGCGAAGAGAAGCGCCTCGGCGATGCGGACGGCTTCGCCGTGGTCGGGCACGCGGCTCTCGTCGGGGGCCGGCGCTTCCAGGGTGTCGTCGTTGCTTGGTTCCATATCAGGCTCCTGCCTCGGCCGGATCCGTGACGGGCTTCACCCAGACCGGTGCGAAGGCCTCGTCCTGCCGAACGGTCAGCTTGCCCTCGCGCACCATCTCCAGGGTGGCGGAAAGGGCCGATGCCAGCACCGTCGGGCGCATGGCGGGCTCGACCATGTACTCCACGAGATAGGTATCCAATGTGACCCAGTCGTTCAGATGGCCGACCAGGCGCTCCAGCGCCTCCCGCGCCTCCACCAGGGACCAGACGGTCCGCTTGTGGAGGGAGACCCTCGCATTGAACTGGATCTGCCTCTGCCGGGCATAGGCCGAGAGCAGGTCGTACAGGGTCGCCTCATAGCGGGAATCCCTGCGGACCACCACGGGCTCCGGCGCGCCCCGGGCGAACACGTCGCGGCCGAGCCAGTTGCGCTCACCCATCTTCTTGGCGGCCTCGCGGATGGCCTCCAGCCGGCGCAGGCGCAGGGCCAGGGCGGTCGCCAGATCCTCGGCGCTCGGCCCCTCGCCCTTCGGCGGCTCGGGGAGCAGGAGGCGGGACTTCAGATAGGCAAGCCATGCCGCCATGACGAGATAGTCCGCCGCCAGCTCCAGGCGCATGCGGCGGGCCTCCTCGATGAAGACCAGGTACTGCTCCGCCAGGGCCAGGATCGAGATGCGGTGGAGATCCACCTTCTGGCGCCGGGCCAGCTCCAGCAGCAGGTCGAGCGGCCCCTCGAAGCCGTCCACGTCGACCAGGAGCGCGGGCTCGCTTTCCGCACGCTCGGGGGGCGCGACATCTTCGAAGGGGAGAGCCTGTGCCATGGGTGAACTCAACTCGGTGGGCGTGCAGCTTCCACTGCCTAGGCCACCATCGCAAGCGCGGCATCCAGCCTCGCTCGGGCATCCACAGGATCCAGCGGCTCCGGCTCGTGGCGGATGCGCTGCAGCGCCGCCTCGGCCCGGCGCAGGGCCTCCCCTTCCAGGGAGGGCGCGGCCTCGGCCACGGCGGTCATTTCCTCCATCTGTCCGTTGCAGTGGAGAGCCATGTCGCACCCCGCCGCGAAGGCGGCCTCGGTCCTGCCCCGGAAGGAGCCGGACAGGGCGTGCATGGACAGATCGTCGGTCATGACCAGGCCGTCATAGCCGATATGGCCACGGATGATCTCGCCGATGACGGTGGGAGAGGTCGTGGCCGGCCGCTCCGGGTCGATCGCCGTGTAGACCACGTGGGCGGTCATCGCGAGCGGCATGTCGGTCAGCATCCGGAAAGGCTTGAAATCGTGGGCCTCCAACTCCTCGCGGGAGGCATCGACCACCGGCAGGGCGAGATGGCTGTCGGCCCCTGCCCGGCCGTGGCCCGGCATGTGCTTGACCACCGGCAGGACCCCACCGGCAAGGAGCCCCTCGGCCGCCGCACGGCCGAGCACGGCCACCTGTTCGGCGGAGCGCCCGTAGGCCCGGTCGCCGATCACGTCGTGGGCGCCTGGGGACGGCACGTCGAGGACGGGAAGGCAATCGACCGTGACGCCCGCCGACCGGAGGTCATGGGCGATCAACCGGGCGCCGAGCCGGGTGATCTCGCGCCGCACGAGCGGATCGTTGGCATGGACGAGGCCATAGGTGCGGCCGGACGGGTATTTGGGCCAATGGGGCGGCCCCATACGCTGCACCCGGCCGCCCTCCTGGTCGATGAGGATGGGGGCGTCCGCGCCGCCGACGGTCTCGCGCAGGGCGTCGCAGAGGGCCTTTACCTGCGCCGGATTGTCGATGTTGCGCTTGAACAGGATGAATCCCCAGGGAGCGGCCTCCCGGAAGAAGGCAGCCTCGTCGGGGGTGAGTTCGTGGCCGGAGCAGCCAGCAATAAAGGCGCGGGTCATGCCCGCGCCTTACGTCCCCTGTCCGGCAGGGTCAAGAAGTCTTGAGCGCCGTGCCCAGGCTTAGTTCTTCGCCACGAAGCACTGGCCGCCCTGTCCCTGAAGCCGGGAGCAGAGGGAGGAAGCCTCGTCCCGCGCCATCGGTCCGACCCGGACGCGATAGAGCGTGTTGCCGTTCACCTCGGCCTTCCGGATGATCGAGGGCAGGCCTTCCAGCTCGGGATACTTCTTCTGGAAGCGCTCGAACGCGGCCTGCGCGTCGCTTTCGGAGCTGCTGACGCCCAGCTGGACCGAGAAGTCGCCGGTCGGCGTCACGAGCGGCGGCGTTTCCGCAGGGGCGACCGCCACCGGCTGGGCCGAGGCCACGCGCTGCGGCGAAGAGCCGCTGGCGGGTGTCGAGGCCGCCGGCGTGGGGGCAGGAGCCGCCTGGACAGGCTCCGGAGCCGGAGCCGGAGCCGGCTGCGCGGGTGCCGGAGTGCTCGGCGCCGGCTGCGGAGCGGCCGCGGCCACCTGGGCGGGGGGCGGAGGCGCGGCGTTGCCCTGCGCCGCCGGGGGCAGCGACATGGTCGGCAGCGGCGAGCCCGCCGCCCGGGGCGCCGCAGCGCCCCCGGGCTGGACCACGCTGCCGTCGGGACGGATGGTGACGGTGCGGACCTTGCGCGGTTCGCCGAGGTCGAGACCGCCCGCCGGACGTCCGGCCGAGGTCGCTCCGGTGGCGTCGCCTGCGCCGCCGGAATTCATCCGGACGGCCTGAGCCACGTCGACCGGCTGCTCCTCGCGGTTCACCACCTTGGTCTCGGTGTTGGCGCGCTCGTAGATCTGCTTGTTCTGGTTCGGGATCTCGACCCCGCCCGGATTCTGCGGCTGGACCTTGATCGGCTCGTTCGAGGCTTCGATCAGCGGGGGCTCGCCGCCCGACAGCGACGAGGATCCGCCGCCCAGGAGATAGGCCCCGCCGCCGCCGATCACGACGGCGCCGAGAACGGCTCCGGCGAGGATCAGGCCCTTGCGCGACCGGGGCTTCTCCACGGGCGCATAGCCCATGTCCGCGTCCTGATCGTAGCCGGAATCCGCGTGGTGGGCCGCGTTCGGATCGTAGTAATCCTGGCCATAGGCCGTGTGGTCATAGGCATCGTGGGCGTCGTGACCCTGTGCCGGAGCCTGATGATAGGCGTACTGGTCGGGCCGGGCTTCGGCCTGCGGGTACTGGTCGTAGTGGTAGGCCGGCGCGGCGGCCTGCCCTCCCCGCGGGGTCTGAGGCTGGGCGGCTCTGGGCGCGGGCGCGGCGGCGGCCGGTTCGCGCACGGCGAAAAGGTCGTCCAGGCCGGCATTGGCCTGGTTGCGCGGACGGGCAGGCTGGTCGCCGGCCAGCAGGGATTGGAAAGGATCGTCTTGTCCCACAATGCGCGCCAGCTCCGCCAGCGGGTCGTTCCGCGTGGCAGGGGCCGCTTGCGAGGGGACGCCTTGCGCCTGGGCGAGTTGCCGTTCGATCTCATCAAGATCGACGGCAAAACGGGGCTTTACTGATTCGCTCATTGCGCCGGACCTCCGGTAACCCGACAGAACGCCCATCGCTCCATCGGCACGACGTTACGGCACCCGGCGCATGCGGTTCGAAACAGGTCGCCCCGCCTCAAAAACCGTCAGCGCATCTCGTTGGGAGCCGTGACGCCCAGGATGGCGAGGCCAGATGCGAGCACGCCCTTCAGGGCATGCACGAGAGCGAGCCTCGCTTTCGTTGACTCTTTATCAGTTTGATTAACAAAGCGTAATTGCGGCAAGTCTTTGCCCTTGTTCCACAGCGAGTGGAAGGCGCTGGCCACGTCGTAGAGATAGAACGCCACCCGGTGCGGCTCGTGCGCTTCCGCCGCCGCCTCGATCATCCGCGGATACTGCGCGATCCGGTGGATGAGGTCCATCTCCGCTTCATCAGATAGGATCGAAAGGTCAGCTTTTTCAAGCTCTTCGGGCGAGAAATTCGCATCCGGGAACGCCTCCGCTGCCTGCCGGAACACCGACGCGCAGCGGGCGTGTGCGTACTGCACGTAGAAGACCGGATTGTCCTTGGACTGTTCCACGACCTTGGCAAGATCGAAGTCCAAGGTGGCGTCGTTCTTGCGGAAAATCATCATGAAGCGGACCGCGTCCCGGCCCACCTCGTCGACAACATCACGCAGCGTCACAAAGTCGCCGGCCCGCTTCGACATCTTCACCGGCTCGCCGCCGCGCAGAAGCTTGACCAGCTGGCAGAGCTTCACGTCCAGCTCGCCCTTGTTGTCGGTGACCGCCTTCACGGCCGCCTGCATGCGCTTCACGTAGCCGCCGTGGTCGGCGCCCCACACGTCGATCATCAGGCCGAAGCCGCGCTCGAACTTGGAGCGGTGATAGGCGATGTCCGAGGCGAAATAGGTGAAGGAGCCGTCCGACTTCAGGAGCGGCCGGTCGACCTCGTCGCCGAAGGAGGTGGCCCGGAACAGGAGCTGCTCCCGGTCCTCCCAGTCCTCGTCCTTCTGGCCCTTGGGGGGCGGCAGGCGGCCCATATAGACCAGGTCGCGCGAGCGAAGCTCCTCGATGGTCTTGGCGACTTCGCCGCCGTTGTCCTGCTGGAGGGAGCGCTCGGAGAAGAACACGTCGTGGTGGATGTTGAGCGCGGCCAGATCGGTGCGGATCATGTCCATCATGGCGTTGATGGACAGCTCGCGGACCAGCGGCAGCCACTCGGCCTCGGGCTTGTCGAGAAGGCCCTTCCCGTGCTCCCGCGCCAGCTTCTCGCCCACGGGCTTGAGGTAGTCGCCCGGATAGAGCCCTTCCGGAATGGCGCCAATGTCCTGGCCCAGGGCTTCCTTGTAGCGGAGATAGGCGGACCGGGCGAGCACGTCGACCTGGGCGCCCGCGTCGTTGATGTAGTACTCGCGGGCCACCTTGTAGCCCGCATAGGCCAGGAGGGCCGCCAAGGCGTCGCCGAAGACCGCGCCGCGGCCGTGGCCCACATGCATGGGGCCGGTCGGGTTGGCCGAGACGTATTCCACGTTGACGGCGGCGCCTGCCCCCTGCCCGCTCCGGCCGAAGCCTTCGCTGTCGATCACGACGGCGCGCAGGACCTGATGCAGCACTTCCGGGGCGAGCCGGATGTTGATGAAGCCGGGGCCCGCCACCTCGACCTTGGTGACGCGCGGATCGTCCTGGAGGTCGCCCACGAGCAGATCGGCCAGGGCGCGCGGGTTCATGCGCGCCTCCTTGGCCAGCACCATGGCGGCATTGGTGGCGAGATCGCCGTGGGACGGATCCCGCGGCGGCTCCACCACGACGCGGCTCGCGTCCAGCCCCGGTGGGATCTTGCCCGCCTCGGCCAGACGGCCAAGCGCATCCGCCACTCGCTTCTCAAACAGACCGAAGATGTTCATCGACTTCATCTCAATAGCAACAGAAGCCCTCCTCCTGAGGAGGACCGCAAGGTCCGTCTCGAAGGATGAGGGCGTTTCCAGAGCGCGCTGGACCATCCTTCGAGACGCCGCTTCGCGGCTCCTCAGGATGAGGGACCGTGCCGCCGGGGCGCTCCAAGGCCTCGGCGCGCCTAACGCAAGTCTGGCGTTACGTCAAACAGGCGGCGGTGTTCGAGGAGCGCATACCGGTCCGTCATCCCCGCAATATAATCGGCGACCCGCCGCGCCAGACGCGCCTCGTCGTCCCTCGGCAGGTCCGCCTGCCATTCCTCCGGCATGGATTCCGGCTCGGCCCTGAAGCGGCGGAACAGATCGCGTAGCACGTCGTCGGCCTCGGCCCGCACCTTCATGACCTTCGGGTGCCGGTACATGTGGGCATAGAGGAAGCGCTTGATCGCGGCGTCCGCCTGGGTCATGTCCCTGGAGAAGCAGATGACGGTCTCGCCGGCGCGCCTTACCGCTTCGGCGCTTTCCGGAGCGAGGGCTGCGATTCTCCGCTCCCCTTCCGCCACCACGTCCTCCACGAACCGGGTGATGACCCGCCGGGTCAGCTCGTGGATGCGCCGGGACAGCTCCAGCCCCGGATAGCGGGCGTCGATCTCCCGCAGAAGCCCGTCCAGGAACGGGACCTCCCGCAGGTCCTCGATGTTGAAGAGCCCCGCCCTCAGGCCATCGTCGATGTCGTGGGCGTCATAGGCGATGTCGTCGGCGATGGCCGCCGCCTGGGCCTCTCCGCTGGCGAAGGTCGCGAGCTCCAGATCCTGCTGGGCATTGTATTCGAGGATCGCGAGGGGCACGCCGCGTTCGGCATAGCGCAGGGTCGGCCGGCCGTCGGCGTCCAGAAGCGGGCCGTTGTGCTTGACCAGCCCCTCCAGGGACTCCCAGGCGAGGTTGAGTCCGTCGTATTCGGCGTAGCGCCGCTCCAGCCGGGTCACGACCCGCAGGGCCTGGGCGTTGTGGTCGAAGCCGCCGAACTCCGCCATGCACTCGTCGAGGGTGTCCTCGCCCGTGTGGCCGAAGGGCGTATGGCCGAGGTCGTGGGAGAGCGCCAGCGCCTCGGCCAGATCCTCGTCGAGGCCGAGCGACCGGGCCAGGGCCCGGGCGATCTGGCTGACCTCGATGGTGTGGGTCAGCCGGGTGCGGAAATGGTCGCCCTCGTGGTAGACGAAGACCTGCGTCTTGTGCTTCAGGCGGCGGAAGGCGGATGAATGGATGATCCGGTCCCGGTCGCGCTGGAACTCGCTGCGGGTCGGGGAGACCGCCTCCGGATAGAGCCGACCGCGGCTTCCCCACGGATCGCAGGCATAAGGGGCACGCCATCGTTCGCCAAAGGGCCGCACGGGTCATCCTCGGGTTGAAGCCTTGTCGGTGCGCACTTACCTTGCTCTTGTACGGTTGTCCAAGACTACCACGGACTGGATGGACGAATGCCTGGAATCACCCTGACCGAACGCGCTGCGCGCCGCATCAACGAGATCATGGCCTCGGAGCCTGAAGGCTCGATGCTGAGAATCAGCGTCAACGGAGGCGGCTGTTCGGGCTTCCAATACGCCTTCGACGTGGACAGGACCCGGCAGGACGACGACCTGGTGATCGAGCGGGACGGCGCCGCCGTTCTCGTGGACGAGGTCTCGATCCAGTACATGGACGGCTCGGTGATCGACTTCGTGGACGATCTCATCGGCCAATCCTTCAAGATCGAGAACCCCCACGCCACCGCCTCCTGCGGCTGCGGCACGTCGTTCTCGCTCTGAGATTTCGTTTCGACCGATATTCCTTCGCCCCGCCAAAGCGGCTATGACACCAGGGCTTTTCGGCCTTGGGGGATGACATGCGGCTACTTCAGCGTTCGGGCGTCTGCGCCCTGGCCCTCGTGGCCGGCACCGCGGCCCTGCAGTTCGAGCCCGCCGTGCTGCGCGATCTGGTCTTCGACAACGGCAGTCATCGCATGGCCGTCGGCGCCGTCAGGGTGCCGCTCTGGGCCGCCGCCCGGGCCCAGTCGCCCGAGACCTTCAGCCTGGAAAACGTCCGCCTGACCTTCGGTTCCACGACCTACGAGGCGCAGCGGGTCGATTTCTCCGGCGTCGCCTCGTCCCGGGCGGAGGTTGACGCCCTCCTCTCCGCGTCGTCCCAGCCGCTGGCCGAGCGATTGGCCCGCATCAGCGCGCGGGAGATCAGAATCCCGGAGCTCAAGGTCCGCCAGAAGGTCGGCCCGGAAACCCAGGCGACCGTTTACAAAAACGTCTTTCTCGCCGACGTGCTCCAGGGCCGCATCGGACAGGCCACGGTCGGCGCGACCGGTGTGGAGATATCCGACGAGAAGACCAGCCTTACCATCAGTTACGGGCGGATGGCGATCAGCGATGTCGACATGCCGGCCTTCGCCCGTCTCTACGAGACCAAGGCCGTCGACGCCGCCTCGGCCCCGCTGACCCGGATCCACGGCGCATTCTCCATCGACGACATCGACATGGTCGACGAGCAGGGCCTCTCGATCAAGATCGCCCGCCTGGCCGGACGGGACTTCCTGGCGCGCCCGACCCGGGAATCCTGGACCGGAACGACCGAGCAGTTCGTCACGCTCGGCAACAGGAGCGACGACCTGACCGAGGACGAGCAGGCCCGGCTCCTCTCGACCCTCGGGGACTTCCTCGGCGCCTTCGACATCGGCTTCATCGAGGCGACCGGGTTCGAGCTCAAGGACCCGTCGAACGATGGCGCGACCGGCCGCATCCGCCGCCTCGCCTATACCGGCGCCACGGGCACCCAGCCCGCCGACGCCCGCGCCGAGGGCTTCGAGGTCACGGACAAGGACGGTTCGGTCAAGATCGAGACCATGAGCCTCACGGGCTTTTCCCTGAAACCGACCATCGAGGCCCTCAGGACCACGAGCCCCGATGCCCTGCGGGACCTCGACCCGGCCGCCATGCGCGCACTCCTGCCCACCCTGGGAACCCTGCGCATTTCGGGGGTCGACATCGATACCCTGGACAAGGACTCCGACGCCAAGTCGCCGGAGCGCATCAAGGCGACCCTCAAGGAATTCGAGTTCACGGCGGACGATCCGTTCAATTCCGTGCCGACCAACATTCGTGTCGGGCTCCAGAACTTCGCCATCGCCCTGCCGGCGAACAGCCAGGAGGACGGGATCAAGGATCTGCTCGCCCTCGGCTACGCCACCCTGGACCTGTCCTTCATGCTCTCGGCCGGATGGGACGAGACGACGAGCCAGCTCACCCTGCGCGAGGTCTCGGCCAAGGCCGAGGACATGGGAAGCTTCTCCCTCACCGGGGTCCTCGGCAATGTCGGCAAGGACGTCTTCGACCCGGACACGGCCGTCGCCACCGTGGCCCTGGTGGATGCGCGGGCGAAATCCCTCGAACTGACGGTTCAGAACACGGGCCTGTTCGACCGATTCCTGGCCCAGACCGCCGAGGAACAGAAGACGACACCCGAGGCGTTGCGCCGGAGCTACGGCACCATTGCGGCCGTCGCCATTCCCTCGATGCTCGGCAATTCCGAACAGGCCAAGACCCTGAGCCAGGCCGTCGCCCGCTTCATCGCCAAGCCCGGACGCCTGACGATCAGCGCCGAGGCCAAGGAGCCGGGAGGCCTCGGCGTCGCCGACCTCATCGGCCTGACGGAGCCGGCCGCCGCGCTCGAGAAGCTCAACATCACCGCCAAGGTGGAGTAGCGCGAGAACGGGCCTTCGCCCGGCTTCCCCGCCGCGATTCTGCATCGGAAGGCTGGCGCCGGAAGCGCCGCGTTGCTCTCCTCCTCACAGGTCTCGGGCCTCGCCGGAAACGCCGACCTGCTCTCCTCCCCCTTGTGGGGAGGAGGTGGAGGTGGGGGTGTGGGCGTCACACCTTCATAGGCTATCGCTCACACCCCCACCCTGGCCCTCCCCACAAGGGGGAGGGAAACGGCGGTGTGCCATCACAGCCACATCCACGACGGCCTCTCGCCAACTCCCAACCTCATCCTGAGGAGCCGCGTCGAAGGAGGCTCCAGCTCACTCCGGAGACGCCTCAGATCAGCGTGGGCTGGTCCTGCTCGGCGGCCTGGGCCTCGACCACGGCGATGGCCGTCAGATTGACGATGCCGCGGGCCGTCACGGACGGGGTCAGGATGTGGGCCGGCTGGGCCGGGCCGATGAGGATCGGTCCCACGGGCAGGGAATCCGCCAGCATCTTGGTGAACTGGAAGGCGATGTTGGCCGCGTCCAGGTTCGGCATGATGAGCACGTTCGCCTCGCCCTTCAGGCGCGATGCCGGATAGACCCTTTCGCGAACGATCTCCGACAGGGCGGAATCCGCCTGCATCTCGCCCTCGACCTCCAGGTCCGGCGCGCGCTCGCGGATCATCTCCAGGGCCGTGCGCATCTTCACCGCCGAGCGCGTGTCCGCCGCCCCGAAATCGCTGTGGGACAGGAGCGCGATCTTGGGCTCGATGCCGAAGCGCCGCACGTGGCTGGCGCAGGCCACCGTCATCTCGGCGATTTCCTCGGCGCTCGGGTCCGCCTGCACGTGGGTGTCGGCCAGGAAGTAGGCGCCCTTGGACGAGATCACCAGGGACAGGGCCGCCATCTCGTGAACGCCGGGCGCAAGGCCGATGATGTCCTTGATGTGCTTCAGGCGCGACTGGAACCGTCCTTCAAGGCCGCAGATCAGGGCATCGGCGTCGCCGCGCTTGACCGCGACCGCTCCGATCACCGTGGTGTTGGTGCGAACGAGGGTCTTGGCCGCGTCGGGGGTGATGCCCTTGCGGCCGGCGGCCTCCACGTAGCAGGCCACGTATTCGCGGTAGCGCGGATCGTCCTCCGGGTTCACCAGCTCGAAATGGCGCCCGATCTCCATGGACAGGCCAAAGCGCTTGATGCGGGCCTCGACCACGCTGGGGCGGCCGATCAGGATCGGCTTGGCGATGCCCTCCTCCACGATGACCTGGACCGCGCGCAGCACGCGCTCGTCCTCGCCCTCGGCATAGATCACCCGCTTGGGGTTGGCCTTCGCCTGGGAGAAGAGCGGCTTCATGATGAAACCGGAGCGGAACACGAAGCGGGTCAGGGAATCCGCGTAGGCCTCCAGATTCTCCAGGGGCCGCGTCGCCACGCCCGTGTCCATGGCGGCCTTGGCCACGGCGGGGGCGATGCGCAGGATCAGGCGCGGATCGAACGGGCTCGGGATCAGGGACTTGCGCCCGAAGGGATGGGCCTCGCCGCCATAGGCGCGGGCCACGACCTCCGAGGGAGCCTCGCGGGCGAGGCCGGCGATGGCCTTCACGGCCGCCGCCTTCATCTCCTCGTTGATCTGCGTCGCGCCGACGTCGAGCGCGCCGCGGAAGATGTAGGGGAAGCACAGGACGTTGTTGACCTGGTTCGGAAAGTCGGAGCGCCCGGTGCAGATCATGGCGTCGGGACGGGCCGCCTCCGCCTCCTCCGGCATGATCTCCGGATAGGGGTTGGCGAGCGCCATGATGAGGGGCCGCGGCGCCATCTTGGCGAGAAGGGCGGGCTTGAGGATGCCGCCGGCCGAGAGGCCGAGGAACACGTCCGCATCGGCGATGACGTCGTTGAGGGTCCGGGCGTCGGTCTTCTGCGCATAGACCGACTTCCACCGGTCCATGAGCTTCTCGCGCCCCTCGTAGACCACGCCCTCGATGTCCGTGATCCAGATGTTCTCGCGCCGCGCGCCGAGGGAGACCAGCAGGTTGAGGCAGGCGAGCGCCGCCGCGCCGGCGCCGGAGGTGACGATCTTCACGTCCTCGATGCGCTTGCCAGCGAGCTCCAGGGCGTTGGTGACGGCCGCGCCGACGATGATGGCGGTGCCGTGCTGATCGTCATGGAAGACCGGAATGCTCATCCGGGCCTTCAGGCGCTCCTCGACCTCGAAGCATTCCGGGGCCTTGATGTCCTCCAGGTTGATGCCGCCGAAGGTGGGCTCCAGGGCAGCGATGACCTCGACGAGCTTATCGACGTTCTTTTCGGTCACCTCGATGTCGAACACGTCGATGCCGGAGAATTTCTTGAACAGGACGGCCTTGCCCTCCATCACTGGCTTGGAGGCCAGGGGACCGATATCGCCCAGGCCCAGCACGGCGGTGCCGTTGGAAATGACCGCGACGAGGTTCTGCCGGGAGGTGTAGTTGGCGGCTTCCAGCGGATCGGCCGCGATGGCTTCGCAAGGGGCGGCGACGCCGGGCGTATAGGCGAGCGCGAGGTCGCGCTGGTTGCCGAGGGGCTTGGTCGGCTGGATCTCGAGCTTTCCGGGGCGCGGATGTTGGTGATAGAAGAGCGCTCCCGATTTCAGATCCTGCGAGATGTTGTCAGCCATCCCAAACGCTCCCTGCGTCACTAGCCGTTGCTGTATTTCGAGCGGCTCTTGTGCGCGTCTTGCCCCCTGCCGTCAACGCCGTTGTCGCGGCATGGGAGGCATGCAATGAACCTGCGCCACCGCCTGAAGAACTGGCGCAATCCCCACAACCAGACCCGGATCCACCTCGCCCGCATGGCCGGCCGCTACGGCTACGACATCGGGGAGTTCTCCTACGGCCGCCCCAAGGTACGCTTTCCGGAATCGGGAAAGAAGCTGACCATCGGGCGCTACTGCTCCATCGCCGACAAGGTCGAGATCCTGCTCGGGGGCAACCACAGGATCGACTGGGGCACCACCTATCCGTTCTCGGCCCTGCGGGAGCTCTGGCCCTCGGCGCCCCAGACCGGGGATTACCATTCGTCCCGCGGTGACGTGACGATCGGGCACGACGTCTGGCTCGGCTCGGGCGCGATCGTCCTCTCGGGGGTCACTATCGGCCACGGTGCCGTCGTTGCCGCCCATGCGGTGGTGACCAGGGACGTGCCGCCCTACGCCATCGTCGGGGGTAATCCGGCGAAGATCATCCGCTACCGCTTCGACGAGGCGACGATCCAGGCCCTGCTGGAGGCCGGCTGGTGGGAATTGCCGAAGGAGAAGGTCGCGACCCTGATCCCGCTCCTGCAGAGCGACCGGATCCGCGAGCTCGTTGCGGCCGTCAGGGTGCTGCGGGCTCAATCGTCTTGAGGGTCCGCCGCCCCAGCGTCCGGGCCTTGACGGCGAGCGCCGGCTTCTCGACCGCGTACCAGGACAGGGCTCCGGCGGCGAGGGTGATGAGGAGCGAAGGCGCCAGCAGCACCAGGGCCGCCGTCGCGGGAAACAGGGCATGCAGGGTCTGCTGCACCGGCCAGCCGTAGAGATAGGTGCCGTAGGACAGGTCCGCCCTCGGTTCGTACGACCAGCGGGTCAGCACCGGCGCCAGGGCCAGCCACATGATCCCGTAGGACGTGGCGATGAACAGGAGCGTCTTGTACAGGAAGGTGCCGCCCGCAAGCCATGTGGCGGCGATGAGCGCGAACGCCACCGGCCCCGAGAGGCGGACGCGGTTGCGCCAGACATAGAGCGCGCCGCCGAAGGCGAAGATCAGCGGCAGGCGCAGCGACGTTTCCAGCCCCTTCGGCGCATCGGGGCGGAAGAAATCGAGACTGGCCAGGGACAGGGCGAGCCCCGCGACCAGGGCCAGGGCGACAGCGCGGGACCGCAGCAGGCCGACGAGCCCGAAGGCCAGGACGCCCGCATAGCACAGGACTTCGTATTTCAGCGTCCACACCGTTCCCATGGGGAACTTGAACGGATTGTCGGCGAAGACGCCCGGCAGGGCGATGTTGCTCTTGAAGCTCGAAAGCGTCATGCCGATGAAGCGGCGCAGATCCGGACTTTCCAGATAGGCGGTCAGCGGCAGGCTCGTCATGGCGCCGCCCAACAGCAGCGCGACCACGAGCGTCGCCACGATCAGCCCCGGGGCGATGCGCAAGGCGCGGGCGATCACATAGTCCCGCCAGCCGCGCTGGTCGAAGCTCATGGTGACGAGAAAGCCGGAGACGACGAAGAACCCATTCACCGCGTGTTCGCCCAGCGTGAAGCCGGTGGAGGATGCCAGGGGCTCGTCCATGACGGCGCCCGTCGTCACGCTGAACGCGTGGGATACGACCACGGCGACGGCGAGGAGGAGCCGCAAGATGGTGAAATTGTTCGCGCCCGCCATGGCGGTTGAGACCGTCGGCGATTTCGGGATGAAGAGCGGCGGCCTCATGACAGCCCCTCCTGTCGCAGAGCCCCCTGCCCGCGCAGGAACGCGAGCGCTCCCGCGGCCGAGCCGCCATAGCGCTCGATCAGGCTGCGCCGGAACGTGAGTCCGGCCGCCACCGACTTGACGGCATTGACGGCGAAAATGGCAGGCGCCGGATTGGGCAGGCCGTATTTCCTGCTCACATAGGCCCGAGACCAGGCCTGGTGCCAGCGGGACTTGAAGATGCGCCCCGGCTTGGGCGTGCTCGACCGTCCGCGCCCGTGGCGTACGATCGCCTGCGGCACGTAGATCAGCGCAGATCCCGCATCCGCGACCCGGCGGCAGAGGTCGTCGTCCTCGTAGAACAGGAAGATGTTCTCGTCGAACCCGCCGAGCTGCAGGAACAGGTCGCGGCGGATGAGGAAGCAGGCGCCGGAAAAGAACGGCGCGCAGGCCTCACCCTCCGGCAGGACGAGCTTTCCGGTGGGGTTCGTCAGGTAGGACGCCAGGAGCGAGCGCGGCTGAAAGAACACCCGGCCGCTCGGCTCCACGATCCGGGGCGCGAAGAAACCCGCATCCGGGTAGCGGCGCGCCGCATCGAGCAGCGCCGCGACGGCACCCCTGTCCACGATCACGTCGGGGTTGACGATGAGGATGTATTCGCTCTGCGCGGCCCGCGCGCCGGCATTGTTGGCGCGGCCATAGCCCTCGTTGCGGGCGTTGCGGATGACCCGTGCCCCCTGCCCCTCGGCGATGGCGGCGCTGTCGTCCGTGGACGCGTTGTCGACGACGATCAGCGGCACCCCGTCCGCCCGCAGCGCGCCGAGGCACTCCGGCAGCGCATGGGCGCTGTCGAAGGCCACGACGATAGCGGCGACGGTCGTCATTTCTCCTGGACGTTCAGGCGGATATGCAGCTCGCGCAGCTGCTTGGGCGTCACCTCGGACGGCGCGCCGAGAAGCAGGTCCTCGGCCTTCTGGTTCATGGGGAAGAGCGTGATCTCGCGCAGGTTCTGCGCCCCGCAGAGCAGCATCACGATACGGTCCACGCCCGCCGCCATGCCGCCGTGGGGCGGCGCGCCGTACTGGAACGCGCGGAACATGCCGCCGAACCGCTCCATGACCTCGGTCTCGCCGTAGCCGGCGATCTCGAAAGCCTTCACCATCCGGTCGGGACGGTGGTTGCGGATCGAGCCCGAGGCCAGCTCATAGCCGTTGCAGACCATGTCGTACTGGAGCGCGGTGATCTTGAGGATCTTCTCCTTGTCCGTCGGATCGAGCGCCATGAAGGCGTCGTGCTCCATGTTGCCCATGGAGAACGGGTTGTGGGAGAAGTCGATCTTCTTCTCGTCCTCGTTCCACTCGTATTGCGGGAAGTCGGTGATCCAGCAGAAGGCGAACTGGTTCTTGTCGCCAAGGCCCAGCTCGTCGCCGATCCGCACGCGGGCCTTGCCGGCGAGCGAAGCCGCCTTGTCCTCGTTGCCGGCCGAGAAGAACACCGCGTCGCCGGCTTTGAGGCCCGCCTTCTCGCGAATGGCGGCCTGGGCGGCCTCGGGAATGAACTTGGCGATGGGGCCCTTGCCGGCGATCTGGCCGCCCTCTTCCTCGAACACGATGTAGCCGAGGCCGGGCGCGCCCTCCGAGCGGGCCCACTCGTTCAGCTTGTCGAAGAAGGAACGCGGCTGGGTGGCCGCGCCCGGCGCCGGGATGGCGCGGACCACGCCGCCGCCCTTGATCACGTTCTTGAACGCGTTGAAGGTCACGTCCTCGCGTTCGAACACCTCCGACACGTCGGCGATGACGAGCGGGTTGCGCAGGTCCGGCTTGTCAGAGCCGTATTTCAGCATCGCCTCGGAATAGGGAATGCGCGGGAAGGTCTCGGTGACCGGCTTGCCCTCGGCGAACTCCTTGAAGGTGTCGCGGATCACGGGCTCCATGGTGCGGAACACGTCCTCCTGCGTGACGAAGCTCATCTCCACGTCGAGCTGGTAGAACTCGCCCGGCAGGCGGTCGGCGCGCGGGTCCTCGTCGCGGAAGCAGGGCGCGATCTGGAAGTACCGGTCGAAGCCGGAGATCATGATGAGCTGCTTGAACTGCTGAGGGGCCTGCGGCAGCGCGTAGAACTTGCCGGGATGGATGCGCGAGGGCACCAGGAAGTCGCGCGCGCCTTCCGGCGACGACGCCGTGAGGATCGGCGTGGTGAACTCGAAGAAGCCGCTCTGCTTCATACGGCCGCGAAGGCCGTCGATGATGGCGGTGCGCTTCATGATGTTGTTGTGCAGCTTCTCGCGGCGCAGGTCGAGGAACCGATAGGTGAGACGGGTCTCCTCCGGATATTCCTGATCGCCGAAGACCGGCATCGGCAGCTCGGCCGCCGGGCCCAGCACTTCCATGTCGGTGATGTAGACCTCGACCATGCCGGTGGGCAGGTCCGGGTTCTCGGTGCCGGCCGGGCGCTTGCGCACCTTGCCGTCGATCCGCACCACCCATTCCGAGCGCACGGTCTCGGCCATCTTGAAGGCCGGCGAATCCGGGTCCGCCACGCACTGGGTCATGCCGTAATGGTCGCGCAGGTCGATGAACAGCACGCCGCCATGGTCGCGGATGCGGTGGCACCAGCCGGACAGGCGGGTGGTTTCGCCGACATTGGTTTCACGGAGCGCGCCGCAGGTGTGGGAGCGGTAACGGTGCATAGGGGCGGACATGGAAGAGCCTGATGGTTCGGTGTTTGGCGCAACATTCATGGGAGGCCGGGGAAGTCAAGGCGCAAGGTTGAAATGGGGTCGCGCTCAGCGTGTCTCCGTGCTTTTATTCCTCGCAAGCGAGGCTGTGTAACCGAAGGGCAAGGAGCGACCGGAGATGGCGAAAACACCCCCTGTCGGCGGCGGCGGAGCGATCCAGTCCCTTCGGCCCTTCGTGCCGGCCCGGGACTTCGCCCGAAGCCAGCGGTTCTATGCCGACCTCGGCTTCGCGGTCGCACCGGTCGGCGACCGCATGGCCGACGTGCGGCTCGGCGAATGCGCCTTCTTCCTGCAGGACTTCTACGTGAAGGACTGGGCGGAGAACTTCGTCTTCCACGCCCGCGTGGACGATCTGGACGCCTGGTGGGGCCGTATCGCCTCCCTTGATCTAACCGGGAGATACGGGGTCCAGGCCCCGCGACCGCCGAAGCTGGAGCCGTGGGATTGCGGGTGGCCTATGTGTTCGACCCCTCCGGAATCCTCTGGCATTTCGCCGAGGTCCCGGCCTAGGCGGAGGCTGGCCTCCTGCCCCGATCAGGGTGGCGTCAGAGCGCGCCTACCGGCGGAGCGCAGACCCTCCTTCCTCCAAGAGCCGAACCCTTTGTTTTTCAGCGGGTTTTGCTCGATCTCGGGCCCTGGGAATCTTGCGGAACAAAGCGTGAATTCCCATATCCTATACATGATGACGAACCAGGCGACATCCCTGCTGAATCACGGCCGGAACGCTCCCAACGAGGAGCGGATCGAGGGGAATTGGCACGTCTATCCTTTCGATGGCGCTCTCGAGATCGACTATGTGGACCAGGCCGGCAATGCGACCCGGCGCTGGGTGATCGCGCGCGAGCTGAAGGTCGGGCCCGGCAAGATGCTGCTCGGGGGCATCGACATGGCCGATGACGGCTATCGCGGCTTCCGGGTGGACCGGATCGAGCGCCTGGAGGATGCGGAAACCGGCCTGGTGGTCGACCGCAACATCCTCGACTGGCTCATGAAGCGGGCGGAGCGGCAGGCGAAAGAACGTAGGAAAGCGGCCAGATCGGCCTAAACTTGGGAGTCGCGGGATCGCTCGCGTTCCGCTAAAAGCCTTCACATGGACTTGATCACCACGACCGACGCCCTGGCTGCCGCCTGCACCCGCCTCGCCGCTCATCCGTTCGTTACCGTCGATACGGAGTTCCTGCGCGAGACCACCTATTATCCCAAGCTCTGCCTGATCCAGATGGCGGGCCCCGACCCGGCGGACGCTTATCTCATCGATCCGCTGGCCGAGGGCATCAGCCTCGATCCCTTCATGGCCCTCATGGCCGACGGGAACGTGGTCAAGGTCTTCCATTCCGCCCGGCAGGACCTGGAGATCGTCTGGAACCTGGGCGGCCTCGTGCCTGCGCCCCTGTTCGACACACAGATCGCCGCCATGGTCTGCGGCTACGGGGATTCGGTCTCCTACGAGCAGCTCGTCAACGACCTCGCCAAGGCGCGGGTGGACAAGTCCTCCCGCTTCACCGACTGGTCGCGCCGCCCCCTGACGGATGCCCAGCTCACCTATGCCCTTTCCGACGTCACCCACCTGGTGAAGGTCTACGAGGCGCTCATCGCCCAGCTCAAGAAGAACGGTCGTCTCGAGTGGCTGAGCGAGGAGATGTCCGTCCTCACCTCGCCCGAGACCTATCAGGCCGATCCGGACAACGCCTGGCGCCGCCTCGCGGGCCGCCTGCGCAAGTCCAAGGAGGTCGCCGTCCTCATGGAGGTCGCCGCCTGGCGCGAGCGCGAGGCCCAGAACCGGGACGTGCCCCGCGGCCGCATCCTCAAGGACGACGCCCTCATCGACGTGGCCGTTTCGGCCCCCCGCAGCGTCGAGGCGCTGGGACGCCTCCGCTCGATCCCGAACGGCTTCGAACGCTCCCGCACGGGGGCCGACATCATCGAGGCGGTGGAACGCGGCCTGACCCGCGACCCGGCCACCGTGCCGATGCCGGAGCGCTCCCGCGGGCGCGGGGCGGCCGGCGCCGTGGTCGAGCTCCTGAAGGTGCTGCTGAAGGCCGTGGCCGAGCAGGAAGGCGTCGCCCCCAAGATCATCGCCACGGTCGAGGAGCTGGAGGCCATCGCCGAGAGCGACGCGGCCGATGTCCCCTCCCTCCACGGCTGGCGCCGCACCCTGTTCGGCGAAAAGGCGCTCGCCCTCAAGAACGGGCAACTGGGCCTCGCCATGGAGCGCGGCCGCGTGGTCCTGCGCGATCTGGCCCGGGCCGAGGTGGCTTAGGCACCAATCAGCGGGCTCATATGGCGTTACGCTGAAGATCGCATTCGTCTCTCGCCGAGAACGGCACAGGCGGCGGAAGGGGAACCCTCTGTCGTCATTCCGGGGCGGCCAAAGGGCCGAGCCCGGAACCCATAAACACTGGGGTCTCGGAATAAGGCGGGATGCGTCCCGTCTCGTCCTGCATCGTCAACGGTTATGGGTTCCGGGCTCCGCTTCGCGACCCCGGAATGACATGACGAGGATGCGTTTCAACCGATGACCGGCACCCTTCGGGATCATTCCTGCCCCAGCCGAGGCACGGTCGCCCGCAGGGCGGCCCTATCCTTCGATCTCGATCCCGGCCCTCAGGTTGAGCAGCTTGCCCAGAGCCTTCATGCGCCCCGTGAGGCGTTCGTTGGCCAGGGCCCCCATCTCGCCCGGGAGCTGCAGGATCACCTCGCCGTCGTGGACGGTCAGCGGGGTCCTCGGCAGGACACCTTCCATGCCGACCGAAACCGGATAGGCCACGCGCATCAGGGCCGCGAGCAGGCGGGCCCGCTCCATCAGCCGGGTTCCGGCAAGGGCCTTGATCCGCGAGCTGACCTTGTCCGGGTTCAGCCCCTCGTGCCGGAAGAAGATCGACAGGGCCAGATAGGCGCGGCCCGCGTGGTCGAGCCCCGCGAAGGCGCCGTAGGCGATGAGGTTGAGGCTCTGCTCGCCGCGGTAGTCCGGATGGGCGCGCCAGCCGATATCGGCCAGAAGGCAGGCCGCGTGCCGGAGCCGGCGCTCGTTCTCGGTCTCGGGCAGTCCCAGGCTCTCCATGAATCGGTTGGTCCAGTCCCACAGCTCCTCGCCGTGGCCGGGAGACCGGGAGCGCAGGAGATTGAGGTCGCCGGCGGCCGAAACCAGCGGATCCTGCTCGCGGGCCGCGCCGTCGAGCTTCTCGTACAGCACGCCTTCGCGCACGCCGTAGGCGGAGATGGCGATCTCCTTCGGCTCGCCGAGCCGGATGATCTCCTCGAGCAGCATCGCCCCATAGGCGAGGAGCGGCCGGCGGGCCTCCGAGACGCTTTCGATGTCCTTGAGGGTCTTGGTATCGACCTCCTCCACGAGATGCAGGAAGTCGAGCCCGTCCTCGGGATTGATGACGTAGCCGTGCATCACGTGCAGAGGATAATCCTTGGCCGCCTGATGGAGCCGCGCCAGTGCGCGCCACGTTCCGCCCACCGCATAGAACGTGCGGCCATGAAGGTTCTCCAGGTATTCCGGCGCCCGCTCCAAGGCGCTGCGGATGATCCTCTGGGCCTTCTTGGGCGATCCGCCGCTCAGGTCCTGCAGGGCGAGGCCGCCGAGGGGCATGGTGATGCCCTGCCCCACCCGCGTGCCCTTCACGTCCACCAACTCCAGGCTGCCGCCGCCCATGTCGCCCACGATGCCGTCGGGCCCATAGAAGCCCGACACCACGCCGAGCGCGGAAAGCTGGGCCTCGCGGGCCCCGGACAGGAGCTCGATGTCCTGGCCGCAGGTTCGGGCGGCCGCCTCCAGGAAGGCCGGTCCGTTGGAGGCGTCGCGGGCGGCCGCGGTCGCCATCACGAAGATGTCCGAGACCCCCATGGTGCCGCACAGCACCCGGAAGCGGGCGAGCGCCCTCAGCGCCCGCTCCACCGCGTCGTCATCGAGGCGGCCGGTGGTCGCCACGTGGCGCCCCAGGCCGCAGAGAACCTTCTCGTTGTAGATCGGCGTCGGCGCGCGGGTCATTCCCTCGTAGACCACGAGGCGGACCGAGTTCGAGCCGATATCGATGGTGGCGACCGGGCGGCCGATCTTCAGCCGTCCCTGCGCCTCGCGCCCCAGGGCCTGCATGTCAGCGTTGCCCGCGCTTCGCGAGGGCTTTGGGGCTAGACGTCTTGAGAGATTTTCCACGGCCCGACAGACTCGGATTTGTCATGAAATACTTGTGCGCGTTGAATGGTTCCTCACCCTTCGACGGCACGACCCTCTGGCTGGAGCCGTCGGGCAGCACCGTCCAGCTCTGCTCGTTGTCGAGCAGATTCGCCAGCATGATCTGGTCCAGCACCTGCTGGTGCACGGTCGGGTTGAGGATCGGAAGATAGGCCTCCACCCGGCGGTCGAGGTTGCGCGACATGAGGTCGGCGGACGAGATCGCCACGTGGGCCTTCGGGTTCGGCAGGGCCTGACCGTTGCCGAAGGCATAGATCCGCGTGTGCTCCAGGAAGCGGCCGACGATGGACTTGACCCGGATGTTCTCCGACAGGCCGGGAATGCCCGGGCGGAGGCAGCAGATGCCGCGCACGATCAGGTCCACCTGCACGCCGGCCGCGCTGGCGTCGTAGAGCGCGTCGATGATGACCGGGTCCACCAGGGAGTTGCACTTGCCCCAGATCGCCGCCGGGCGCCCCGCCTTGGCATGGGCGATCTCCTCCTCGATGTGCTGCAGCAGGCGCTTCTTGAGCGTCAGCGGAGACACCGCCATGCGCTCCAGCTCGGCGGGCTCCGCGTAGCCGGTCACGAAGTTGAAGATGCGCGAGACGTCGCGGCTGACCACCGGGTCGGCGGTGAAATAGGACAGGTCCGTGTAGATGCGCGCCGTGATGGGGTGGTAGTTGCCCGTGCCCACGTGGCAATAGGTGATGAGCTGCCCGCCCTCGCGGCGGACCACCATGGACAGCTTGGCGTGGGTCTTCAGCTCGATGAAGCCGAACACCACCTGGGCGCCCGCCCGCTCCAAATTGCGGGCCCAGCGGATATTGGCCTCCTCGTCGAAGCGGGCCTTCAGCTCCACGAGGGCGGTGACCGACTTGCCCGCCTCCGCCGCTTCGGCGAGGGCGGCGACGATGGGGGAGTCGTTCGAGGTGCGGTAGAGCGTCTGCTTGATCGCCACCACGTTCGGGTCCCGCGCCGCCTGGGACAGGAACTGCACCACCGCATCGAAGGATTCGTAGGGATGGTGGACGATGATGTCCTTCTGGCGGATGGCGGCGAAGCAATCACCGCCATGCTCGCGGATGCGCTCGGGGAAGCGGGGGTTGTAGGGTTTGAACTTGAGGTCCGGCCGCTCCAGGCCCACGAGCTGGGACAGCTCGTTGAGGGCGAGCATCCCCTCGACCACGAAGAGCTCCTCGTCGGAGATTTCCGATTCCTCGGCCACGAACAGGCGCAGGTCCTCCGGCATGGCGGATTCGACCTCGAGCCGGATCACGCTGCCGCGGCGGCGCTGCTTGAGGGCCGTTTCGAACAGGCGCACCAGATCCTCGGCCTCCTCCTCCACCTCGATATCGGAATCGCGGATGACCCGGAAAGCGCCCTGCCCCTGCACGTTGTAGCCGGGAAAGAGCCGGGTCGTGTAGAGCGCGATGATCTGCTCCAAGGCGATGAAGCGGCTCGCGCCGGTTTCGGCGAAATCCGGCAGGCGGATGAAGCGCTCGGCCCGGGCCGGCAGGCGGATGAGCGCGTTCAGCACCTTTCCGTCGCTCTGGCGCGCAAGCTTGAGCGCAATGGAAAGCCCCAGATTCGGGATGAACGGGAACGGATGCGCCGGATCGATGGCGAGCGGCGTGAGAACCGGGAAGATGAGGTTGTGGAAGTAGTCCTCGAGCCACGAGGCTTCGGACTTCGTCAGCTCCGTGCCCTCGACGAGGAAGATCCCCTCCTCCTGCAAGGCATCCCTCAGCTCGCGCCAGCGCCGCTGCTGGTCGGAAGCGAGGTTCGACACGGCGACGGCGATCTTCGCCAGCTGTTCCTGCGGCGTCAGGCCGTCCTGCGAGGCCGTGGCCACGCCGGAACGCACCTGCCCGCGCAGGCCCGCGACGCGCACCATGAAGAACTCGTCGAGGTTGTCGGCGGAAATCGACAGGAAGCGCAGCTGCTCCAGCAGCGGATGATTGCGGTTCGAGGCCTCTTCGAGGACGCGCCGGTTGAACTGGAGCCACGACAATTCGCGATTGATGAAACGCTGCGGAAACTGCCTCAGGACCGCGCCGTCGAACTCCACCTCGGGCGGGGCCTTCGGCAGCGGAGCCTCGCTGACGATCTCCGCCTCGTCCAACACCAGGGCACTACGCACGTCGTCCTCCGCCACCTTCTTCTGCGGCTTCCGTTTTGATTTGGACTTCGTGACGGTTTCACGACGGATCGGGGACAGGGCGTCTGAATCGGACTTCACTCGGTCTCATCCATTTCTTGAGCGGCGCCAAGGATCTCGGCCGCGATGGCCCGGGAGACGCGCCGCCCCCGGCTCAGGGCTTCCTTGTCGAGGAGGGTCACAAGTTCGGAGGCCTTCGCCAGCGACCGCTCGATCCGCAATGCGATGTAATCGACAACGCTGGTATCGACCACGAGTTGCCGGTCGACGAACAGCTTGACCAGAACCGCCTTCAGCAGGGCGTCGTCGGGCGCTTCCAGCTCGACGGCAGGCGCGAGACGCAGGCGCGAGAGCAGGTCCGGCGTCCTGATGCCCCACTGATCGGGCGGCGTCTCGCAGGTGAGGAGCAGATAGGCCTTCCGTTCCCGCGCCAGGTTGAGGAGATGGAACAGGGCCGCCTCGTCCCGGATGCCCCGATCCACGTCCTCGATGGCCAGGGCGCCGTTGGACACCAGATGGGGCACCTTGTCCCCGGCCACCTCGGCGGCGTCCACGGTCCAGGCATGGGCGGTCTCAGCCCAGATCGACGCCAGATGGCTCTTGCCGCTGCCGCGCGGGCCTCTCAGGAGCAGGATCGTGTCCGGCCAGCCCGGCCAGCCTTCGATGCAGGCATAGGCCCGCTCGTTGGAGGGGCTGACGAGAAAGTCCTCGCGCCCGTAGCGCGGGTCGAGAGGCAGGTCGAAGGCCAGCTGCTTGGGAGCCTCACGCATCGGCATCGGCCCTCGGTATCAGGATGACGGGCTCGCCGCCGCGATAGAGCGGGCTCGCCAGGTACTGCCCCAGGGCGAAGCGCGCGATGACCCCGATGGCCGCGGCCAGCGGCACCGCGAGCAGGAGCCCGACGAAGCCGAACAGGGAGCCGAAGGCCAGGAGCGCGAACATCAGCCAGACCGGGTGGAGCCCCACGGAATCCCCGACCAGCTTCGGGGACAGGATGTTGCCCTCCACGAACTGGCCGAAGACGAAGATCCCCAGGGTGGCGAGGATCATGGTCCAGTCGGGCCAGAACTGCACGATGGCGACGCCCATGGAGAGGATGAGCCCGGTGAGAGAGCCCACATAGGGGATGAAGCTCAGGATTCCCGACGTCATGCCGATCACGGCACCGAAATTGAGCCCGATCATCGACAGCCCGACCGCATAGAAGGTGCCGAGGATGATGCAGACCATCGCCTGACCGCGCACGAAGCCCGCGATGGCGTGGTCGATGTCGCGGGCGATGGCGCGCACCGTCTCCCGGTGTTTCATGGGCAGCCAGGAATCCACCGTCCTGACCATGCGGTCCCAGTCCACCAGCATGTAGAAGGCCACGACCGGCGTCACCACGAGCAGCGAAAAGATGCTGAGCAGGGCCTGCCCGCCCGACCACAGGGACTGGAGGAAGGCTCCGAGCCAGGCGATGCCCTGGGAGACCAGGTTGCCGACCGAGGTCTGCATCTGGGGCAGCGCGGTGCGCCCGCCCAGCCGCTCGATCAGCGGTCCGCCCTGCTCCACCGCCAGCTGCTGAAGGCGGGCCACATAGCTCGGCAGGCGTTCGACCAGGGCGCCGAGCTGCTGGGCGCCGAACGGGATCAGCACCACCAGGGTCAGGATGAAGAAAAGCACGAACAGGATGAGGATGACGAGGCTGGCGCCCAGCCGGCCGATCCCGACACGCTGCAGCCGGTCCGCCAGGGGATCGAGCAGATAAGCCAGGGCGAAGCCCGCCACGAAAGGCAGGAGGATGGTGCGCAGGGCGAACAGCAGGATCACCGTCACCACCAGCGCCGCGATCCAGAATGCGATCTGCCGTTGGATCGTCATCTCGGTCCCATCTTCCGCAAGACTCCACCTCAGCCCGACATGTGCCGAAGCCAGCCACCGAGATAGGCACCGGCGGAAGCCACGGTCAAGGCGGCCACCACCAGCATGGCCACTTCTTCGAGGCCGGCGAGGTCGGCCCCATAGGCATTTGCCGCAAGGGCAAAGGCCGCAAACCCGATCTGGGCCGCCGTGTTCAGCTTGCTGACGAGGAGCGGCTTGATCTCGACGGGGCGGCTCATGACCCAGGACAGCATCACCGCCGCCACGATCATGGCGTCGCGCGACACGACCACGATGGCGAGCCAGCTCGGAATGGCCCCCACGACGGCGAGCGAGATATAGATCGACACGAGGAGCGACTTGTCCGCCAGGGGATCGATATAGGCCCCGAGCTCGCTCTTCATGTCGAAATGCCGGGCAATGAACCCGTCGACCCCGTCCGAGATGCCTGCAATCGCGAACAGGACGAACGCCGTCCCCCACCGCTCCTGCATGATCATGACGATCACGAAAGGCACGATGATGAGGCGCCCGATGGTGATGAGGTTCGGAATGGTCATCGGAGAAGATGATGGCGGGTCGCGGGCACGAGTTCAATCGGGCCGCAACCGCATGGGGATAGCGGGGACGGCAGGCGGGGGTATCGCGGTTCTTTCCGGCGAAAGCCCCTTGCCTTTCGCCCCCCTCTCGCCTTACTGCCCCCGGTGAGACGGGGACTGCGGATGAGCGAGAAACAGCAGAACGGCCTGACCTATGCGCAGGCGGGCGTCGACATCGACGCGGGCAATGCCATGGTCGACCAGATCAAGCCCTTGGTGCGCGCCACGCGCCGCCCGGGAGCGGACGCGGAAATCGGCGGGTTCGGCGGGCTGTTCGACCTCAAGGCCGCCGGCTTCAAGGACCCGATCCTCGTCGCCGCCAACGACGGCGTCGGCACCAAGGTGAAGATCGCCATCGACACGGGCATCCACGACACGATCGGCATCGACCTCGTGGCCATGTGCGTGAACGACATCATCGTCCAGGGCGCCGAGCCCCTGTTCTTCCTCGACTATTTCGCCACCGGAAAACTCTCGCCGGAGGTGGGCGTTCACATCGTCAAGGGCATCGCCGACGGCTGCCGTCAGGCGGGCTGCGCCCTGATCGGCGGCGAGACCGCCGAAATGCCGGGGCTTTACGCCAAGGGCGACTATGATCTCGCCGGCTTCGCCGTGGGCGCCGCCGAGCGCGGCACCCTGCTCCCGAAGGCCGTGAAAGCCGGCGACGTGCTGATCGGCCTGCCCTCCTCGGGCGTGCATTCCAACGGCTTCTCCCTCGTGCGCCGGATCGTCGAGCATTCCGGCCTCGCCTGGGACGCGCCCGCCCCGTTCGCGGCGGGCAAAACCCTCGCCGAGGCCCTGCTGGAGCCGACCCGGATCTACGTGAAGTCCCTGCTGCAGGTCCTGAAGGGCGGCGAGGGCGTCAACGCCCTGTGCCACATCACCGGCGGCGGCTTTCCGGACAACATCCCGCGCGTCCTGCCCGACGGCATCGGCGTGCGCCTCGACCTCGACGCCATTCCGGTCCCGTCCGTCTTCGGCTGGCTCGCCAAGACCGGCGGCGTCGCCGAGGCCGAAATGCTGCGCACCTTCAATTGCGGCATCGGCATGATCGTGGTGGCGGATGCCGCTCAGGCGGACGCGGTCATGCAGCGGCTGCGCGACGCCGGCGAAAGCCCGGTCCGCATCGGCGAGACCATCGCCCATGACGGCGGCGATCAGGTCCGGACGGCGGGCAGCCTGAAGCTCTGATGTCCCGCCGCCGCGTCGCCATCCTGATCTCGGGGCGGGGCTCCAACATGGCCTCGCTCATGGAGGCGGCGCGCGCGCCGGATTACCCAGCGGAAATCGCTCTCGTCCTGTCGAACCGGCCCGACGCCGAAGGGCTGGAGCGGGCGCGGGCTGCGGGGATCGAAACCCTGGCCATCGACCACAAGGCCCATGCCTCCCGCGAGAGCTTCGAGCAGGCCCTGGATTCGGCGCTGCGGGAACGGGGCATCGAGTTCATCTGCCTTGCGGGTTTCATGCGGGTCCTGACCGACTGGTTCGTGGAGAGCTGGGCCGGTCGGATGATCAACATCCACCCTTCCCTCCTGCCCCTGTTCCGCGGCATCCACACCCATCGGCGGGCGCTGGAGGAAGGCGTGCTGGTCCACGGCTGCACGGTTCACTTCGTGGTGCCGGAGCTGGATGCGGGCCCCATCGTCGCCCAGGCGGCCGTGCCGGTCGTGCCGGGCGATACGGAAGAGAGCCTGGCGAAGCGCATCCTCGTCCAGGAGCACCTGCTCTATCCGAAGGCGCTGGACCTGATCTGCAGCGGCAGGGCCCGCCTGGAAGCCGGGCGCGTCGTGTTCTCCGAAGAATGGGACGCAGGCGGAGCGCTGCACTCGCCGCATTAGCTCTCGGCTATCGCCCGCCCATGTTTCCAGGTCCCGGGGATCCACGCCGTTTCAGGGCTGTGGCCCTGAAACGTAAATGGCCGGGACAAGCCCGGCCATGACGGGAACCCCGATCCTCGGAACTACAGCGCCGGGCGCTGCAGGTTGCAGGAATCGATGGCGCCGAGGGCCTTGGCGCGGGCGGTGTCGTTGAACACGCCCGTATCGCGATAGGCCTGGACCTCGTCGGTGCTCAAGGCGCGCATGGTCCGCCCGGCATAGCAGTCGCATTTGCGGGACAGCGAGGTCTCGCTCACGTTCTGGAGGCGGGCCTGGGTCACGGCGCAGGCTTGGCTGACGCGGGCGCGAAGCTCACCCATGCTGGCGGTCTTCAGGGCCGGATCGGGCTGGTACTGGGTCGGCATGTTGGAGGCCGCCGCGAAGGCGGCGGTCGTCGAAGCGGCGATGGCGGCGGCGGCCAGCAACGTGCGAAGAGCGGATGTCATGGAGACCCCTTGGAGACAATGAAACATTCAAGCTTAAGGATAGGCTTGGCCGGGCAGGGTCAAGGGCAAGGCTGAAATAGCCTTAAGACTTAGCCAACGACCGGCTCGATCCGCTCTTGCCTCGTCATCGCCCGAGGCACCGCCGCCGGGTCGGGAGCCGCCTTCTCCAGGGCCACCCGGTTGTCGTGGAAGGCCGCCCCACCGTAGGGCGCGACCTGATCGGCGCCCGTGAGGGTGTTGATGCCCCGCCCGTAGGGGTGGGCCGCGTTGGGCCAGATGGATTCCGCGATCAGCACCCCGCGCCGGACGCCCTCGAAGAGACGAGCCCGCAGGTATACCTCGCCGCGGTTGTTCTTCAGCTTCACCCAGTCCCCGTCCACGATACCCTGCCGCTCGGCGTCGACGGGGTGGATCATCACCTCGGGCCGCCCTTCCTTGGTCTTGGACGTCGGCGTTTCGGTGAAGGTGGAGTTGAGGAAGTTCCTGGCCGGGCTGGTGGCGAGGCGGAAGGGATGCTCCTCGGTCGCCTCCTCGATCACCGCCCAATGGTCCGGGAAGGCCGGGATCTCCGCCCACGGCCCCATCGGGCCGTTGTTGGAGGACGGCACCTTGGTCCAATCCGGCTTGAAGCGGAACTTGCCGTCCGGATAGGCGAAGCCGTTGAGATAGTGCGCTTCCTCGAAGGAGGGCTGCGCATCCACATGCACCTGCTCCTCCAGGGTCTCGATGCCGTCCCAGCCGGAATTCCGCAGGGTCCAGTCGACGATCTCCCGCGGTTCCATGTCGAAGCCGCGATGCTCCGCGCCGACGCGCGCGGCGATTTCGCGGATCACCTCGTGGTTGGAGCGGCACTCGCCGGGCGGATCGACGAGCTTGGCGCCGAGCTGGAAATACTGGTGCCCGCCGCCCGAATAGAGATCGTCGTGCTCCATGAACATGGTCGCCGGCAGGACGATATCGGCCATCAGGGCCGTCTCGGTCATGAACTGCTCGTGGACGCAGACGAACAGATCCTCGCGGGCGAAGCCCCGCTTCACCAACTCCTGCTCGGGGGCGACGGAGACCGGATTGGTGTTCTGGATCAGCATCGCCTTCACGGGCGGACCGTCGTAGAGCGCCTGGGCGTCGCCCGTGAGCACCCGCCCGATCTGAGACTGGTCGAGCCTGCGGATCGTCGGGTCGATGGCGTCGTGTCCCTCGATCAGGGCCTTGTTCCAGCGATAGATCGCGCTGTTGATGTGGAAGGCCCCGCCGCCCTCGTGCCGCCAGGCGCCCGTCACGGCCGCGACGCAGGAGGCGGCGTGCATGTTGATCGAGCCGTTGCGCTGGCGCCCGAAGCCGTAGCCCAGGCGGAAGAAGGTGCGCCTGCGCTCGCCCACGAGCTTGGCGAAGGCCTCGATCTCCTCGACCGTCAGTCCCGTGATGGCTGAGGCCCAGGCGGGGTCGCGGCTGCGCAGATGCTCCTCGAGCTCGCGCGGGTAATCCGTGTAGCGGTTCAGGTAATCCCAGTCGGCATGGCCGTCGCGGAAGAGCACGTGCATGACCGCGCAGGCGAGCGCGCCGTCGGTGCCCGGCCGGACCAGCAGCGCCATGTCGGCCTGTTTCATGGTCGGGTTCATGTAGATGTCGATGGCGACGATCTTGGCCCCGCGCTCCTTGCGGGCGCGCATGGCATGGGTCATCACGTTGACCTGGGTATGAACCGGGTTGGTGCCCCAGATCACGATGCAGTCGGAAACCGCCATCTCGCGCGGATCGGGCCCGGCGAGCTTGCCGGTGCCGGCCACGAAGCCCGTATAGGCGGTGGCGGTGCAGATGGTGGAGTATTGGCCCGAATAGCGCTTCACGTGGCGCAGGCGGTTGATGCCGTCGCGCATCACGTAGCCCATGGTGCCCGCGTAGTAATAGGGCCAGACGGATTCCGAACCGAACTCCTGTTCCGCTTCCAGGAACCTGCGGGCCACGGTGTCGAGGGCTTCGTCCCACGAGATCCGCTCGAACTGCCCCGAGCCTTTCGGCCCCGTGCGTCTCAGGGGATGCAGGAGCCTGTCCGGATGGTGGATGCGCTCCGAATAGCGCGCCACCTTCGCGCAGATGACGCCGGCCGTGTAGCGGTTGGTCTGCGCCCCATGCACCCGCCCGATGGTGCGCCCGTCGATGACCTCCACCTTCAGGGAGCAGGTCGAGGGGCAGTCATGCGGGCAGACCGACGGGCGGTGTTCGATGCGGGGCGCTTGGTTCATGGCGGCGGCATGATGCGGGAGGGAGGGACAAATGAAAAGGCCGCCCGGAGGCGGCCTTTTGCGTCAGGTGCGGTGGAGCCTCAGCCCACGATCTCGTTGCCCGCGAAGAACTGGGCGATCTCGATCTTGGCGTTGTCCTGGCTGTCGGAGCCGTGGACCGAGTTCTCGCCGATCGACTTGGCGTAGAGCTTGCGGATCGTGCCCTCGGCAGCGCTCTCCGGGTTGGTGGCGCCCATGATCTCGCGGTAGCGGGCCACGGCGTTCTCGCCTTCCAGGACCTGCACGACCACCGGGCCGGAGATCATGAAGTCCACGAGCTCGCCGAAGAAGGGACGCTCCTTGTGGACGGCGTAGAAAGTCTCGGCCTCGCGGCGGCTCATGAGGACGCGCTTCTGCGCCACGATGCGCAGGCCGGCCTTCTCGATGACGGCGTTGATGGCGCCGGTGAGGTTCCGCTCGGTCGCGTCGGGCTTGATGATGGAGAAAGTACGCTCGGTGGCCATGGCTACTCGCTATTGGAAGAGAAGAATTTCAGGAAGTGCGGCGCTTATAGCGGCGCTCCCCCCTCCCCTCAAGGGGCTTTTCGCGCCCGCGAAAGGCAAGGCTTGGAAAGGCCGGGCCCGGACCCTAATCTCCTTGCGACCGGTCCGGCTGAAGACCGGCTTATCGGGAGTGAACCATGAAATCGACCATTCTGGCTGCCCTCGGCCTTCTCGCGCTGACGGGCGCGGCCCAGGCCCAGGGCGCCGATCCGAGCGGCACGTACCTGAGCGAAACCGGAGAGACCCGGGTTCGCATCGCCAAGTGCGGGCAGGCCTATTGCGGCACGATCGTCAGCGTCCAGGGCGACGCGAAGGACGCCGCCAATCCCGATCCGAACCTGCGCGGGCGCAGCCTCGTGGGCGTCCGGATGATCTCGAACATCCAGCCGTCCGGCGACGGCTTCACCGGCCAGCTCTACAACTACAAGGACGGGAGAACCTACACGGGCAAGATGAGCTTCCAGGGCAAGTCCATGCAGCTCTCCGGCTGCGTCCTGGGCGGCCTCATCTGCCGCTCGCAGACCTGGGCAAAGCTGAAGTAACGCCGCTCATCCTCATGGACGGGCGAATTCGCGCGCACGCCTGTACCGCGGCTTCGCCCGATCCATCGAAGGTGCGGGGAACTCTATCTTGGCGTCTCAGGGCTTTTGCGACCGCCTGCGCTTCCTCAAGATTGTCGCGACGCCGACGAGGACGACGGAGACGACGAGGATCGTAGCAATGGTCCCAAGCCAGATCGCACCGCCTTCCATTGCCGTCCCTCCGCGCTGCACTTCTGCGCCAACGTGGAGGCGCCCGCCCTGTTCCAATCCGGCATTCCGCACAGGATCGGCGCGACGAGTAGAATGTCTGCGGCCGGGACAAGCCCGGCCGTGACGAAGAACGGAGCTCTTACCGCGCCTTCTGGCCGAAGAGCACAGCCTGGACCGCCGGATCCTGCATGTCGTTGTTCTGGCGGATTTCGGAACTGACCTTCAGGCCCCTCTCGACCGCAGGGCGGGCCAGCATGGTCTCGAGCCAGCGCTTCACGTGAGGGAAATCCTCGATGTTCTGGCCCTGGCGCTCCCAGAGCTTGGCCCAGCCCACGATGGACATGTCGGCGATCGAGTATTCGCCCGCCACGTATTCCCGGTCGGCGAGGCGCTTGTTCAGCACCCCGTAGAGGCGATTGGCCTCGTTGGTGTAGCGGTTGATGGCGTAGGGCACCTGCTCCGGCGCATAGATGCGGAAATGATGCGTCTGGCCGAGCATGGGACCGAAACCGCCCATCTGCCAGAACAGCCACTGGTCGACCTCGACCCGCTGGCGCTCGTCCCGGGGATAGAACTGCCCGGTCTTGCGGCCGAGATACTGCAGGATCGCCCCCGACTCGAAAACCGAGATGGGCTTTCCGTCCGGCCCTTCCGGATCGACGATGGCCGGCATCCGGTTGTTGGGCGAGATCGCCAGGAACTCGGGCTTGAACTGGTCGCCCTTGCCGATGTTCACCGGATGGACCGTATAGGGCAGCCCGCACTCCTCGAGCATGATGGTGATTTTCCATCCGTTCGGCGTCGGCCAATAATAGAGATCGATCGGCTGTTGCTGGGCGGAAGCCGCCATGACGTGCCACTCCTCGGTTCAGGACTTCGTCAGTCTGTGTAAGACATAAGATCGGGCCGGACACTATCTGGCGCAACGAAATCTGGTGAAAAGGCCTGTTACCCCCTTAGACGAAGAAATATCGTTCTGTTATTTCATTGAGGTTACTTGCGCCCCTCGCAACGAAGGGGCCGATGGGGGAATTCGATGACGAACCGCGTCCTGCGCACCGCTCTTGCCACCATGATCGCCATGTCCCTGGGCACGCCGCTGGCCGCCGCCGAGACCGAGCCGAAGAAGGAGCCCACCGCCGCGCAGCTCGCCGCCCGTGAGCGCATGACGAAGTGCAGCGCCGAGTGGAAGGAGGCGAAGGCCGGCGGCAAGATGGAGGCCGGCATGAAGTGGCCGAAGTTCTGGAGCGCCTGCAACGCCCGCCTCAAGGGCAACAAGGTCTGACGCGGCTTTCCTCCGGCGCCCGATCCGGGAATACTCCCGGAGCCTGAATCGGCGGCGGAGGAGGCCTCATACGCATCGAGCCCTGCACCTGGAAGCACCTCGACGACTGGGCCTCCCTCCGCCATGCCCTGTGGCCGGACGCGACGAAGGACATGCACCGCGAGGAGGCCGCCGCGCTGTTGGAGCAGCCGGACCGCGCCACGGCCTTTCTCGCCCGGACGCCTGAAGGCGCGGCTGCGGGTTTCGCCGAGGCCACCCTGCGCCGGGATTACGTGAACGGTTGCACGAGCTCTCCGGTCGCCTTTCTCGAAGGGATCTACGTGGATCCGCCCTACAGGAGGCGCGGCGTCGCCGGCCTGTTGTGCCGAGCCGTCGAAGCATGGGCCCGGGATCGTGGCTGCTCCGAGTTCGCCTCCGACGTCGAGCTCCACAACCTCGCGTCCCAGCAGATGCACGCCTCCCTCGGCTTCGAGGAAACGGAGCGGGTCGTGTACTTCCGCAAGCCCCTCTGAAAACCGGCTCGTCGCGGAGCCCTCATTCGCGGATTGTCTCGACGGATAAGGGCATCTCCTGCGCGCGCTGGACCTCCTCAAGATGAAGGCTGTGGAGTGGGGTCGGTCAAAGGCTCGCAAGAATAGCGCTGCGCGAACTCTCCTTCCCTCGGACCTCGCGGGAAACCGCGTTGCTCTCCTCCCCCTTGTGGGGAGGAGGTGGAGGTGGGGGTGTGAGCGCTCCGCTGGATCGTGGATGGCGCCGGCACCCCCACCCTAACCCTCCCCACAAGGGGGAGGGAAATGGCGCCGCGCTGAACGCCGCCACATACGACGGCCTTCTGCCGAACGTCCCACCCTCATCCTGAGGAGCCGCGAAGCGGCGTCTCGAAGGAGGGTCCAGCGCGCTCTGGAAACGCCCTCATCCTTCGAGACGGACCTGACGGTCCTCCTCAGGAGGGCTGCGGGTGACTGGATGAAAAGCCTAATCGAAGGTTGTCGAACGCAGGCCGATCCTATGGCACCGCCCGATCCGGCGGCGAGGCCAGGCATGGGTCGAGGACGATGTGATCGGCGTCGGGCCTGCCGTAGCCGCCTGCCACCGCCACCACGTCTCCCACCTTCAGGCCGTTCGTCGCATAGGTCACGCAGAGCACCTGCGGATTCGGCGCGGCGCAGAGCCCGAGATAGGCGAGCGTGCCGTCGAAGTGAACGAGGGTGAGCCTGCCGACCACGCTCAGATCCACCCGTTTCGCTCCGGTTTCGACGCCCTGCGTCAGGTCGCGAAGGTTTTCGCAGCGGGCCTGGGTGCCGGACTTCATGTCGGCATCGGCGAAAGGGCTTTTTGCGCCATCCGGCTGGCCGGCCGCGCCCTGCCCGCCAGCCGCGAAGGCCGCGCCGAGGACCAGGAATGCAAGCACGTGCTTCCTTCTCGCAGCCTTCATGGAAACGTCGCTCCCTGCCTAACGGACCGCGGCCTCAAAGCTTCTTCTTGAAGCCCTCATGGCTGCGGGCGAAGCCCAGGCGCTCGTAGAAGCGATGGGCATCCGTGCGGGTCTTGTTGGACGAGAGTTCGAGCATGGCGGCGCCCCTGGTGCGCGCATACCTCTCCGCGAAGGCCATCATCTTCGCCCCGATGCCGCCGGAGCGGCGCGCGGCCTTCACCTTCACGCTCTCCACCTTTACCCGAAGAGCGCCGCGCCCGGTCAGGTTCGGAATGAAGGTGAGCTGGAACGTGCCGACGACTTCGTCGCCGCTCACCGCGACGAAGAGTTCGTTGTCGCTGCTTTCGGCGATCGCCGCGAAGGCGGCCTCGTAGGCGGGGCGGTTCTCCGGCGTCCAGGCATCGCCATGGGAGCCGAGTTCGTCCTCCTCGTGCAGGCGGATGATGGCCTCGAGGTCCTCCTCGCCGGCTTGGCGGATCAGAAGATCGCTCATGCCGCTTCGCGATTTTCCATGGGAAGCAGATTCAGGGGCAGACTGAATCCGGGCAGCGCCTCGAACCGCTTCATCCAGGCCGAGATATTCGCGTAAGGAGCGAGATCGACAGCTGCATCGTCGGCGAAGACCAGCACGCCGTAGATATCGATATCGGCAATGGTGACGCCCTCCCCCACGATCCAGTTCTTGCCGGCGAGGTGCTGGTCGAGAACCGTCAGGGCCGCAGCCGCGTCGGAGGCGCACATGTCGAGGATCTCAGGCCCGCCCTTGCGGAAGCCGCGCCGGATCGCACGCGACCGGTAAATGGCCGGAGCCAGGCGGTCGAAATCCCAGTAGAGCCACTCGCGCGCCTGCAGGCGCTCGTCGAGGGTCGCGCCGCCGAATTTCCCGAGGGTGTCGGACACGTATTCGAGAATCGCCGCCGACTGGCACAGATGCCGGCCGTTGTTGCGGTCGATCAGAAGCGGCACCTGCCCGAAGCGCTGCTTCGCCAGGTGGGGCGGCTGCTTGTGCTCGCCCGCCATCATGTTCACGTGCACGTAGTCGAAAGGCTCGCCCGCGAGGGAGAGCATCAGGCCGACCTTGTAGGTCGGTCCGGAGAAGGCGATCCCGTGAAGTTCGAAACGTGCCGGCATGGTCGAGCCCCGTGATAATGCTGTTGGCGCGGAGCCTAGCGGATTGATTCACGAGTCGGAAGGACCAGAATCTCATCAGGAGGATCCATGGCCAGCATCGAACGGGAACGCAAACTCCTGCAGCAGACGGTCGCCCTCGCGGCGATTATCCCCGCGGCCACGGGCCTCTACGGAATCCTGTTCGGACAGGCCCTGACCGGCGATGCGGTCAGCATCTCCGCCGAGAGCCATTTCCGTTTCCTGTCCGGCCTGCTGTTCGGGATCGGCCTCTGCTTCTGGAGCACCGTTCCCGGGATCGAGGACAAGACGAACCGCTTCCGGCTCCTGACCCTCATCGTCGTGATCGGCGGGCTCGGCCGGCTCGTGGGGCTTGGCCTGACGGGACTGCCCTCGCTCTTCATGATCGGCGGGCTCGTCATGGAGTTGATCGTGACGCCGGTCCTGTGCCTCTGGCAGACGCGGATCGCGAACCGCCATGCGGAGGAGTACGCGGTCGCAGCGCCCTGACGGGAACGGCCCGTTACTTACGGCAGGCGAAGGGCGGGAAGGTGCTTGCCGTACCGGCATTCATCGCCGCAACGACCATGATGTTGGCGAGCGCCAGCTCCTCCTCGGAGCGCGGGCACACATCGGCCTTCGTGGTGCAGCCCGAAGCGATGAAGGCCTCGTGACGGTCAAGGAACTCCCGGCCCAGGCCACGGGTGCCGCGGCGCGAGAGCGCCTCGGCCCAGGCCGTCTTGTAGCGGGCGCATTTCACCTCCGGCCAGCTCTGGGGCTGACGCTCCTGCGCGACGGCAGGCGGCGCTCCGGCCGAAACTGCACAGGTGACGAGAGCCGCAAGGGCAGCAACGAACTTCATCGGACAGCTCATCTCGCTCCCGACCCTTCCGGCGCCGGGCCTATCTTGCAAGAGGTCGCTGAGGGCGGACCCGCCTCAGAGATCCTTCTCGAACCGGTACTCGACGGATCCCGAAATGTCGCCGAGGTCCCGCTGACCGTCGACCTTCACATAGCCGAGGCGCTGGTACAGGCGGTGGGCATTGGTGAAGCGCGTGTCGGACCAGAAGAAGATGCGGGTCGCGCCCTTCTCCCTGGCGAAGCTTTCCACCTTGCGCACGAGGGAGGCGCCGAGGCCCCGGCCGCGCTGGTCGGGGCGGACGTAGAGCCGGTGCAGCTCCGCCGCCCCCTCCTCAGGAAAGTCGACGGCCACGCAGGCGCAGACGCGGCCGCGCTCGTCGTCGACGACCCAGAAGGCCCCGCCCTTGCGATCGAAGGAGGAGCCGGGCGCGCGTAGATCCGGCAGGTCGTCGTGCGGATCGACGAAGCAGCCGGGATACTCGGCGAAGCACAGGGACAGGAGCCCGAAGAGATCCTGCGCATCGGCGTCGGCGGCCGGGCGCAGGCCGGCGATCCCATCGGCCCGCGAGAGCACGTCCGTCATGATCACTCGATCCCGAGCTTGGACTTGAGCAGTTCGTTCACCGCCTGCGGATTGGCCTTGCCGCCGGTCTGCTTCATGACCTGGCCGACGAACCAGCCGAGCAGGGTCGGCTTGGCCTTGGCCTGCTCCACCTTTTCGGGATTGGCCGCGATCACCTCGTCGACCGCCTTCTCGATGGCGCCCGTATCCGTGACCTGCTTCATGCCGCGGGTCTCGACGATCTCGCGCGGGTCCCCGCCCTCGGTGAAGACGATCTCGAACAGGTCCTTGGCGATCTTGCCGGAGATGACGTTCTCGCCGATGAGGTCGATGATCGCCCCGAGCTGGGCGGCGGAAACCGGCGAGGAGCCGATGTCCTTGCCCTCCTTGTTGAGACGCCCGAACAGCTCGTTGATGATCCAGTTGGCGGCGGCCTTGCCGTCGCGGCCGCGGGCGACCTCTTCGAAGAAGTCGGCCGAGGAGCGCTCGGCCACCAGGACGCTGGCGTCGTAGGCCGAGAGACCGTAATCGCCCATGAACCGGGCCTTCTTGGCGTCAGGCAGCTCCGGCAGGTGCTGTGCGAGCTCGTCCACGTAGGCCTGGTCGAATTCGAGCGGCAGCAGATCCGGGTCGGGGAAGTAGCGGTAGTCGTGCGCCTCTTCCTTCGAGCGCATGGAGCGGGTCTCGCCCTTGCCCGGATCGAACAGGCGGGTTTCCTGCTCGATGACGCCGCCATCCTCGATGATGCCGATCTGGCGGCGCGCCTCGACCTCGATGGCCTGGCCGATGAAGCGGATCGAGTTGACGTTCTTGATCTCGCAGCGGGTGCCGAACTCCTCGCCCGGGCGGCGCACCGACACGTTCACGTCGGCGCGCAGGTTGCCCTTGTCCATGTCGCCGTCGCAGGTGCCGAGATAGCGCAGGATCGTGCGCAGCTTGGTCACGTAGGCGCGGGCCTCGTCGGCGGAGCGCAGGTCGGGCTTGGACACGATCTCCATGAGGGCCACGCCCGACCGGTTGAGGTCGACGAAGCTCAGGGTCGGATGCAGGTCGTGGATCGACTTGCCGGCGTCCTGCTCCAGGTGCAGGCGTTCGATCCGCACCGTGATCGTCTCGCCGGTCTCGGGCACGTCCACGATCACCTCGCCCTCGCCCACGATGGGGCTCTTGTACTGGCTGATCTGGTAGCCCTGCGGCAGGTCCGGATAGAAATAGTTCTTCCGGTCGAAGGTGCTCCGGAGGTTGATCTGCGCCTTGAGCCCGAGGCCCGTGCGGACGGCCTGGCGCACGCATTCCTCGTTGATCACGGGCAGCATGCCGGGCATGGCCGCGTCGACCAGGGAGACGTGGCTGTTCGGGTCGCCGCCGAAGGCGGTCGAGGCCCCGGAAAACAGCTTCGCCTGGCTCGTCACCTGGGCATGGATTTCCATGCCGATGACGATTTCCCAATCGCCTGTCGCGCCTTTGATGAGTTTCTTGGGATTGACCGGAGCGTTCATGACGTCTCGCGCCTTTGTATCTCTACGTTTCCTGCCCGGAGTAAGAGCCAGAGGGTGTCCCGGTCAACCCCTTTTGAATCTGAACATCCGTTCAGATTAACGGAGACCTCGTTAAGAAGATTTATCATTTATGCACAGGCATTTACAATAATTGCCAAGCTGCGATGAAACCGCATCCGCTATTGGGCGTTGAACGGGAGGTAAAACGGTCAAGGAGTTTAAAATGGCTACGGATCCCATGGATCGCGAACCCAACGTCTACAATCGCGAAACCAATGTGTACGAGACCGAGAAACGCGGCTCGAACACACTTGCTTACCTGATCGGCGGTCTTGTTATCGCTCTCGGCCTGCTGGCGTTCCTGTTCTACGATGGCGGCGACCGTGAAGTGACCACGACCGGAAGCACCGGAACGGAAGTGGAGTCCACCACGGGCACGACGACCGCCCCGGTGGCGCCGGCCACCCCGACCGCGCCTGCTCCGGCGGCACCGGCCGCTCCGGCTGCCCCGGTCACCCCTGCCCCGCAGCAGTAAGTTTGCGTCACGCGTAAAAAGAGTATGCGTTTCATGGGCCCGGCCTCACGGTCGGGCCCATTTCCCGTTCCGCATCATGCGCGCTGTCCTCTCGCCACGCTCAGGTCACGGCCGAAGCATCCGCGCGGCGAGGCGGGGCCGGAACCAAGCGGAGGCCTCGTCATTACGCCAAGGCAGACCACAGCTGAGCCGTAAGTCAGGAGCCCCGCAATGGCAGACAAGGCAACCTTCACCCCCGAGGAGTGGACGCGCATCGCCGCAAGTCCGATCGTCGTGAGCATGGCGATCACGGCGGCGGATCCGGGCGGAGTGTGGAGCCTGCTGAAGGAATCGATGGCCGGCGGCTGGGCCCTTCTGGAAGCGAAGCAGGATGCTCACGCCAATCCCCTCGTGAAGGCGGTGGCGGACGACATCGCCGACCCGGCCACGCGGGACGCGGTGCGTGACTCGTTCCAGAACCGGTTCAAGAACAGCCAGTTCACGGATGTGAAGAGCAAGGCCGTAGAGGAATTACGCGCCGTCTCCCGCATCCTCGACAGCAAGGCCCCCGAGGACGCGGCGGCGTTCAAGGCATGGCTGCGCGAAGTCGGGAGAAAAGCGGCGGAGGCCGGCCAGGAAGGCGGCTTCCTGGGCTTCGGCGGCGTCGCCGTCAGCGATGCCGAGAAGGCGACGCTGGCCGAGATCTCGAACGCCCTCGATGCGCCGGGCGCGGCCCCGGTCTGACCGGCTAGCGGCGAGAGATCCGCCTTGCGGCATAGGCCCCGCCCGCCCAGAGAAGGGCCGCGACGACCCGGACCGGGAACAGGGTCGGCATGTCCGCCCGGACCGGGGCGATCCACGGCAGGCCGAGGCTGGCGATGAGCCAGGACACCAGAACGGAGCTGGCCAGGGCTGCCAGCGCCGCGATGAACACCTTGCCGACCTGATCGGCCTTCCAGCCGAGCCAGACGGCGACCAGGATCAGGACCGGATCGAAGGCGGCGGAGATCCAGACCGAGAGCGGGACGCTGGGCGTCTCCACCTCAGGCCCACCACGGTTGCGGCAGCGAGACCCGGCCCGCGGCGTCCTCGATCACCTGACCGGCCGCGAAAAGGGTTTCCTCGTCGAAGGCGCGGCCGATGAGCTGGAGGCCCAGCGGCAGGCCCTGGGCGTCGAGGCCGGCCGGAACCGCGATGCCCGGCAGGCCCGCCATGTTCACGGTCACGGTGAAGATGTCGTTCAGGTACATCTCCACCGGGTCGTCCGAGCCCTTCTCCCCGATGCCGAAGGCGGCGGACGGGGTGGCGGGGGTCAGGATGGCGTGGACGCCCTGCGTATAGACCTCCTCGAAGTCCCGCTTGATGAGGGTGCGGATCTTCTGGGCGCGCACGTAATAGGCGTCGTAATAGCCGGCCGACAGCACGTAGGTGCCGATCATGATGCGGCGCTTGACCTCGCGGCCGAAGCCGGCGGCGCGGGTCCTCTCGTAGAGGTCGAGGATGTCCTTGCCGTTCTCGCGCAGGCCGTAGCGCACGCCGTCATAGCGGGCGAGGTTCGAGGAAGCCTCGGCCGGCGCCACGATGTAATAGGCCGGCAGCGCATATTTGGTGTGCGGCAGCGAAACCTCGACGATCTCCGCGCCGGCGGCGCGCAGCCATTCGGTGCCCTGGTGCCAGAGCTTCTCGATCTCGGCCGACATGCCGTCGATCCGGTATTCCTTCGGAATGCCGATCTTCAGGCCCTTCACGCCGCGCGAGACGGCCGCCTCGAAATCGGGCACGGGCAGGTCGGCGCAGGTGGTGTCCTTCGGGTCGGCGCCGGACATGGAGCGGAGCATGATGGCGGAATCGCGCACCGTGCGGGTGATCGGCCCGGCCTGGTCGAGGGACGAGGCGAAGGCCACCGTGCCCCAGCGCGAGACGCGGCCGTAGGTCGGCTTGATGCCGACCGTGCCCGTGAAGGCTGCCGGCTGGCGGATGGAGCCGCCCGTGTCGGTTGCGGTGGCGCCCAGGCACAGGCGAGCCGCGACGGCCGCCGCCGAGCCGCCCGAGGAGCCGCCCGGCACGAGATGGGTGCCCTCGACGGCGCCCGAGGCACCGCCCAACACGTTCGAGCCCTCGCGCCGCCAGGGCGACACCACCGGCCCGAAGGCGCTGGTCTCGTTGGAGGAACCCATGGCGAACTCGTCCATGTTGAGCTTGCCGAGCATCACGGCGCCGTCGTCCCAGAGATTCCGGGTGACGGTGGATTCGTAAGGAGGAGTGAAGTTGCCGAGGATCTTGGAGCCGGCGGTCGAGACCACGCCCTCGGTGCAGAACAGATCCTTGACGCCGAGCGGGATGCCCTCCAGCGCCCGGGCCTCTCCTCTCGCGATCTTCTCGTCGGAGGCCTTCGCCATGGCGAGCGCCTTCTCGGGCGTCTCGAGCACATAGGCGTTGAGCGCCCTCGCCTTCTCGATGGCGTCGACATGGGCCTTCGCCAGCTCCGTCGCGGAGAAGGACTTGGCCTTCAGGCCGTCGCGGGCCTCGGCAATGGTGAGATGGGTCAGTTCGGTCACGGTAGCATCCTGGTCATCCCGGACGCTGCAGCGCTGCGCTCCGGGATCGTCTGGAAAGAATTCTGTTTGTCGCGATCCCGGCCCCGCGCCGACGCGCCGGCCGGGATGGCCTTTACTCGACCACCTTCGGCACCAGGAAGAAATTGTCCTCCGTGGCGGGGGCATTCATGACGATCTTGTCCGGATAGCCGCCGTCCGTCACGCCGTCCTGGCGCTTCTTCATGGTCATGGGGGTGACCGAGGTCATCGGCTCGATCCCGTCCACGTTCACTTCGTTGAGTTGCTCGACGAAGGAGAGGATGGCGTTGAGCTCGCCCTGGAGGTGCGGCACCTCCTCGTCCGTCACCGCGATGCGCGCCAGATGCGCGATGCGCCGAACCGTTTTCTGATCGACCGACATGAATGGCCAAACCCCTTGATGCTGTTGGGCGGGCTATAACACCCGCCCGCCAAGGGGTGCAACGGCGGATGTGGGGCGGGGCACACGCCCGTCATTCCGGGGCGCACCGCAGGTGCGAGCCCGGAACCCATAAACACCGGTATTTCAGGAAGAGGCGACCAGCGTCCCGTCCCCTCCTGCACCATCAGCGGTTATGGGTTCCGGGCTCCGCTACGCGGCCCCGGAATGACGGTGGGGGCGCCCTACACCCTCACCCCCACCGTCTTGTGCGGCACCACGACCTGAACGCCCTTGCCGTCCAGGGCGGCGACGAACTTGTCCGCATTGGGCTCGACCATGGGGAAGGAGCCGTAGTGGCAGGGGATGACGGCCTTGGCGCTGCCGAAATACCGCTCGACGGCCAGCGCCGCCACCTCGGGGCCCATGGTGAACCGGTCGCCGATGGGGACCATGATCACGTCCGGCTTATGGATCTCGGCGATCAGCGCCATGTCGCCGAAAATATCCGTATCGCCCATGTGATAGACCGTGGGCTCGCCCGGCGCCTTCACAATCACGCCGTTGGCACTTCCCAAGGGATAGTTCACGCCCATTTCCACGAGACCGGCCGAGTGATCCGCCCGCACCATGGTGACGGTGAAGCCGCCCTGGTCCGTCGTGCCGCCGGTGTTCATGGGGTCGAAGTTCTCGACCCCCTGGGAGGCGAGATACATGAGAAGATCGAAATTCGTGACGACCTTGGCGCCCGTCGCCTTCGCGATCTCGACCGTGTCGCCCACATGATCCCCGTGGCCATGGGTGACGAGAATGTGCGTCACGCCCTCGGACACCGCGTCCCGGTCGCCCTCGAAGGCGGGATTGCCGGTGAAGAACGGGTCGATGAGCACGACCTTGTCGGCGAAGTCGAGCCGGAAGGCGGAATGGCCAAGCCAAGTGATCTTCATGGCAAATCCTCAGTTTCAGCAGTGTGTAGATGGAGCATGTTCGCAGCCCGACCATGTTTCAGAGGAACAAAAGCCGGGACGAGGGTTTTATCAAGCTAAGCAATAAACATGCAGGAGGAAAGTCATGCCCCGATACCTGACTCGTCTTGCCGCCGCCGCCGGATTGCTGCTCTCGACGGGCGTCGGCGCCTGGGCGGTGGAAATCTCGATTTCCTGCAGCGCCCTCGGGAAGGAATACGAGGTCTGCAAGGAAGGGGTGGATGCCTGGGCGCAGAAGACCGGCAACACCGTCAAGATCGTCTCGACGCCGAACTCCGCCACCGAGCGCCTCGCCCTCTACCAGCAGCTCCTCGCGGCCGGAGCCGGCGATATCGACGTCTTCCAGATCGACGTGGTCTGGACCGGCATCCTCGGCGAGCACTTCCAGGACCTGACGCCCAAGACCCAGGGCGTTCTCGAGCAGCATCTCCCGGCCATGGTCGATATCAGCCGCGTGGACAGCAAGATCGTCGCCATGCCCTGGTTCGCCGATGCGGGGCTCCTCTATTACCGTCAGGACCTCCTGGAGAAGTATAACCGCAAGGTGCCCCAGACCTGGGCCGAGCTGACGGAGACCGCCCGCATCATCCAGGAGGGCGAGCGCAAGGCCGGCAACAACGATTTCTGGGGTTACGTCTGGCAGGGCCGCGCCTATGAGGGCCTTACCACCAACGCCCTCGAATGGATCGCCTCGAACAACGGCGGCACGATCGTGAACGCCACCGGCGAGGTCACGATCGAGAACCCGAATGCGGCCGAAGCCTTGAAGACCGCCGCCGGCTGGGTCGGCACGATCACGCCGGAAGGCGTCCTCAACTACACGGAGGAGGAATCCCGCGGCGTGTTCCAGGCCGGCAACGCCGCCTTCATGCGCAACTGGCCCTATGCCTGGGCGCTTGCGCAGGGCGACGACAGCACCATCAAGGGCAAGGTCGGAGTCGCCCCGCTCCCGAAAGGCGGCGCCGACGGACGCCACGCGGGCACTCTCGGCGGCCAGCTTCTCGCGGTCTCCAAGTATTCCAAGAATGCCGAGGCCGCGACCGACCTCGTGATGTATCTGACGAACCGGGACGAGCAGAAGCGCCGCGCCGTCAAGGGATCCTTCAACCCGACCATCCTGACCCTTTACGAGGATGCGGACGTCACCAAGGCGAGCCCGTTCATCGGCAACCTTCGGGATGTGTTCGCGAATGCGGTGACCCGCCCCTCCGGCGTCACGGGCGACAACTACAACAAGGTCTCGACCGAATTCTTCAATGCGGTGCACCAGGTCCTCTCCAAGCGCTCCGAGCCGGAGCAGGCGCTTCAGCGCCTCGACCGCGACCTGAAGCGGATCAAGCGCAACGGCTGGTAACATGACCGAGGCCGCAGCCACCGGCACCCCCTCCGCGTATGCATCCATACGCGGAGGATCGTCGGCCCTGACGCGAACCCGGGTCAGGGCCGCATGGACCTTCATCGCACCCACCCTGATCGTCCTCGCCCTCGTGGCCGGATGGCCCCTCGCCCGGACGATCTGGTTCAGCCTCACGGATGCGGACCTCAACAACCTCGGCGACTACACCTTCATCGGCTTCGAGAACTATCTCGCCAATTACGACGGCGAATGGTTCGGGCTCCTCACGGATCCCGACTGGTGGCTCTCGGTCTGGAACACCGTATGGTTCGCCCTCGTCTCGGTCTCCATCGAAACCGTGCTCGGCACCATCGTGGCGCTGATCCTCAATGCCGCCTTTCCAGGGCGGGGCGTCATGCGCGCCATCATCCTGATCCCCTGGGCGATCCCAACCGTGGTCTCCGCGAAAATGTGGAACTGGATGCTTCACGACCAGTTCGGCGTCATCAACGACATGCTCCTGCGCCTCGGGCTGATCGCGGCGCCGATCACCTGGACGGCCAATCCCGACACGGCCCTCTGGACGGTGGTGATGGTGGACGTCTGGAAGACGACGCCCTTCATGGCGCTCCTGATCCTGGCGGCCCTGCAGATGCTGCCGCAGGACATCTACGAGGCGGCGAAAGTGGACGGGGTCCACCCGGTCCGCGTCTTCTTCCGCGTGACGCTGCCGCTGATCAAGCCGGCCCTGCTCGTCGCAGTGATCTTCCGCACCCTCGACGCCCTGCGGGTCTTCGACCTCATCTACGTGCTGACCGCCAATTCCCGGGACACGATGTCCATGTCCGTCTTCGCGCGCCAGCAATTGGTGGATTTCCAGGAGGTCGGGCTCGGCTCCGCGGCCTCCACCCTCATCTTCCTCATCATCGCCCTGCTGGTCGTCATCACCATGGCGGCCGGACGGGTCAGGCTCGGAGGGGATTCGCGATGAAGACCCTCACCCGCGTCGGCTTCTGGCTTCTCGTTCTCGCCATCGCCCTATTCTCGCTGTTCCCGTTCTACTACGCCGTGATCTCGTCCTTCCGGTCGGGCGCGGATCTCTTCACCGTCGCGTATCTGCCGGAGCGGTTCGACCTCTCGAACTATTTCGCGGTGTTCCAGCGCCAGCCTTTCGGCCAGAACATCCTCAACTCCATCATCGTGGCGGGGGCGGTCGTCGCCCTCTCCCTGGCGCTGGGCATCACGGCGGCCTATGCCTTCGGGCGCATCAGCTTCCGCGGCCGCTCGCTGCTGCTCCTGACCATTCTCGGCGTCTCCATGTTCCCACAGGTGGCGGTCCTGTCGGGCATGTTCGAGCTGATCCGGAGCTTCGGCCTCTACAACACCCTCCCCGGCCTCATCCTGGCCAACCTCATGCTCACCCTGCCCTTCACGGTGTGGGTGCTCACCACCTTCATGCGCGAGATGCCCAAGGAGATCGAGGAGGCGGCCTTCGTGGACGGCGCCACGCCCTGGATCGTGGTGCGGCGGGTCTTCCTGCCGCTGATGGCTCCGGCTGCGGTGACGACCGGGCTTCTCGCCTTCATCGTCTCGTGGAACGAGTTCCTGTTCGCCCTCACCTTCACCCTCACCAACGAGCGGCGCACCGTGCCGCCCGCCATCGCCCTCATGACGGGCAGCACCGCCTATGAGCTGCCCTGGGGCACCATCATGGCGGCCTCCGTGATCGTGACCCTGCCCATCATCGCGCTCGTCCTCGTCTTCCAACGCAAGATCGTCTCGGGCCTGACGGCCGGCGCGGTCAAGGGCTGACCACAGGAGAACCCTTCATGGCCGACGTGGCTCTCAGGAACATACGGAAATCCTTCGGCGGGGCGCAGGTCATCCACGGCGTGAACCTGGAGATCAGGGACGGCGAGTTCGTCGTGTTCGTCGGTCCTTCCGGCTGCGGGAAATCCACGCTCCTGCGGCTCATCGCCGGGCTCGAGGACATCACCTCGGGCGACCTCTATATCGACGGCGAAAGGGTGAACGATCTCGCCCCGGCCAAGCGCAGGATCGCCATGGTGTTCCAGTCCTATGCGCTCTACCCGCACATGAACGTCTACGAGAACATGGCCTTCGGCCTCGAACTGGCGAAGGCCTCGAAAGCCGAGATCGACCAAAGGGTGCGCGAGGCGGCACGGCTTCTCCAGATCGACGAGCTGCTCGACCGCAAGCCCAAGCAGCTCTCGGGCGGACAGCGCCAGCGGGTGGCCATCGGGCGCGCCATCGTGCGCGATCCCAAGGTCTTCCTGTTCGACGAACCGCTGTCCAACCTCGATGCGGCCCTCAGGGTGCAGACACGCATCGAAATCGCCAAGCTCCACTCCGACACCCGCGCGACCATGATCTACGTGACCCACGACCAGGTCGAAGCCATGACCCTGGCGGACCGGATCGTGGTGCTGAACAAGGGCCGGATCGAACAGGTGGGCACGCCTCTCGAACTCTACCACCGCCCGGCCAATCTCTTCGTCGCCGGCTTCATCGGGTCGCCGCAGATGAACTTCATCCAGTGCGAGGTGGCCGGCGCCGGTCCGGACGGGGTGCTGGTCCGGCTTCCCCACGGCGGAACCCTGGCCGTGCCGGTTCAGGCGGACGGGCTCCGTCCCGGCGAACCCGTGACCCTGGGCGTGAGGCCCGACCACGTCCATGTGCGGGAGGGAGGCATCCTCAGGGGCAGAATCGAACTCGTCGAGCAGCTCGGAGAGAACCACCTTCTCTACGTCAATGCCGACGGCCTGCGGCTGACGAGCCGCGAGCCCGGCGATTCCCGGCACAGGGCCGGGGGCGAGGTCGGCCTCGATTTCTCCGGCGAATCCTGTCACGTCTTCCGGCCGTCGGGAGAGGCGCTTTCGGCGCTGACCTCAGCAGCGGGCTCCACCGGGACGGCGCGAAGCCGCATCGCCTGATCTCTCCGTGGACGACTTGCCGCCGTACATCCTGTATGGTGGCGCGACGGGACGAGGAGACGGTTCGTGACGAACAGAGACGAAGAGCTGCTCGCTCTTTTCGGGAGCCTTGGCCCGCGGGCACGCCTGCTCGGTATCGACCTCGGCACCAAGACCATCGGCCTTGCCCTGTCGGACGTGGAGCGGCGCATCGCGACGCCGCTGGAGACGATCAAGCGCGTCAAGTTCACGCCGGACGTGGAACGCATAAAGGCGCTCATCGACCGTTACGACGTGGGAGGGCTCGTATTCGGCCTGCCCCTCAACATGGACGGGACCGAAGGGCCCCGCTCCCAGGCGACGCGGGCCTTCGTGCGCAACCTCAAACCGCTCGTTCCCCTCCCGATCCTGTTCTGGGACGAGCGCATGTCCACCATGGTGGTGACCCGCACGCTTCTCGACGCGGATGCTTCCCGCGCCAAGCGGGCCGACGCGGTGGACAAGATGGCGGCCGCCTACATCCTGCAGGGCGCCCTCGACCGCTACGACCGCATCGCGGCCGATGCGGAGGCCGCCGAGGACGAGGCCGAGATGCGCGCCAGCCTGGACATGGATACGCCGCCCGAAGGCGGCGCTCTCGACGACGAGTAAGGATCAGAACCCGTTGGCGCGGTTCCAGGCGCGGGACTGTTCCTTGTAGATTTCCTTCTGGGCGCGCCGGTAGTCCTTCATGTAATCCTTGGCGGCTTCCTTGTTGTAGATGACCGCCTCGCCCGGACGGCCCCTGCGGTCCGGAGGCGTGGGAACCGTGTAGCCCGGTCCCATCGGCCGGCCATAGCGGCGCGGCGGTGGGTCATAATAGGGGCGCGGCGGAGGATCGTAGTACGCCCGCGGCGGCGGGTCATAATAGTACCGGCGCGGCGGCGGATCGTAGAAGACCGGCGGCGGATCGTCGTAATAATAGAACTGGACCGTCTGCACGGAGGACTGGGCCTCCGCCGTCACGACGGGCATTGGCGCAGCCTGCGCCCCGACGGCGCCGAGGGCGAGGCCGCCCGCCACAGCACCGAGAACCCACCTTCCGAAACTCATGTCTCATCTCCCGCCCAGTCACCCCACGACGCCGGACCATGATGCCATCATGCTACGCTCTAGTTGAACAAGATATGAACTGCAAAGCCCTTCGGCGGACATGCCTGGAATTCGTATCCGTCGAGATTCCGCGACAGCTGGCAAAACTGGTGACCAAAAATGAGCTCCATGGGGTTGACGCACCCCGAAAAGCGGCCTATCTCACCGCCACTCGCGAACGTTCAGCGCCGCTTGGCCGGATCGACGGTTTTCTCCGGAAAAACAAGCGGTTCCAGGAAGTTCGTTGGGGGATAGTTTAATGGTAGAACAGCGGACTCTGACTCCGCTAGTCTTGGTTCGAATCCAGGTCCCCCAGCCATCTGATTAGGCTTTGAATTTCCAGTAAATCGCTGAAAAGCAAAGAAAACCCTGAAGGCGGCAAGCCATTGTCGGGTGTTTTTGTGTTGCGCCCTCAGTTCCCTTCGAACAAGCTTCGCTGGAATCCGGTGCCGGCAGGGTGATATGAAGGTGATATGGGAGTTGGTATCACCCTCCCCCTTCGAACCCGGGAGTTCCCATGTCATCCGAGGATGTCCGCTTCGGCCCCGCCATCCTGAAACGCGCCATCACCGAGGCCGACGGCCGCCACCCTTCCAACGCCCCTCTCATCCTGTCCGACCGCTCCGCCCCGGGTGTCTCAATCCGCGTGACCGGGAAGTCCTCGAGCTGGTACCTGCGCTTCCAGAGGAACTTCACGAGGCTCGGCTCCGTCGGCAACCCCGACACGAAGCCCGACGCCCGCAAGGCCGGGCACATCTACTCCGCCAAGGATGCCGTCGAGATCGCCGGGCGCGTGCGGGAGATGATTCGCCTGGGGCAGGATCCTGCCGATTACATCACAGCCCGAGCCCTTGGGCACTCGCATGACGACGCGGCAGGCACCGCCAAGTCCATCGTCGCGAGGCGACAGGGAGCGTGGACTTATAAGGATCTGGTCGAGAAGTACATCGCCGATGCAGTGGCCAAGCCCAAGAAGACAAGCAAGGGCAGGATCAAGCCGCCGAAGGCGAAGAGCGTCTCCGACGTGCAGCAGCACCTGATGTACCCCACTACCGCGCACATGCACGGCAGGCTGCTCCGTGATCTGACCAAGGGCGACCTCGAGAAGGCCCGAAACGAGGCAGCAGCCGCGGGTAGGAAGCACCCGCAGCGGAAGGTCGTGACTTACATCAAGGCCGCCTTGACGTGGGCGTCCGACATGCACGGAGCGGAATCGGGACTCGACGACGTCGCGCCTTGGTGGCTGCGCGTGAAGTCGTTCGACGTATCCACCGAGCGGGAGGAAATCCTAGCCGCAGGCGGATCCGTTCCGGTCCTGACCGTGAAGGACGTCGCCCGCATCCTGTTCACGGCAGAGAAGTATCGGGTCATCCCCGGCCGGGAGCTGGCCCTTCCCACCAAAGAGGTCACCATGGCGGCTCTGTGGTGGGTGGTCCTGACCGCGCAGCGTGCGCATGCCTCCCTCAGCCTTCGGATCGCGCGCATCGAGGACCAGATGGCCAGCCGAGGCTGGTTCCTTGTCGAGTGGCTGCCGATGGATGTGAAGTCAGGGCGCTTCCATTCGCTTCCGATCTCGCCGGAGATTTACCGCAGGACCATCGGGCGTGCCCTTGCCGCCGAGGATCGGCGGCCGGGATCAGAGTATGTCTTCCCATCCCCGAAAGCGCGGGTGCAGGGATCCGGCCCCGACGGTCCAGAGGTGGACAAGCCCATCAGCGACACGGTCCTGAACGGCCTCTTCCTCCGCCTCCGGGGGGAAAAGGAGTTGCGCCGTAAGGGCGTCGCAGTGAAGCCGTCGGGCATCGATCTCTTGGCGGGCGTTCCCAAGTTCTCCCCGCACAAGTTTCGCGACGCGCTGGCATCCTGCCTGACGGACCTTGAACTTCCCGGCGGTGCCGCATCGGCGATCCTCGATCACGCCGACGCAGAGAGGGAGGAGGATCCTGATAGCCGTCAGGCAAAGGTGACGCAGGATCACTACGACAGAAGCCACAAGCTTAACCTGAAGCATCGCGCACTTGAGGCGTGGTCGTCGGCTGTCATCACCGAGTACAACACGCTTCTCCTGGAAGAGCGCCGCCGCCGCTTCGGCCGTCTCGGGCTGTCAGGCCCCAGCTTGCGCCACATCCTGAACACTCTCGCTCCCGAGGACGCTTGGCTCTTCGACCGCCACCTCCCAACGCTCCCGGGATTGGGCGGCTCCCGCCTCAACCTCGCGAGGCTGCGCGTCGTCGGCGAGGAGGAGGACATCTCCCTCGACGGTCCGGACCGCCTGCGAGAATTCGGCTAGCCCTTGCAGCACAAGGGCTTCCTCCCGCATGAGAAGCCAGCAGGACTTGGCTTCAAAACACCCGTACGATCTCCAACGAGGGCTTGGTGAAGTTATCAAGCCTTCTTCCAAAGTCTCGTATCGTCCTCCCCACAACCCGCTGGGAGGACGATACGAGCGATACGAACCTTACTCGCCCTCGCTTCCACAACCGCGGGTTTTCCCGTGCGGCACAAGGGCTTTCTGGCGAGCCTCGCGCGCTCCACGACCAGAGAGAGGCGACGTCGCCAAGGGAGACGAATCCATCGTCACTCATCCTCGTCTTCGTCTTCCGCCATCGGCATCGGCGGCAGGCCCCGCTCAAGGCATGCGTCGATCAGTTGCCAGTGATCCCATCCAGTCACCCATTTCACGGTGCGGTCGCCGATCTCCCCGGCCACGTAGCGACGAACCAACTCGTCATCTGACGGCTGTCGCGGCGGCGGATTGGCGCCGAAGGCTACCGGGAGGTATCGCCATTCCGAAGCGATCTTGGGGTGCCCGGCATCAAGGACGTCGGCGACGGCGCGCAGGGATTCTGGCCGCTCGTCGTCCACGTCGCTCAGAAGGCGCCACGCGCGCTGCCCCAAGGCATCCCGCAGGGGCAGCCCAGTGCGCCACATGAGCATGCGGAGGGATTGCACGAGGTTGGCGAGGTCAGGTGTACTGTCCGTCGTCGTGCCGCCCCTATGCTCTTGGCAAGGGCGAGCAGTGCCCGCGTCTCCACGAGGGCTCGCTCGTGGACCTCTATCCTTCCCCGCAGAACATCCGGCACCTCGTCAGGCTTGATCGTGACGCCGTCGAGGACAGCCCAGGTGCCTCGGCCATCGGCAAGACGGATGAGAGCAGCGGCGGTATCGCCTTCCTAGCCGCACCAGTACATGCAAGCGGATCCCAGGATCCTATAGTCAGTCGTGCTGAAGGCGTCCTCGGCGAAGAGGTCGAGGCGCTGGCGCTCAAATTCTTCCATGTCACACCTCCAAAACCAATGCTCGATCGAAATCGCTGTTCTCGCCCCCGTATCCCCTCGGGTTGCACAGGACCTGCGTACGGCCGACGCGGTAACCACAGGAGTGGTGCACGTGACCGTGGATCCATGCCGTCGGCTGATGCCGAAGGATCAGATCAGACAGGTCGCTCATGAAGGCAGGATTCAGGGGGCTGCTCAGGAACCGCGGCGAGATCGACATTGGATGCGGCGCGTAGTGGGTGACGACGACGGTCGGGCCTTCGTACTCGTGCTCCAGTTCCGATTCGATCTGAGCGAGCGACCACCGGTGCATCGTGCGGGCATCCTCTGGCATCCACCGCGCCGGGGAGCCGTCTTCCCGAGCGATGGCTGTGTGATCCCGCAAAAGGGAAGCCGCGTCGCGCATCGCCCAAGCGATACCGCTGCCCCGTGCCCGAAGGTCTGCATCCGACACATCGAGTGCATAATCCGTCCAGAGTGTGCTCCCGACGAACCGCACGCCGCCAATCACGACCGAGGCGTCAACGAGGAGATGTAAATCAGAGTGGTGCGACGCCGCCCGCAGCCCCCGCTCGATGCCGCCCGAGACCGAGTCCCCGTAGTACTCGTGGTTCCCGGGGATTATCACCACGGGCATGTGCGGCGCGATGTTCGATGCCGCCCAGTCCACGGAAGAGGACAGAGGACTGTCAATGTCGCCAGCGAGGACCGCGACGTCGGCCTCGGGGAGGTCGAGCGGGATCTCCGGCTGGAGTTCGTGATGGAGGTCGGACAGAATCCACATGCGCATGCTCATCCCCTCCAGTCCTCGTGGACCGCGCAACGCGTCGAGATCCAGCCGGTGCCCTGGACGCGTCCGCGCCCGCTGCACACATCGCACGTGATGCGCGATGCCGCTTCGGCGGCGTCGACGAGACGGTCAATCCCGGCGCCCCCGTTGTGAGCCACTCGGAGCTCGGCCCATTTCTCCTTGATCTGGCTGATGCAGAAGCTGCCGCGGTCTTCATCCCTGAGTGTCGCGTCGATGCGCTCGAGCAGGTCACGCATAATGAAGCGCCATCCCCCCAAGTGCTCGAAGGACAGGTAGCCGCCACCCATCCAGCCGAAGCGCTCCGCGAGCTCGTCGCGCCAGCCGTCGTCCTTGATCTCGTCATCCGTCAGCATGCTTCGCCTCCCTCAATTCCTCGTCGCCGTCTGCGTCCGCGCCTCGAGGATGCCCTCCACGTAGCGCTGGAGCGTGCGGACGCTCACCTCCTCGCCGCAGACCTGCTGGAGCGCGGCGATCTCCTCGCCGTCGAGCGGCAGCTCCCAGGCGGGGTCAATGCCCTGATCGGCGAGCAGGTCGCGCATGACCCGCGCCGCCAGTGCGGGCACGTGCTCCCTCCCGGGGAGGGGCAGCCGAAGGATTCGCACCCGGTTCCGCAGCGGCAGCGGGATGCCCTCGAGGCCGTTGGCGGTGAAGAGCCAGGTGACATGGCTGACGTCGACTTCGGCATCCAGGTACTGATCCCTCCAGGCAGCAGCCGTGGATTTCTCGAGCAAAGACAGCAGCGGCTCATGAATCGACCCCGCGGTCGTGCGGCCGGCCTTCTCGAGCTCGTCGACGATTACGCCGACGCTCGCGGTGCCGTGACGCTCGATCAGCGTAACCGGCATCGACGGATACCCCGACGCCCATCGCCTGGGACTGCCGGTCACCCCATGGTCAGCGGTGGTCGCCGCGTCCAGCGTGCCCACCGGGATGCCCAGCTCCTCGAGGAGCCGCCGCGCCAAGCGGCTCTTCCCACCACCGGGATCCCCTAGCAGCACCGTCGGTCGGAGCCGGATCGGCTGGTCCGGCCGGATGTCTGCCAGGAGGGATTGAATGATCGAAGCGCCATGAGGGAACTCGGAGGAGAGCGCGATGCGGACGGCCTCTACCTTCACGGTCGAGGCCTTCACCACGGGCAGCGCCTTTCCGAGGATCGACGCAATGGCCTTGCCGGCCTCCTTCCCGCCACTGGAGTCCGGGGACCCGATGGCCCGGACCACGACCACGCCGTCAACCTTCGCCGCCTCACCCCTGGCCGCCGCGGCGCGCTCCTCGTCGATCGACCGCGTCGCCGCATCGGCCATTTTCTTCATCCGACGCTCGTGCCGCAGCGCCCTCTCGAAGCCGGTCTTCCAGGCAGCCGACATCACGCCATGCCAGACTGTCGCGTCCGTGAGCGTGGCAATCGAAGCGGCGTGGTCCGCCGGGTGCCCGGAGGAGAGACCCTCTGACGTCCGCCCCTGCGCGACCGCCCCCCAACCCAGAACCATCCCCGCCACCGTGCGCAGGCGCTCGGCCACTTCCGCCACAGGATCCCGCTCGTCGTCATTGGGGGAAACAAACTTCCACCCCTCCTCCCTGAGCCAATGCGTGAGATCCTGCGCGATGCTGGCATAGCGGCAGGCGATGTCTGCGGCCGCTCCCGGGAAGCCCCCGGCGGCGCAGGCGTAGCGCACATGATCGTGGAATGCCTCGGGGAGTTGCTCAAGGAGCGCATCGCGGACAAGCGCCGCCTCGTGCCAGCGCTGCTCGGAGAGCTCCTCCGACAGCTCCCCCAGGAGGTAGACGAGGCCCTTGTCATCCACGGCGTCGACGACGAGGAGCAGAGCCTCGGCGGCCAGCTTCAGGGTCGACAGGGTTTCAAGGGAAGTCGGATCGGGGGCGGGAGCGGGATCGAGCATGAGGCACCTCATATGTCCGGTGGAGGCCGGACACAGGGCGCCCGGCAGTCAGGTAATGGAGCTGATTGCGTGTATGAGGCTCACTGGATGCTCCCGGTGCGCTCGCCCCGGGCAAGGCCTAAGGCGTAAATCCTGCTGAGAGTCCTCGCGTAGCTGCGCGCCGGGTCCAAGATCCAGAGGTCGGACGTCGCCACGGGCCGCAGCGTTGGCAGCTCAGTCCGGGGGTGGCCCTGCACGAGTCCTACAAGGCATGGTGCCGGCCGCACGTTGATCGACCACTGATCGATGGACGGGGCGGCCGCCAGCTCCTCCACCGACGGGCAGCCGCCATCCCGCAGCCGTTTCATGTCTCCGAGCAGAGTCTCGAGGCGGTCGATCTCGGCGTCGAGGCGGTGGCGGTCGACGGTTCCATAGGGATGTACAGTGATCATCGGCGAGCTTCCGGCTTGAGCGGCAGCGGGGCGCGTGTGGCAAGGCGGACGACGCCCTGGCTCGTGCGCGCCCACGTCAGATCCGGGGCGAGGACTTCAATATCCAGTGCGACCACCGCGTTCCACTCGTCGACGCCAATGAGAACCCGGTGGCGCGTAATCGACCAGCACGTGAGGACGGGTGTGAGGATGAGATCGAGCGCGGCCGGCTGCCCCACCTCCTCGTCGATGAGGTCGGCAATCGCGCTCTCCTCATGGAGCGCGGACAGATCAAGACGGCGGCGGGAGTACGGCGTGGGACGCCGGGGAATCGAGGACATCGGGGCAATCCATGCATGTGGTGACGGCATCCCTGGCGGGATATTGGGCGCGTCAGACTCGTATGCAGAGTGCCTTCATGGGAATGATCTCCTCGTGGCCATGCTTGTAGCCGGCCCCGAGGGATGGCGTCAAGGGGTTCCAGAACCCCTCAAAAGGGGCAATCGTCGGCCGGCGTATCTGCCTTCCTCATGAAGCTCGGGGGCAGGGCCTTGCGGACCACCGCGGCCTCCGCCTTCGCCGCATTCGTGCGCGCCATCACCGCCCCGGCGACCTTGGTGACACGACCGAAATCGGCCTTCAGGGCGGCCGTGGCCAGGTTGTAGAGGGTGCGGCGTCCCTGCTCGAGGCCGAGGTCCGACGTCGCGCGCAAGGCGGAGGTGAGAACGCGGCCGCCCTCGGCCATCTGCTCGGCGATCCAGTACCACGGCAGGGTCTCCGGATCGCAGAAGGCCTCCAGCGCGTCGGCGTTGAAGCTGAAGGGCACCTCCCCAGAGCGCCCCTTGAGGAGCACGAGCAGCTTTTCAAGCTCCTCATGCGCTAGGTCGCGAACTCTTTCCTCGCGCGTCTGACCCTCTGGCCGGATGGGCCGTTCCGGCTCCTTCCTCTTGAGGTAACGCCGGGTCTTCTCGGTCGCGGTCGACCACTCGAAAAAAGTTTCGTCAATGCCGTGGCGATAGAGCATCGCGAGCAGCTCGCGGCCATGAATGTCCTCCGGCCCTGGGGCAGGCTCCTGGGACGTGCCGGACCGCGCTTCCTCGAGCACGGCCTTCCAGGCCTGGATCAGCCCGTGGATGTTCTGCCAACCGATGGCCCGGAGGGTGCGGCCGACGGCAACGATGCTCGGGATATCGTCGGGCGCTCCCTCCCTAGCGATGCGGAGGAGCTTGAGATTGTAGTCGCCGAGGTCGATGGACTGCATGCGCGCGAAGACCTCGCGCTTCTCTAGGGAAATGTGGAAGACCAAGTTTCCAACTGTGCGTCGACCACGCCCCTTCGTAGTCTTGTTCGCCTCTTCGTCCACCCAGACCTTCATCGGCGGATCGATTGGCGGGACCTTGGCGTCGGGGCTGAACCCGGCGATCTCAAGCATCGCTGGGCCCAGGACATCCCGCTTGAAGACTGAGTAGCGAAATGGGCCTGTCCACCGATAGCCAAGTTCCTCGGCCAGTTTCCGCGGCTCGATAGACCAAGGCCGCCTCAGGTGCTCGTTGTAGCCGGCGCGCAGCGCAAGGCGCTGGTACAGCCGGACCGTGTAGCGGTGTCGGAATCGCGCGATGAACGCGAGGTCGAGGTACCCGTAAGATCCTGACCGGGCCTCGAGCATGAGACGTCGCACGTGGGGCGGGATGATAAAGGAGACTATTGCCTCGCCCTTGACGAGGGATTCCTTCACCTCCGCGAGGACGAGAGGCACCGCGCCCCGGCGGCGGAATTCGTTGTCTCTTATATCGTATCGGACGGACGTCGTGGACAGCCGATGCAGGGATGTTACGAGGTCATCGGCGCGCTCGAAGGCAGCGTAGGATCGGACGGACTTCAGGGGAATCTCATGGCTGCGCGCCTCGGCATAGAGGGCGTCCTTGTCCTTCATCGCTTCGGCGGAATCCTTGCCCAGCATGTCCGTCCTGGACCAGGCAAGGAGCAGTTCGTAAATCGCTTGGTCCCTCGCCGTCAGCCTGTCGTCGCCGACGATCCGGATTTTCTCGATCATCTCCTTCGGCTTTGGGGCTCGCGGCTCCTGGATGCTGAGCTCCGACCTGCCGGATGCCGCCGCAGCGAGATCCCTTGCCTGCACCATGGGCGGCGGCTGCTTGGCCCGGTCCTCCCGACTAAGCCTTTTCACCCACACGGATGACCCACGAACCTGGACTGGCATGCCCCTCTCCCCATTCATGTGAGCGCCTGTTGAGATCACTCACATGAAGAGGGTTGTCTGCCGGCGCGAGTGGCGCAAGGGGAATCGGAAGGAGATGAGGCTTCCTCACACAATCAGACGGCGGCAGGCCACGAGGGGACAAGGCGCGTCAACAGGTTCCTAGCAGGATACAAAAGGATTCAAGGAGGGAGCGAGGACGGCTCACATGAAGAAGGGAATTCGCTCAATGTGGTTGGCCGCATCAGCAGGGGGGATACAAAAGGATTCAAGGATACGCAGGTGGCCGCCGCCGGATCCCGAGATCGCAGCTCCCGGGTGGAAGGTACGTGAGTTTCCTTCACATGAAGAACGGGTTTTTGCCTTTAGGACTAATAAGATGATCAATATTCCCGCCGGGATAAAAAAGGAATCAAGCCACCGGGGAATCTAAGGCTACGCCGATTGGGGCCTGGCTCCGTGCGCGTATCCTGAGTCGCGACCTGGCCGACTGGATGGGGTAAGGCCGGGAGGGGGCGCTTCGCGCTGAAGAAGAGGGAGGGCGAGAATATGGCCGGGGTGAAGTGTACCGACAACCGGGGCACAGGACAACCCGCCGATGGCGAAGGAAATGCTCCCCAGCGGGTCGACAAAAGGTCCGAGCCGTAGGCAGACAAGGGGCCCGGGGCAGAGGAAGTATCCCATTGCAGGGGTAGCCGACGAAGGGATGGCCGAAGGCCCTTCCGTGCGGGCGAGGAAATTCCATTTTGGACGCGTCCAAAAACAGACCTTGTATCAGTCGCGCCTGCGGGAGAGGATTCCCTCAGGACGGAGGGGGAGGACGACATGGCAGAGAGGACCATCGACACGGACACACTGATGAAGCTGTACGGTGCGCTCGCATCACAGAGTGCCGGCAAGGCCACCATTGCAAACATGACCATGGAGGAGCGACGGGCCTATGACCGGGAGGCACGGCGCAGGTCGCGGCAGCGCGTCCGCGAGTCCATTGAGCGGGGGTCTCCCGAACCCACATCGGCGATGATCCGTGAAGCCCTCGCAGACGCGGCTCTGATGATACTCGCTTCGGGAGCGCCCGGGGCCGACCAGATCCGCAACGTGTTGGCTATGGCCTTCCCCGGCCGTGGCGGCGTTCCGGGGACGGTGACGGTGCTGGCACGCTCGGGCAGGCTCAGGCCGAAGCTTGTGAAACTCCAGGGCTGACACCTGTCGCTTGCGTCGGCCTCTCCTATGATCTCACCAAGTGACGGTACGAAGTGACAGGGGCGGTGATGGTTAGGCAAAATTCGACAGGAGCGGCATCCCAGCGTGAGCGCCAGCGGCGCTACCGCGAGCGGCTCGCCGCGGCACGCGAGCCGGAGACGGACGACGTGCAGCGCGCGATTTATCAAGCGCTGATTGGGTCTATTGCCGAGGCGCGGCAGGGCCGGATCCCCGGCGACGGCGGCCCGCGAGCGGTGTCGGTCATGTCCGCGTTCATCAAGGGGCTGGTAACCGATGCCCTTCGCCGCCTCGACGAGGCTGGCTACGACCCTGGGCGATCCAGGCGTCGCATGCGAATGGCTCTCCTGCCGACGCAGGCGCCGCCGTCGATCACTGGATGACCCTGTCTGAGGCGGTTGGCACCGCATTACTTCCTGGAAAACGCGGTCACGCCCCGCGTCGCATGGTGACGGGTCGCCGAGTGACGCCCCTCCCCGCCGGCGGCCCTGCGCTCCTCGAATCTTTCACGCTGCCGCCGGAGGCTCGAGGCTCATCGCGGAGCCAGCCAATCATGTGGGTCACGGCAACCTACCTCCTCGTCCTAATTGCCTGCACCGACGGCGACGCCCGCTGCACGCAACCTGTCGCCATCCAAGAATTCGTCGATGAGGAGTCCTGCATGACCGCCCGGGGAGTCGGATCTGCCCTGAAGCGGGCGGACTCATCCCTTAACTCCGGCCAGGCGGTCTGCCGCCGCGGACTGGACACGAGGAGCGCGTCGCATGTCGAGTGACGTCCGCGCGGCCCTCGAGGCAATCAAGGCGGCCATGGCCGACGAGCGGAGGCTCACTGGGGCCCTCGACCAGACCGGCATGGTGCTGACCGAGGACCTGCGGGCGGCCAGGCTCGCCATCGGCTGCGCGGAGCGGCTGGGGCTTCGGCCGATGTCGGCATGAGCTTGTCGCCTGCGCCTCCGGCGGACCCGAACATCTTTGGACGGCGCGTCTCTGGTTCCATAGTCGATAGATGACATGCTCGGCCCCGGCGGGTTCCCGTTCCCGTCGGGGCTCCCTTTTGGCCTCGCGCCGGCTATGAATCGGGCGACCCGGAAGGAACCCGCATGAAGAACCTGCTTGCCGCCGCTGCCCTCATCTTCGCCGCCACCCCTGCCACCGCCAGGGATCCCCTCGTCGGTGACTGGGGTGGGAGCTGCCGCCCGGACCTCCAGTGCTGGATCGAGATCCGCAACGCCAAGGGTGGTGGCTACCGCGTCCGTTACGTGGCGGCGAACTCGATGGATGCGAGCAAGGTGGTCTGTGATGCCAAGGGCAGCGTGAAGGCCGTCCCGGGAACCAGCACGATCCTCGCCGGGCGCTTCGCCCGGGGGCAGCGCATCGAGATCCTGTCCGGCCGGGGCGAAATCGTCGTCGGGGCGACTGACAACGAACCCTGTGGCCGCCCCCTCGCAGTCAATGGGGTCTACCAGGCGATCGGAGACTGACATGGCACGCAAGGCGGCCTCGTCGGCGCCTGCCAATCGATGGCCCTCCTTGAGGTCTTGCTGCAATCCGATGTCGCGCGGTCCGCCATACGACCCGGGAAGGCCGAATGCCGCCGTAGACCGGGAATTGCTGGCCATCTGGGAGACGCTCGACGAGCGGGACGTGCTCGCTCCAGGTGCACTCGCAATCCTGCACCCGCAGCTCGCCCGCGCGGGTGTCCTGAAGGCCTCCAACGCAACACTGTTCATCGATGGCACCTTGATCGACGTCACGACGAGGGCGCAACCTGCGGTCGATCGGGATGACCTGCGCCTTCTCATCGGCAAGGCGGCCCAGGCGCAGCTCGGCGGCGTGCTGCCGAACGGCGATGCGCCTGGCCCGGTCACGGTGGAGAAGGTCGCCCTCCTCTACGCCCGGCAGAACCGTCTGATGGAGTTCGGCGTCGAGGATCTGTTCGGGGCCGACGGAGGGAGCGGTACCTCGACGGCTTCGCCGAACTCGCCGCCATCAAGCGGGAGCCGGAGATGGAGCCAGACCGCATGTCGATGATGGCGTGAGCGAGACCCAGCCGCATGAACGCCTTTGGGGCCGGTGCGGTTCTCGGGGCTGACGGTCTTTCCCCGGATTCCACAGGCCACGAACAAAGCAAGAACATTCTCCTGGCAGGGCACGCCCTCAATCAGTAACGTCACTGCTCTCGAGGGAGGTGACAATGACCGATCAGGTTCAGTCCGTATGCGACCCGGACCAGATGGAAGCTGATGTTACGGCCGTGATCGAGGCCTGCGGCGGCGACCCGAGAACCCGCCATCAAGGTCCTCCTCGTCAAGCAGGAGATCCTCGAGCAGCGGATCGCGCGCTTGGCATCGGCGCTGTCGTTTGGCTACGTCCGCGGAAGAACGGGTGCCGACCGCCCTGCTCCGGCACGTCCATGATGCTTCCGGCGCTGCCCGCAACCGACCCAAACACCTGCGCAGCCTGGAGGCTCCGATCCCAATGAGACACGGTCATTCCAGACGGTCCCGGCGCGTCATGACATGGGAGATTGCCGACAGGCTGCTGGAGGCCTTGCGCCCGACCCGCCACCTCCTCACGAGGACGCTGGCCGACATCCCGATCGGCGGCCCCGAATACCGCCAGGTCGACAGGGTGGTGCAGGAGATCGACGGGCTGGCCAAGGTCCTCATCGGCGATGCGACCCATTACCATCGCGAGGACCGTGCAGCGCGGGTGCCGGGAACGGAGCGCCGGTTCGAGCCCGCCGGCCCCAGGACCGCCGGAGGAAAGCCGTCCCGGATGCGGTCGATGATGCGCACGGCGCCCTCAAGGCCGACGTCGGGCAGCAGCAGCAGGAACTCCTCCCCGAGCGGAGCGCATAATCAACTCTTGCCCGGACATCTCGGAAGACTTGGAAAGGAAGGAAGCATGGAATGGGACCGCGTGTCAGAGATAACCTGCGGCCACTGTGCGCAATCCGTAACCCGGGAGGTGAAAAGCCCGGAGGGCGTCAAGCCGGGCCGTGGTGGACCTATCCCGGGGCGAACTGGCAGTCGAGTAGCGGCTGTCTCCACCCGCAGCCTCATACACGCGGGTCCAAGACTTGGCGGACCGATCCAACCGTACGGTTACTTGTGTGTCGATCTCACCCGCGACCCAGAGGCAGCCCCCGCGCTACATCGGGTGGGCTGGACCAATCGGTAGACCGAAGGTCGCGAGTGTCATCCACACTGCCATAGCAATCATCATCAGGTTCTCGGTCAACGACACGAACCCGAGCGGGACGTTGCTCGACCCGCCGACGCAGGCGCACTTCAACTCGCGCTTGTCGATATAGACTGCCTTGAACACCGACACGGCACCCACCGTACCGATGAACAGGGAGACCGGCACCGACAGCCAGGTCAGCGCACCAGCGATCATCAGCACGCCGGCCAAGCCTTCGGCGAAAGGGTAGATATAGGAGTAAGGCACCCACCGCCGCGCCAGCAGGTCGTAATTCAGGAACATGGTGGCGAAGCTTTCCACGTTCTGGAGCTTCAGGAGTGCCAGCACGGCCATGCTGAAGGCGATGAACCAGGCGGCCGCACGCACCGTGAAGGGGGTGCCATAAACAGCATAGCTGACAGCAAGCGCCATCAACGCTGTCATGCTGAACAGTGCGATAACAGGCTTGTAGGTGGTGGCCTTCGGGTCGGCGACAGGCTTTCCGAGATGGCGACGCAGGTCGTCGTAGCCGCCGATGCGCTCACCGTTGATGAAGGTCTGCGGCGTGGTCTGGACCCCCTGCTCGGCCTTGAAGGCGTCGGTTGCCTCGCGCGAGGTCAACCACTTGTCCTCGACCGTGAAGCCCTGGCGATGCAGGAGGTCCTTGGCCTTCAGGCCATACGGGCAGACATGCTTGTCCATGACCATGCGGTAGAGCGTGGCATGGCGGGGTTGGGCCGTGGAGGTCATTGAAGCATCTCTCCTTTCACGGGTCTGTCTTCATGCTGCTTCTGACGTAGGGGTCTGATGAACTAGGCCTGTCCCTTCCTGATGTGGCATTGCCATTGAGCCATCATGGTCCAGTCCGGCAGCGCAGTTTACTGCCCCGACGATGCCGCAAGCGGCCCGGACCCGCAGTCGAGATAGCCGCGGTACCCGACCCTGAGGCTTTGCCCAACCTCAAAGATCAGGTTTGCCTCCTGGCGCCGCATGCCCTCGCGATCCTCGGCCTCGCCATCGGCTACAGGGGTGACGGCAACCCGGACCCGGTCGGCTGCCAGCAGAAGGCTCTTTCCCTGTCCAGTGGCGCTGGCCGGCGGAGCCGGGCTGAGAGGCACCAAGCTTCCATTCAGCTTGACGATTCCGCCCGTGGCCATGCCGTTCGGCTGCATGGCCATGACCAGTACCGGCTTTCCTGAACCCGTGTACCGGAACTCACAGCGGGGTCCGCTCCCTACCGTCTTCTGGATTGCCGCGTCGACCACCGGGGCGGGATCAAGGCTCGGGATGTGAGCGCCGGCAAGCGCTTCCGGTGCCGGCACGATCCGGGTGATCTCGGGCGCCCGGATCGCACTCAGATCATCGTCCGGCACATCGCTTTCGCCGCACCCGGCCACGAGGAGGCCGAGCACTGCCGCGAGGGCCGATCGAACCTGCCGGCCTTGTGAGGAAAGCGCCCGCATCAGTCCCGCGCCTCCAGGTCGTCGATCAGGTACCTCATTTCCGCGATCTCACGCTCCTGCGCGTCGATGATCTCATCGGCAAGCTTGCGCACGCGGGGGTCCGAGATCTGGGACCGCGTGCTTGTCATGATGGCAATGGAGTGGTGCGGGATCATGGCCTTCATGTACTCGACATCATCTACTGTGGCCTGGCTGCGCACGAGCCACAAGGACAGGGCGAACACGGCGATGGAGCCCCCTAAGATGGCGAGATTGAGCGCCATCTTCTTGTACATGTCGATCATGAAGGCGAGCATGATCACCGACATGGTCGCGCCCATGACAAGAGCCATCCAGGCCCGGGTCTCGCTCCAGAACACGTGCTCCGCGGCATAGGTGTTCAGGTACATCAGGCCGTACATCACCACCGTGGAGGTCGCGATCATTGCGGCGAAGCGCCAGTAGGACATGCCCATCAGAAACTTGCTCCGATATCATTGCGGATGCGCGCCGTGCGCAGCACCACTGGCGCCTGCGGGCGCTGAGCCCTGCGTCCTGCTGGGTGCGCCGGTCGCCTGGGGTGCATCGCTCTGGGGTGCACCGCCCTGGGATCCTCCGCCACCCGCGCCAGTGGTCTGCGCCGCGCCGCCGTGATGACCGCCACCGCCATGTGACCCGCCATTTTGCTGCGCGCCGCCGAGTCGTGCGTATTCCTCGGGCGTCATGGCCGGCAGTTGCTTGACGAAGGCAGCAATGTTCCAGATCGCCTGCTCGTCGTGCGTGGGCCCAAAGGCCGGCATGCCGGACATCTTGATGCCGTGCCTGACGATCCAGAACACCTCCTGCGGCTTCCACTCGGCCGCCGCCTCGGCCAGATGCGGAGGCCTCGGCCGCATGCCGCTGGCCCAACCGGCGCGATCGACACCCGGCCCGGCATGGCAATGCTGGCACATCGATTTGTAGGCCGTCGCTCCCGCCGCGATCATCTCCGGCGTGAAGTTGCCGGGCACGGTGATGTCGTCCGCGTGCTGCTCGACGGAGTTGTGGAACGTGGTGTCGAAGGCCCAGCGCGTGAAGGAGGCATGCTCCTCAGTGGCGGCGACGTTGTAAGCACCGCTGTAGACGACGATCAGGCCAGTGATCCCGAGCACCGCCAGCACGCCCAGGGCTCCGACCGCAATGCCCAGGCCCAAGCCTTTCCTCCGGTCGTGCGCGTTCATGTTCCTTTTGTCAGCCATCTGCTGTTAATCCCTTCGCTTCCCTGGCGCCGGTCGGCGCGAGGTCCGTTCACGGGGCTAGTCCCTGACCTCCTCCACGGCGTAGCCGGCGCCATCGATGGCAAAGACCACCATCTGCGGATCCGCCGAGGCGTCGACGCGAACCTCGCCCGCTTTGGCATCCGCCTCCACGGCCGTGTCGTCGCCCAACTGCTGCTTGATGGCCCGGACGACGGATTTCCCGCACCCGCCGCAGGTCATTCCGGTCACCTTGTAGGTTTTCATGGGCCCTCCTCCGCAAACTCACGGTGCGCCCTTCAGCGCGAGCCTCGCCAACTCGGCGGCTGTCTTGCGGACCTCATCATCCGCATAGTCGCTTGCATTCGTTTGAGCGGGCGAGACGTTGGGCTCCAAGATCTGGTCTCCATCGACGGGGAAGGTGTAGCTCCGTCCATCGGGCGTAAAGGTCACGATGATGCTCCCATCGCCCCGCTCAAGGCGAAAGTCGTCCGTCTTTGGTGACTGCATCCCTCAACCTCCATTCTTCAGCGTTGCAGACTTCAGGTGGCGACTGCCCAGGCAGGAGAAAGCAGCCGCCACTTTGGCAAAGGCTATCTATTTTGCAGCCGCCGGCGGCACCGGCATTGGCGGCGTGCCGTAGGTGCGGGGGTCAACCGGGTTGAGCTGGCCTTCATCGTCCGTGTAGGCCGGCGGGCGATCCACATAGGTGAAAGTTCCCTTGCCGTCCGGCGACGGGCCATTGGCCCAGCGGCCCTGCTGACTTTCCGTGCCCTCCGAGTGGTTCAGGAACTGATAGGCGACTTCGCTCTTCTCGAGGTTCTGCGGGAAGTTCGACGGAACAGGCGTCATTTCGAGACCGTCCTCCTCCAGTTCCTTGATCGCGGCGAGCCACTGGTTCTGGTGCATGGTGTCGCGCGCAAGGAGATAGGACAGCATGTCCCGCACACCGGTGTCGTTCGTCATGTTGTAGAGACGAGCAACTTGGAGGCGTCCCTGACTCTCCGCCGTCACATTGAACCGGAAGTCCGCCAGTAGGTTGCCGCTGGCGATGGTGAAGCCCGCCGTCCAGAAGTTCCCGACGCTGTCCGTGGGCCGCGAGCCCGAGCCGGAGACGATGACGTGCTGCGGATTCATGCCGGCGACGATGGCATCCTCCACGCGGGCCCCGCCCATCACTGCGCCGATCACGGAATTCTTGGCCATGTCCTCCTGCTGCTCCACAGGCGAGGTTTCGAGCAGGCGGGCGATCATGGTTGCGAGCATCTCGACATGGCCGATTTCCTCGGTGCCGATGTCCATGATCATGTCCTTGTACTTCTCCGGACCACGGCAGTTCCAACCCTGGAAGAGATAGGTCATCATGACGCTCATCTCGCCCCATTGGCCGCCCAAAACCTCCTGGAGCTGCTTGGCGAAGATTGGATCGGGTCTCTCGGGCTTGGCGTGATAGGCCAACTGCCGCTGACGGAAGAACATCGGCTTATCCTCTGATGATGTGGTCGAGCTTGTTTCCCGCAGTCGCGGGGTGACTTGAGCAAATCACCCCGCGCGTAGGATCTTGGCTTACTGAGCCATGCTCTGGAGGGCCTCCTGGCAGGCCTGCTCGCAGCGGCGGCAGGACTCGGCGCAGATGCGGCAATGCTCATGCATGCTGGCATGGCGCTCGCATTCCTCACCGCACAGGCGGCAGGCGGTGGCGCAGGCCTCCAGCATGCGTCGGATCACCTCCTCGTTCGATCCCGTTCGGCGGGTCGCCACGGACCCGGTGGCGGCGCAGACATCGGCGCAGTCGAGGTTCAGGCGGATGCACTGGGTCAGTTGCTGCACCATGTCCTCGCCCAGGCAGGCATCGGCGCAGGAGGTGCAGGCCTGGGCACAGGAGTAGCACTCCTCGATGCAGCGGATGAGAACGTCGTTGGTGTTGCCCTTCACATGCGGATGGGTGCTGATCATCTGCTGTGCGTGCATGGTCTTTCTCCTTCGGTTGCGGGATGGGGCGACCCGGCTGAGGATCCGCCGGGATCCTTGGGCCGTCTGTGTGCTGCTGCCCCAGATGGCGACAGCGGCGGCTCCGACGAGTGCGCCGGCAAGGGCGCCCAGGAGCACCTTGGTTGAATGGTCGTTGCGGCTCGGCATGAGAAATGCCGGGCGGCGCCAGGACTCGTTCATGGCTTCGCTTCCCGAGAGATGGCTCCCCTGGTTCGATAAGGGACGTTGCTGTCTCGGTTCGACCGCACCAAGCGGAAGTGGCGTAGTCCGGTCGTCGAGCCAACATACTGGGGGAGGGTATTGTTCCCTGATCCAACTCCCACCTTTGTGCGTTGCCGGACAAAGAGGTTTCGCATCATGTCCGACCAGGAGGAGAAACACGGCGGCGTCGCCGTGGACCACAGTCGTCAGCTTCCGCGCTTGCGGCGCATCGAGGGCCAGGTGCGCGGCCTTCAGCAGATGATCCAGGATGGGCGCTACTGTGGCGACGTGGCCGATCAGATCAATGCCGTTGTTGCCGCGCTGCGTCGGGTGCAGACGGACATGCTGGGCGATCACCTGAAGGCCTGCATTGAGGCGAGCCTGTCCAGGGACATCTCCGAGGATGAGCGCCAGCGCCTGGTGAACGAGATCGCCCGTCTGATGACCGGCCTTGGCCGCCGCCCCTGAGACGAGGTATCGGATCTGGTGGGCCTCAGGACGAGCCTGGGACTTCCTCAAATTGTAAAAGTCAGGATTTGACCGTCAGACAGTGTCAGACCAGATTGCGTTCTGCACGAGGAAGTTGAGTGCAACTCGCTCCGACACTGTCCGTCAAATCCAGTCCAGGATTCTACACGGGCTACAAGCAATTTCAGGCACTTACGACGGATGCGTTCCATAACAGCCTCTAGGTGCCCTACAGGCGCATCGTCCTCATGGAAGTCGATGGGGCTGACGAGGAGTCCATGGGGCAACTGCCACCCCCGGTCGGCACATTGCAGAAGGAAATGCGGAGGGCCTTCGCGGCCGTTGGCAGGACAGGCGCGCCGCACCTGCCCTGCGTTCCCGGCCCTCGGGTTAGCTGCCGATGTCCGCGCCGCCCTTCATCCTCACAGGGATCATCAGGTAACGGACGCCATTGGCCTCCGCCGGCGGGAACTTGCCGGCCCGTATGTTGGTCTGGATCGAGGGCAGCAGGAGCCGAGGCGCTGCAAGCTTGGCGTCCCGGGCCGTGCGCATCGCCACGAACTCCTCCTCGGCGACCCCTTCCCTCACGTGCACGTTTTTCTCCCGCTGCTCGCCGACCGTGGTCTCCCAGGCGTACTCTTCGCGCCCAGGCGCCTTGTAATCGTGGCACATGAACAGCCGCGTCTGGGGCGGCAGTTCCATCAACCGCCGGATGGAGCGGTACAACTGATGCGCATCACCGCCGGGGAAGTCGGCGCGGGCCGTGCCGTAGTCCGGCATGAACATGGTGTCACCCACGAACACAGCATCTTCGACCTTGTAGGACACGTCTGCCGGGGTGTGCCCGGGCGTGTGGATCACCTCCACGTCGAGGTCGCCGATCTTGAAGCGCTCGCCGTCCGCGAACAGGTGGTCGAAGTCGCTGCCGTCCGGGTTGAGGTCGGTGGCATTGAAGATCGGCCGGAAGATCTTCTGCACGTCCTTGATGTGCTCGCCGATGCCGATCTTCGCTCCCGTCCTGGCCTTGATGTATGGCGCGCCTGAGAGGTGGTCGGCGTGGGCATGGGTCTCCAGCGCCCACTCCACCGTGTAGCCCGCCTCCTCGGCCGCCTTGAGCATCGCCTCGACCGAGCGGGTGTCGACCGTGCCCGAGTTGTGGTCGTAGTCGAAGACAGGGTCAATGATCGCCGCCTTCCTGGTTGACGGATCCGCGATCAGGTAGCTGACGGTGTTGGTGGGCTCGTCGAAGAACGCCCGGATGATGGGTTGGCCTGACATGGTCTGAACCTCCTCGGTGGTTCGGCGTGGGGTTGGTATTGACGATATATAAGTAATAACTAAATAAGCAATACCTAATGCAAAGGGAGCTGCCTCCAGGGCTGCCCCACATCGGAGATCCACCATGTCGCTTGCCACCCTCAGCCCCATCGAAGCCAAGCGCCTGCTCGACCAGGGTGCCCTTCTCGTTGATATCCGCGAGGCCGACGAGCATGCCCGGGAGAACATCCGCGGCGCCAAGCTGCTGTCCCTGTCCCGGCTGGACCAAGCCGGCCGTGCCCTTCCCGAAGGCCAGCCAGTGATCTTCCATTGCAAGAGCGGTGCACGGACCCAAGGCAACGCCTCGCGTCTCGCGACCAAGGTCGGCAGCACGGCGGAGGCCTTTATTCTGGAGGGCGGGATTGACGCCTGGAAGAAGGCCGGCCTGCCAACGGTCGTTGACCGCCGCCAGCCGCTCGAGTTGCAGCGCCAGGTGCAGATCGGCGCCGGCAGCATGGCCTTCCTCGGCACGATGCTGGGCCTGCTCGTCTCACAATGGTTCTTCATCATCCCAGCCTTTGTCGGCGCCGGCCTGACGATGGCGGGGATCACCGGGTTCTGCGGCATGGTCCGGATCCTCAGGAAGGCCCCCTGGAACCGGTCGGCCTTTGCCCAACCCAAGCACGCCTGACGCATTTAACACCCCGTGCAGCGGCTCTAGCAGGAGATCAACATGGATTTGTCGCTCACCCAGAGCGCCCTTGGCCTCGCCTCGGGCTCGCTCGTCGGCTTCACGCTTGGCCTCGTGGGCGGGGGCGGCTCGATCCTGGCTGTGCCGCTGCTCGTCTACTTGGTCGGTGTGACCAACCCGCACGTGGCCATCGGCACGAGCGCGGTCGCGGTGGCGGTGAACGCCCTGGCCAACCTCGGCAGCCATGCCCGGGCCGGCAACGTCAAATGGCGCTGCGCCCTTGTCTTTGCCGTCTCAGGCGTGGTCGGCGCGTTCGGCGGCTCCACGCTCGGCAAGATGATGGACGGGCAGAAGCTGCTCGCGCTGTTCGCCGTGCTGATGCTGGTGGTCGGCGCCCTGATGCTGCGCAAGCGCTCCGGCGAAGGCGACAAGGATGTCAGACTGGCGCGGGACAACTTCCCGAAGCTGGTCGGCATCGGCCTGGCGACGGGTGCCCTGTCCGGCTTCTTCGGCATCGGCGGCGGCTTCCTGATCGTGCCAGGGCTGGTCATGGCGACCGGCATGCCGATCCTGAACGCCGTCGGCTCGTCCCTGGTAGCGGTGTCGGCCTTCGGGCTGACCACGGCGTCCAACTACGCCCTGTCGGACCTGATCGACTGGCCCCTGGCGGCGTTGTTCATTGCCGGCGGCGTCTTTGGCGGCCTGCTCGGCACGCGCTCCGCCAAGCTGCTCGCGGGCAGGAAAGGCGCGCTGAACACGGTGTTCGCCGGCCTGATCTTCGTCGTGGCGATCTACATGCTGGTGAAAAGCCTCAACCTCGTCTGAGCTTAAGGGAATCAGGTCTTCACATAGTTGAAGCAACCCGGCGGGAGCCCGGCCCCGCTCACGAGGATGGCGCCCCTTCGGAACAGCGTCAGACCTGATTGCTCCTCCGGCATCCGGACCACCACGAGCTCGCCGCTTCCGTCGGCCCACACCAGTTCCCCGTCAACCGCGGCGATGGCCTCGAAGATGTGCCCCTGGCTGGTTCCGGGGGCGAACAGCACTGTGGTGAACTCGTTGCCCTGCGGCGGCCACAAGGCCAAGGCTCCGGCACCGGTGACCAGGAGCGCGGCGATCGACCGGATTGCTGTCGACGGACGGGATGCTCGGTTCCCGCCATCCTCCCGGGGCCCCGAGCGCAAAGCCCAGCAGATAGCCCGACCATCGGTAGCCGCGACTGGTTTCAGCACGTGTCACTGTTCACCCCGACCGGAAAGCGGTTCCGCCCACGGCATGTCAACAGTCACCCCGGCCGAAATGTTTCGCAGGGGCTTTCATCGCGCAACGCTTACGAGGGGGTGCTGTGACGAAGAACCAATGGCACCGTTCCGGCGTTCTTGGGAGGGCATCATGAGGAGACGGCTATGGAATGCAATGTCGGCGGGGTCGACCGTGTAGTACGCGCAGGACTTGGCACTGCGCTCGTGTCGGCAGGCCTTGCGTCCTCCATGGACGGCATGTGGCGGGCGGCCCTGATCGGCGCCGGCTCCATAGCCCTGATCACGGCAGCAACCCAGTACTGTCCACTCAACGCGGCGGCCGGGATCGATACCTGTGCCCGCGCAGGGGAGAGTTGAGACCGCATCCGACGCTTCGCATCGGGGTCTTGCGGACCTCCAACGGCAATCAGAGCGAGTAATCTTATGGTCGCATCCACAGTCAGGCGCGTTCCCGAGCACACGTCTCCCGCCGTCAATGCGAGGCTGCAATCCGAGGCAGAAGCCCGGCTGGCCTACTATGCCGTGCATCCTCACGAGATCGAGCAGCGCTTGCGAGAACTGGATGCCGAATGGGACGTGGAGCGGGCGATCGAAACCGAGGCGGCAAGCACGATCCTCCTGGGCCTTGGCCTCGGGTGGGCGGTCGACCGCCGATGGTTCCTCCTGCCGGTCTTCGCCAGCGCGATGCTGCTGTTGCACAACTTGAATGGGGCCTACCCTTTACTGTCCCTGTTCCGTCGACTCGGTCTGCGGACGCAAGGGGAGATCGCTGCGGAGCGATACGCGCTCAAGGCCCTGCGGGGCGATTTCGAACGTGTGCGAAAGGGCGGCCAAGCAGGGGAAAGCCGCCTCTGGGAGGCTTTTGAGGCAGCCCGGCCCCACGCACCCTGAAGGACGCAGTGCACGTCGTCCCTGGCCGACGGACGCGAATTCGATGGACTGGAGATGCCCATGCTTCCAAACACCGCCACCCGTGTTCAGGCGAAGACCGCCGAGCCCATAAACGTGGAGATCGATCACGTCACGGCCGGAAGCTTCGCTCGTCGTGCCGTCGCTCGCCCCGAGGACATCGATGATGGCATCCGGCAGTTGGAGCAGGAGTGGGATATCGAGCGTACGCTGCAAGCGAATTTCGCGATCGTGAACCTGATCGGCATCGCGCTTGGGGCCTTTGTCGACCGACGCTGGTACCTGTTCTCCGCCGCAGCGACCGGGTTCATGGTTCAGCATGCACTCCAGGGCTGGTGCCCGCCCGTTCCCATCTTTCGCCGCCTCAAATACCGCACCGCATCGGAGATCAACCACGAACGGTTCGCGCTCAAGGCCCTTCGCGGCGATTTCGACGACATCGGGACCAGTGGCTCCCAGGGTAATCCTAATAGGGGGCAACAAGCTCTCCGCGCCGCGCAGCGGGCTTGAAAGCGATCATTGGCGCCTCGTTTCCCTGTCTTTGACCCGATCTGCGGACCGTGTCATCCCGGATGCCTATGGGATGCCGGAGCATCGTCTGGATCAGGTGCCCGGCCCATGATGCTCAGGCGCGGGCCCGCCGAAGGCAGAGGTCAAACGCTCGAATCCTGAGGACGCGCCCCTCTCCCGCAGGAGCGCCGCGCTTCGCCGTTATCGCATCCCCATGCAGCGCTGCCGGGTGACAAGCCAGGCAATGTGCGATGCCAGCATGGGTCGGCGGGGCAGTCGGACGGTCCAGTCCAGTGAGGACGCTATCGCAACCTGGAATGCCTGGTCCCGCACGGACCCGATGCGGCCAACCCGGGTATCCGGGCCTCGCAATCAAAACGGCACCGACGCTGCGGACAGTGTTCCGGTTGGCGTGACTTTTGGTTCGGCCAGGGCCGCCTCCACCGCCCCCGATGTCAGGGCCTGAAGCCGCGCCGGTCCGGAGCGGCGCAGGATCTCCCGGAACGAAGGATGCATCGATCCGTCGAGATAGGTGTAGGAGACGGCTGCGCGGCCCGAGGCCACGATCTCCCTGACCCGCGTTTCGTCCCTCGCCTGCTTCGCAGCCACCATCATGGCGGCCCCTGCCTCGACCGTGTAGGCGGGGCAGGCAGCCTGGGCATCGAACCGCGCACCGGGACCGCTCGGGCTGGCATTGAACACGTAGCGCCTGCCGCAGCTCGCAACCTTCGGAGGCCTGCGGGTCGCCTCGAAGTGATCCGAGCCCTCCTTCAGGTTGCGCCAGAACGCGATGTGCCGGCTGGCGCGGTGCTCGGCCAAGTTCTCCGGCGTCATGCGGAAGGGGAAGGACTGAACCTGGAAGCCCTCCTGCCCTCCCCTGATGGCCTCCCGTGCCAGGGCAAAGAGCTCGGCGGCGCCGTCATCCGTCATGGCGAAGCAGCCGGAGGACGAGCAGGCGCCGTGGATCATCAGCGCGGATCCCGTCCGGCCGAGGGCCCGGTCCAGCTCGTTCGGGAAGCCGAGGTCAAAGGAGAGATAGTAGGCGGAGTTCGGGTTCATCTGCCCTGCCCGTACCGTGTAGAACCCCTCCGGCGTCTGCCGGTCGCCCTCCTGCATCTTCGGCCCGAGCTGACCGGACCAGCGGCAGACCGGGTAGGTCTTGAGAAGCCCGTACTGGCCGGACGCGTCGCGCTTCCAGACCTCCAGCTCCGCCTCCTTGAATACCCGGATGACGATGGGGTCGGCGACCGTCATCCCCTTCGCCTGCATGCTGGCGACGAGCTTCGGCGGCACCGGCTTCAGGTGCCTCTGATCTCCAACCGTCACGCAGCCGGCCAGGGCCGCGGCAAGGATCACTCCGCTCAGAACGCCACGCGCCGAGTTCATCCGCATTCTACGAAGCCTTCCTTGCCGAAACTTGATTGGACGCGCCGCGTCAGGCCGGGCAGACGACTTCCCCGCACCTGTCGAGGGAGGCGACGATCCCGCCGATGGTCTTGGGGCCGGGATAGCCGAGCACGCCGACACCGCCGGCCACGAAGGACGGCGTCGCCGCGAGCCCGAGGTTGGCCGCGAGCTGGATCTGCTCGCGCAGCATCCCGCCAACCTTCTCGCTGTCGGCCACGGGCTCGATCTGGCGTCGCGGGACCCCGAGGTCCTCGGCGACCTTGAGCGCCCGTGTGCCGTCGTTCGTGCCCGGCATGGCGAACAGGCGTTGGTGGAACTCGTAGGCCACCGCCGGTCCCTTCAGCAGGAGAAGCGCCAGTTCCACCTTTGCGGCCTGCATCGATCCGAGGGACAGAATGGCATTGTTGATCAGCCCCAGGCGCAGCTCAGGCCTTTTCTTCACGAGAGCGTGCAGGTCCTTCGCCGCCACGCGGCAGTAGGGGCAGTTGTAGTCATAGAACTCGTAGAGGGTCACCGCCATGCTCTTGGAGCCCACCCAGATCAAGCCGGGCAAATGCTCGATCTCGCCGGTCAGCTCGACCGGCAGGCGCGCGTTGGGCACGGGCTTGCCGTCGTCGCCTTCGAGCGGGTGCCAGCCCTCCCCGCTCTGAGCTCGGGCGGCCTTGAAGGATGGCGGTGCCAGGAGCGCCAGCGCAGCGCCCTGGATGATCCGACGGCGGTTCAGATCCATCGGTTGCTCCATTCCAAAATCATGTTGTCGGGATGTGCTGGCGGCCCTCACAGGACGACCACCTTGGCGCCCGTCGGGACGCGGCTGTAGAGGTCGATCACGTCCTGGTTCATCATCCTTATGCAGCCGGAGGACACGGCCTGCCCGATGGTCTCCGGCTCGTTGGTGCCGTGGATGCGGTAGAGCGTGTCCTTGCCGTCCTTGAACAGGTACAGGGCGCGGGCGCCGAGCGGATTGTGGGTGCCGCCCTCCATGCCGCTGGCCCATTTCCTGTAGCGTTCCGGCTCGCGCTTGATCATGTCGGGCGTCGGCGTCCAGCGCGGCCACTGCGCCTTGCGCGCCACGCTCGCCGTGCCCTTGAACTCCAGCCCCTCCTTGCCGACCCCGACGCCATAGCGCAGCGCCTTGCCACCCTCCTGCACGAGGTAGATGAAGCGGGCGTTCGTATCGACGACGATGGTCCCCGGCTCCTCGGTGGTTGCGTAGTCCACGAGCTGACGCACGTTGCGCGGCTTGAGCGTGGCGGGATCGACGCCGGGCACCGGATGCTTGTCGGTGGTCACCGCGGCATAGCGCTCGGCCGTGACGGGATCGACAGCCGGTGCCGCGGCCACCGGCGGAGGCGGTGCGGTTGTGGTGGTGCAGGCGGCCAGCATGGCCGGCAGCATCAGGACGAGCGCGCGGGAAAGGCCGGCAGGCCGTGTAAATTTGAACATGGATGTCCTGTGAGAGAGTGGGATCGGCATTGGCGGGGAGGCGGGCGGCAGATTACTGCTTGCCCTGGGCACGGGCGTCGGCGACTGCCTTGCGGAACTGCTCGTAGGTGAGCGCCCCCGAGGCCTTGAACGGGCCGATCAGGTAGACCGGCGTTCCCGTGAGCCCGAGCGCGTCGGCCTGGTCGAGGTTGCGCTGGATCAGCGCCTGGATCTCAGCGCCGTGCTGCTTCAGGTCCGCATTCAGGCGCTCCATGTCGACGCCGGACTTTTGGACCGCCTCGGTCATCTTCTCCTTGCTGATCCGCATGCCCGGGATCCCCATCAGCGCATGATGAACCTGCTCGTACTTGCCCTGGTACTTGGCGGCCAGGGCAAGCTGGGCGCCATGGTTGGAAGCCGGCGTGAGAATGGGCCAATCCTTGTAGACCAGCCGGATCCTGCCGTCGGACTTGACGATCTTCTCCAGGTCCGGCGCCGACTTCTTGCAGAAGGGACAATTGTAATCGAGGAATGCCACGATGGTGACGTCGCCCTTGGGATTGCCGCCTACCGGCGCCTGCGGATCGTTCAGGATCGCGTCCACCGAAAGAGCCTTGTCCTGAGCCAGAGCCGGAGCAGTGGGCATGACGAAGACGAAGAACAACGCCGTCAAAAGAGCGGCGAACAAAGACTGCGTGAGGCGGGGCATGATTGACTCCTTGATCTTCTGAAAAGGCAGGCGCGGGTCTAAAGGCCTGCGAGGTTGATCGTGTCGAGGAAGAGGTTGGCGTCGACGGCCCCGACCAGGCGGGTTCCGGGCATCTCCCGGCCGTCCTTCGGATCGATGACGAACATCGTCGGCGGGCCCGCCACCCGAAGGTGTTCCATGAGCGCCCGGTTGCCCGCGTCGATAGCGGTCACATCCGCCCGCACAAGGGCGATGCCCTCGAGTCGCCTCCTGATGACGGGATTGGAGAAGACCCGTTTGTCGATGCTCTTGCAGATCGGGCACCACTCCGCCGTGAAATACGCCAGCACCGGCTTTCTCCGGGTGCGAGCACGCCTGACCGCCGCATCGAATGCCTCCCGTGTGGAGACATGGGCGAAAGCCAGCTCCGCGGCCTGCGCCAGCACCCGTCGGGGCAAGAGCGCGAGAGCCGGGAGAAGGGCTGCATGCCTCAGGATCGCCCGGCGCGAGCATGCATCGGCCCGAATGGAGGCACGGGAGCGGGAGGAGCTGACAGCCATCACGCACCGGCTGCCGTGAGCTTCCGGAGGAAGCCGTCCGCATCGATCGTGCCAATGGTCCGGGCGGGGACAATCTCCTGACCTGTCCCGGGATCGAGAAACAGGATCGTCGGCGGTCCCATGACGCCGAAGCGCTGCATCAGGGTGCGGCTGGCCTCGTCGTAGTCGGTAACGTCCGCCCGGATGAACGCCACGTCCTTGAGCCTTGCCTGCACGGCCGGATCGGCGAAGACATTGCGCTCGATCTCCTTGCAGGTGACGCACCACTCCGCCGTGAAGTCGACGAGGATCGGCTTGCCCTGGGCCCGGGCCGCGCTCACCGCCGCGTCGAACTGCCCGGGCGTGGTCACGCGGGTGGCAGCCAGTTCGGTCGTTGGCGCAGGTTGCGATCCGCGGGCCAGGAAGGCGAGTGGCTGGAGCGGATCGCTCGCTCCGCCCGCCGTGCCCGCGGCCAGGGTACCGCCATAGAGCACCGCCGCAATCCCCGTCGCCTTCGCGACCCGGCGGACCGGGCAGTTGGGTGCCGGATCGAAGGCTCCGAGGAACACGCCGGAGCCGATGGCGAGCAGTGCCCACAGGGCCAGCGTCACCTGGGCCGGGACGACGCGTGCGAGCATCCAAATGGCGACACCCAGGAAGACGACGCCGAAGACCTGCTTGACGCGCACCAGCCACGGCCCCGACCTCGGCAGGGCCTTGGCCCCGACGGTGCCGTACACGATCAGCGGCAGGCCCATGCCGAGGCCCAGCGTGAACAGGGCCGCAGCACCTCGCGTCACGTCGCCGGTCTGGGACACGTAGAGCAGCGCCCCCGCCAGCGGCGGCGTCACGCACGGTCCGACAATCAGCGCCGACGTGAAGCCGAGAACGGCGGCGGTCGGGAGTGACCCACCCATGCCGGAGGTCTTGCCGGAAACGAGGTTGGTCCAGGATCTGGGAAGCTGGAGTTCGAACAGGCCGAACATCGACAGCGCCAGGACCGTGAACACTACGCTCATGGCGCCGAGCGCCCACGGCGTCTGCAACGCCGCCTGCAAGTTCTGGCCGGACCAGGCCGCGGCGACGCCGAGCAGGCCGTAGGCGGATGCCATGGCCAGTACGTAGACCGTTGAGAGCGCGAAGCCCCGGCCGGCCGAAAGCTGCCCTCCGCTGCGGGCCAGCATGCCCGACAGGATCGGGATCATCGGGAGCACGCAGGGAGTGAAGGTGAGTAGAAGTCCGAAGCCGAGGAATGCCGCCAGGACGGACACGAGGCTTCCACCCATCCAGCCATCGCCCTGCCCGTTGTCCTGCGGCGCCTTGGAGGTTCCTTCCGCCAAGGCGGGCGGGGCCGTTCCCGGCGTCTCGATCTGGACCGGGGCATCGGCAGGCACCGCCGCCTGGTTCCGGCTGGCGGTATTAGCCGTCGCGTCCAGGGCGTCGGCGTCCGCCACCGCAAGCGTCGCAAGGTCGACGGACTTGGTGACGGGCGGGTAGCAGATGCCGAGCTTGTCGGCGCAGCCCTGGTAGGTCACCTGGAGCGCCTGCGGCGAGCCGGCAGCCGCCAGGGCACCCGCCGAAACGGTGGCCTGCGCCGCATCGAAATACACCTCCGTCGCTCCGAAGGTTGGGTCGTCCTTCTGCCGGCCGGGGCTGGTGTCGGCCGGGATCGGATCGGCATCGGTCCCGGGAGGCGTGACGATTACCTTGTCCCGATAAAGGTACGTTTCGGGCGCGATCGACCAGTTCAGCTCGATGCCTCCGTCGGTGTTCCTCGAGGCGCTGAGGCGGAAGACCTCGTCCGGTGCCGGAATCTTGAATTGCGCCCACCCCCCGGCTGTTCCAAGGAGCAGGGCCATGAACGCGAACAGGATTCGAATGGGGTTCTGGGACAAGGGAGCCTCGCAACCGGAATGACTTTCCCTCACACTACCGTCCTACCTTAAGGCAGCCTTAAGCCTGGCTTGGGATGGAGCCGGCGGAGGATCATCATGCGCATTCTTGTGATCGAGGACGATGAAGTGCTGCTCGACGGCCTCAGGGTCGGCCTGGGGCTGCATGGCTACACGGTCGACGGCATGGGCTCCTGCGGCGATGCCCGTGCGGCCCTGGAGACCGCGGAGTTCGATGCGGTCGTGCTCGACCTGATGCTGCCGGATGGCTCCGGCCTGGACGTCCTGCGCGAGCTGCGCCAGCGACAGGACGCCACTCCGGTTCTCCTGCTGACCGCCAGGGACGCCGTGGCCGACCGGATCGACGGGCTCGACAGCGGGGCGGACGACTATCTCGGCAAGCCCTTCGATCTCGACGAGGTGGCGGCACGCCTGCGTGCCATCGCCCGCCGGGCCTCGGGACGGGCGTCCCCGGTCATGGCCTGGAACGGGATCCTGCTCGACCCGGGCCGCCGCACGGTCGAGGTCGATGGACGCGCCGTCGGCCTGTCGCGGCGCGAGTTCTCGATCCTCGAGGCGCTGATGGCGCACCCGGGTGCGGTGCTGTCCAAGGACCAGCTCGCCGACCGCCTGTACGGCTGGCAGGACGACGTCGAGAGCAACGCGGTGGAGGTGCATGTCCATAACCTTCGCATCAAGATCGGACGCGACGCCGTCGAGACGGTGCGGGGCCTCGGCTACCGCCTGAGGAGCACCTGACGTGCAGTCGATCCGCACCCGCCTCTTCATCATCCTGGTGGCCGCCACGGGCCTTGTCTGGCTCTGCGCCGCCGCCTGGATCTCCATCAACAGCCAACGCCAGCTCCAGGCGGTGCTCGACAACCGCCTCATGGAAGCCGCCCGCATGGTCAGCTCGCTCGTGGCCGGCAGCGACATCAAGCTGGCCGCAAGGTCCGGTGACGGATTCCCCATTCTGGAGACGGTGCCGCTCAACTACGAGCGCCAGCTCTCGTGCCAGATCTGGGCGCTCGACGGACGCCTGATCGGCCGCTCCCGTGGCGCGCCCGATATCGAACTGTCGGACGAGGCCGGCGGCTTTTCCGAGCGTGAGATCGGAGGGGAGCCATGGCGGGTCTATTCCATCGTCGATCACGGCAAGGGCATCCGGGTGATGGTCGGCGACCGCATCGGCTTGCGGGACCGTCTTGTGGCCGACCTGGTCAGCGGGCTGCTCCTGCCAGGCGCCCTCATGATCCCGGCGCTGGCGTTCCTGATCTGGGCCAGCGTCGGTCGCGGGCTTTTGCCCTTGCGGGGCCTGACCGGCAGCCTCGAGAAGCGGAGCCCGGACGACCTGAGCGTGCTTGACGTGGGTAAGGTTCCATCAGAGGTCCGGCCCGTCGTCGACGCGTTGAACGGTCTCTTCGGCAAGGTCGCGGCGGCGCGCGAGCACGAGCGCAGCTTCACGGCGTTCGCGGCCCATGAGCTTCGCACGCCCCTCGCGGGGCTGCGGACCCAGGTTCAGGTAGCGCTGGCTGCCAAGGATGAGGGAACGCGCGCAGGAGCGCTGCGACAGATCCTCATCGCCGTCGACCGCACCGGGCGCCTCGTCCATCAGCTCCTCGCCATGTCGCGGCTCGACGCGACATCGGATCGTGGGGACGCATCGCCGATCTCGGTCGGACAGGAAATTCTGGAGATTGCCCAGAACATTCGGGGGCCTGTGCACCCGATCGAGGTCGAGATCGATCCGGCACTCCATGCCACGACGATTCGCATGAACCGCGAGCTCTTCCACCTCGCCGTGCGCAACCTGCATGAGAACGCCGTTCAGCACTCTCCAGAGGGCGGGCGTGTCCGGTGGTTCCTCGACGGATCGGCAGTCACGCCTAGGATCGTCGTGGAGGACGAGGGTCCCGGCATCCCCGAGGATGAACTCGACCGGGCGAGCGACAGGTTCTTCCGGGGGCGCCACCGCAGCCCGATCGGCAGCGGCCTGGGCCTCGCCATCGTCGAGGAAGCGCTCAAGCGGGCCGACGCCTGTTTCGTCCTGCGCAACCGCCTCGACCGTCAAGGATTGCAGGCAGGATTCAGCCTACCCGCATCCTGATCCCGCCGGGTACCAGTGGTCTTCTTCCCGCCTGCCGGAAAGTGGTACCGTCGATGCCGACCTCCCCGCCATGCATCCTTTGGAAGGAAAGCCATGCTTCAAGCATACCTCACGACGCTCACGGCCGTTGCGCTCGGGCAGATCACCCCGGGACCGAACCTGATGGCCGTCGCGGGGGCTGCCCTTGGCCAGGGACGTCGATCGGCTTTCTTCCTGACGCTCGGTGTCGCGACCGCGATCCTCATCTGGGTCACCGTGGCGGCACTCGGATTGGCCACGCTCCTGAAGCTCTATCCATCGCTCCTGACTGTCATGAAGTTCCTCGGAGGCGGCTATCTCTGCTTCCTCGCCGTGAAGTCCGTGATGGCCGCCTGGCGCGGCGGCGACCCAAGCATCCAGGCCCACCACGCCCACTGGACGCCGCTCGGCGCCTGGCGCCGCGGCTTACTGGTCAATCTCACCAACCCGAAAGCTGCCCTGCTGTGGAGTGCGGTCGCAACCTTCCTGTATGGATCTGGCCTGTCGACCTCCCAGGTACTCGGCTTCGCCCCCATCGGTTTTGCGTCGGCCGTGCTGGTCTACGGCATCTACGGCGTGCTGGTCTCGAGTGGATTGGCCAAGCGCGCCTATGCCCGATTCGCACGGGGTATCGAGATCCTCTTCGGAGGTGCCTTCGGTGCCATCGGCGGCAAGCTTGTCGCGGATGCCGTTCGCGAAGTCACGAACTAGCCGGGGAGATCCAGGCGAGGCCAGTGCAGTGGCCTCATCGGACGACGAACTGCCCCATCATCCCGTTGTCCTCGTGTTCGAGGATGTGGCAGTGGTACATGAAGGGTGCCGCCACCGCAGGCTGCGTAAACCGCACAAGAAGCTCAACCGGCTCCTGCGCCACGACCGTGTCCCTGAGGCCCTGATCGCGAGGACCCGGGGCAGCACCGTTCCGGCTTAGCACCTCGAAATGCACGCCGTGAACGTGGAAGGGGTGGGCCATCATCTCGCCCGAGACCTCCCAGATCTCCACGTCCCCAAGCCTGACCTCCTCGTCGATGCGCTCCATGTCGTACGCGCGACTGTTGATGCCGTGCATGCCCCTTCCCATGCCACTGCCCATCATCCCGCCCATGCCCATGGTCATGGCGAAGCGCCGCCGACGAACGGCGCGCGATGCGTCCAGACGCTCATGAGTCGCGAGACGCTCGGGCACCTTCGTTACGGTCCCTGCCCCACCCCCAGGCTCGAACCTGAGGACGGGTTGCCGTCCTCGGCCTATGAGGTCCGAGGCACGGGCCAGCATGCCCATCATCATGGGAGCATTGGTATCCGGCCCCGTCTCAAGCGATACGGTTCGTCCATCCGCGAAATCGACAAGGATCTCGGCCCGCTCGCCCGGCGCCAGGCTCAGGGACCGCAGCTCGACCGGCTGCTCGAGAAGACCGCCCTCCGAAGCGATCCAGTGGAACGGCCGATCGTCCCCGAACGTGAGCTCATAGATCCGGGCGTTCGAGCCGTTCACCAGGCGAAGCCGGACCAGCCGGCGTGGCACACGGGCCACCGGGTTGGCGGTTCCGTTGACCAGCAGCGTGTCACCCCGCCGTCCGTGCATGAGCGTCATCATTCCCTCGGGAAGGATGAGCCGACCGCTCTCGAACTGCCGATCCTGCAAGACCAAGGGCAGATCGTCGACGCCGTACTCCGACGGCAGTCCGAGGGCCTTCTCGTCGTCATCCGTGACGAGCAGGAGGCCTGCGAGGCCGGCATAGACCTGCTCCGCCGTGCGGCCATGCACGTGCGAGTGATACCACAGGGTCGCGGCGGGTTGGCGGATGGGAAGCACAGGCCGCCAAGTGGCGCCCGGGCGGATCATCTGGTGGGGTCCGCCATCGAGCTCCCCGGGGATGAGCAGGCCATGCCAATGGACGCTGGTCTCCTCGCCGAGCGCGTTCGTGACGGCGAGTTCCACGTCGTCGCCGCGGTGGACGCGCAGCGTCGGGCCAAGATAGCTGCCGTTGTAGCCGAGTGTCCGGCTCTCCCGTCCCGGGAAGAAGGAAGTGCGGCCGGCTTGCGCCTCGAGCGCGATCGACCCACCCTGGCTGCGGGCATCGATCAGCTCGGGGATCCTTAGGGCCTGTGGTTCGGCAGCCGCTCCTCGCCACGCGGACGAGGCAGCAAAGGCGGTGCCCCCTGCCAGGGCGGCACCGGCCAGAAATGAGCGGCGCGTGAGCATCGTGGATCGTGCCTCCTCAGAAGGTGGAATAACCGAAACAGACCGAGATATATTAGTTAAAGCTTAATTAGCAAGATCTGATAAGGCCAATTCTCTTAAACCTGTGCGGCACCGTGCACGGTCAGCCGCGGGTCCAAGCGCGAATTGGCGCACTCAGACATCGCTGCTTGTTCCTCCTTTGCAGTCCCGCAGGGGAAGCCGGACCTGTGCCCCCAAAGTGGCACAGGTCTCCCAGCAGGATGCTCCCGATGCGGGACACCCAGCCTAGGCAGGGCCTGCCCTTAAGGCTGCCTTAAGCTGGACCCTTAACGAGGATCCCCATGCAGCCTGTTTCCATTGGTCCCCTCGTGTTCGCCGGTGATCGCCTCGCGGCAGTTGTCGGCATCGGTGCCTTCATGATTGCAACGGCGATCCTGTCCTCCCGCCTGGATCCCCGCATCGGGCGGTGGTCGACCTGGGCTCTCATCGCAGGTCTGGTCGCGGCACGTCTCGGCCACGTCATCGAGAACGCCGCCAGCTTCGCGGCGGAGCCCTGGCGCATACTTGCGGTTTGGCAGGGCGGTTTTTCCTGGCCATGGGGCGCCGCCGGGATTGCGCTTGTCTCCGCCGCCTTGGTGCGGACGCGCTATGCCGCCATTGGGGCGGTAGCCAGCCTTGCTATTGGCCTGTTTGCCTGGAACGTGGTGTGGCAACTGACCAACGCCATGCCGCCCACGCCGATGCCAAATGCCATGTTGGAGAACCTCAAGGGAGGCGACACACCCCTGACGGCGTTCACAGGAAAGCCCATTGTCCTGAACCTGTGGGCGAGTTGGTGTCCGCCGTGCCGGCGCGAGATGCCGATGATGGCGGAGATGGCCGCGAGCAGGCCTGAGGTCACGTTCCTGTTCGTGAACCAGGGCGAGCGGCGAGCGGCCATCGAGAGCTTTCTCTCTGGCCAGAAGCTCGCGCTGCCGAACGTCTTTCTGGATCCGCGTCAGGAGGTGGCACGCCACTACGCGATGCCGGGCCTGCCGGTGACGCTCCTGATCGGACCGAACGGAAAGCTCCGCTCCGTGCATGTCGGCGAGATTTCACGCGAGGCATTGGCGGCGGCCATCAGCCGTTTGCCGTCCCAGTGACCGAAGCACTTCACGCACGCTTGCGCGCGACCAGATCCACAAGGGCCGACACACCGTGGTGTCCGGCTCCCTCCTGGATGACGCTGTCGTGCTCCACCAGGCTGACCATCTCGAAACCGCGAAAGGCCTCGCGCAGCATGGCCGCCGTGTACATGTTCTCCGCATGCGGCGGGCCGCCGGTCCCGTACTGGATCTGCTCCGGCCGATAGCCCTGGAGCAGGAGCAGTCCTCCGGGAGCGAGCGTGCGCCGGATCCCCTGAAAGATCGCCTCCCGCAGCGGCGGATCGGCGAACTGGATGAAGATGGCGGCCACCACGTCGAAGCTGCTCTCCTTCCACTCCCAGGTTGCCAGATCCGCCTGCACGAAGGACACCTCGACGCCCCTGCTTTCCGCTAGCCGGCGGGCCTTCGCGAGGGCCGCCGGAGAGAAGTCAACTGCGGTGACATGCAGTCTCTGCTCGGCCAGCCACACCCCGTTGCGGCCTTCTCCGTCGGCCACGGCCAGCGCCCTTTGCCCGGACGCCAGGAGATGCCGCTGGCTGGCGAGAAACGCGTTCGGGCTGGTACCGAACAGGTAGCTGTCGTCGGCGTATCGCGCGTTCCAGCGCTCCTGTTCGCTTTGGTCGTTCATGGGATCTCCTTGCATGGTCTGGGGCGACTCGCGGTTTTACTCGCCCTCCTGGATCGGCGCCCCTGCCTGCATGAGGGCCGCAAAGCCGCCTGCGACATGCGCCACGTTCCCGATGCCCATCTCCTTCAGCGACTTCGCCCCGAGCGCCGAGCGGTTCCCGGAAGCACAGTAGAGCACCAACATCTTTCCGCTGCCCAACTCCGGCTTGTGCGAAGGGCTGCTCGGGTCGGCTTGGAACTCCAGAAAGCCGCGGGGCACGTGAACCGCCCCCTGTACCTTGCCGGTCTTCGCCAGTTCCTCACCTTCCCGGACGTCCACGAGAACCACATCCGGGTTGTCGACGAGCTTGGCAGCCTCCTCCCCTGATAGTGTTTCAACCGTCTTGCCGGCCTCGGCCACGAGGTCCTTTGCGCTCTTCGTCATGATTGCCTCCTTTGTTGGCTGTCGTCGTGATGCGCCTGGCTCTTGCGTCTCACTCATCCCAGGGAGCGCCGACGAGGGCGTCGAGGGGAATCTTGAGATAACGCTTGCCGTTGCTCTCCGGCTCGGGCAGGTGTCCACCCCTGATGTTCACCTGGAGCGAATGCAGGATGAGCTTGGGCATGGGCAACTCGCGGTCGCGCTTTTCCCTCAAGGCCACGAACTCCTCCTCCGTCTTCGCCCTGGTGAGGTGGATGTTCTCCGCTCTCTGCTGCCCGACAGTGCTCTCCCACTTCGGCTCACGCCCACCCGGCTGGTAATCGTGGCCGGTGAACAGGCGCGTCCCGTCCGGCAGGGCCATGATGCGCTGGATGCTCTGCCACAACGCCGTGGCAGATCCCCCAGGGAAGTCCGCCCGAGCCGTCCCGCCATCGGGCATGAAGATCGTGTCATGGATGAAGGCGGCATCCCCGATGACATACGCGATCGAGGCCAGCGTATGCCCCGGCGTGAACATAACCTCGACATCCATGTTGCCGATCGCGAAGCGCTCGCCATCAGCAAAAAGCCGGTCCCACTGCGAACCATCCGTAGGAAAGCTATCGGGCAAATTGTAGATGCCCTTCCAGACCTTCTGAACCTCTACCACTTTCTCACCAATGGCTGTCGGCGCGCCGGTCCGCTCCTTCAGGTAACCGGCTGCCGAAAAGTGGTCGGCATGAGGGTGGGTGTCCAGAATCCATTCGAGAGTGTAGCCCTCCTGCTTGATGTATTCGAGCAGGGCGTCCGCCTCGCATGTCCCCGTCTCACCGGACTTCGGGTCGAAGTCGTAAACGGGATCGATGATCGCGCACTTCTTGGTCTCAGGGTCGGCGACAACGTACTGCACGCTGCCGGTACGCTTCTCGTAAAAGCCCTTCACGGTGGGGTGGCCACGCAGGCTCGATCTCGCTTGCTCGCTCATCCGTCGATCCTCCAAATCGTTCACAGGTTGGCCCTTTGGGCACTCCGCTCCTCCGAAGTGCCCGCAGAAAGAACTTGAAATGCCTGGTGCGTGGACAGGAACACCTCTCCAGTCAGGTACTCCGTGAAACCGACCTTCCGCAGCCGGTCCATCACGGGTCCCTTGACTTCCGTCAGGTGCAACTTGACTCCGGCATCCGACAGGTTGCGCCCGATCGTCTCCAGGCTCTCAAGGGCGCTGGCATCGATGAAGTTGATGGCGGAGCAGATCAGGACGAAATGCCGGACCTGTGGCTGCTCGGCGACAAGGGCGGCAACCTTGTCCTCCAGGTACCGGGCATTGATGAAGTAAAGGCTTTCGTCGACCCTGAGCGCCAGGATCCCAGGTTTCGTGATGACGGAATGGCGCAGGACGTTCCGGTAATGCTCGGTGCCGGGAACCTGTCCAACGATGGCCACATGGGGGCGGCTCGTGCGCCAGAGATAGAGTCCGATCGAGACGCCGACGCCAACCATGATGCCGGTCTCCACGCCGAACAGGAGGACCATCGCGGCAGTGGCGATCAACGACACCGCATCGGCCTTGCTGTAGTGCCAGGCATGGCGAAGCGTCTTGACATCGACCAGCCCCAGAACGGCAACGATGATCGTGGCCGCGAGCACGGCCTCCGGCATGTAGAAGAAGAGCGGGGTCAGGAAGACTGTCGCAACCGCAATCAAGATGGCCGTCAGCATGGCGGCCAGTTGGGTGTTGGCCCCCGCAGCGAAGTTCACCACGGAGCGCGCGAAGCCACCCGTCACGGGGTATCCCCCCGTCAGGGCCGCTGCGATGTTGGCCGCCCCAAGGCCAACGAGTTCCTGGTCCGGGTCGATCTTCTGCCGCCGTTTGGCCGCGAGCGATTGCGCGACCGACACGCTCTCGACGAAGCCCACGATGGCAATGAGGACAGCGGCCGGAATCAAGTCGACCCAAAGCTGGGGATCGAGGCTCGGAAGGGTCAATGGCGGGAGCCCGGCCGGGATCGCACCGACGATCTTCACCCCTGCACCTTGGTCAAAGCGCAGCATTGCGACCGAAACGGTGGCGGCGAGAACCGCGGCCACGGGACCAGCCCGGGCTGCCAGATCGGCGGCTCCCTTGCTCAGCCCGAGGCGCTGAAGGGTTGGGGCCAGGGATGAGCGCACCCAGAACAGGAACGCAAGGCTTGCGACGCCGATCAGTCCAGTGATCCAGTTAACGGCTCCGATCTGCTCGGCGATCTGCAAGAGGATCTCGTGGAGGCGCTCCCCGGAGATGCGGATACCGAGGATGTGCTTGACCTGGCTCGCAGCGATCAAGATCGCGGACGCGCTGATGAACCCCGAGATGACGGGATGGCTCAGCAAGTTGGCCAGGAACCCGAGCCGCGCGACCCCGAGCACGAGCAGGAAAAGGCCGGAAATGAGCGCCAGAAGCAGGGCCGCGGCCCAGTGCTCCGGCGTTCCGGGCGCAGCGATCCCGCCGATCGCGCTCGCCGTCATCAGCGACACGACCGCGACAGGCCCCACCGCCAGCGCCCGGCTGGATCCGAACAGGGCATACGCAATGAGCGGCGTGATGCTGGCGTAAAGGCCAACCTCGGGCGGAAGGTTGGCAAGCAGCGCATAGGCCAGGCTTTGCGGGATCAGCATGATCGTCACGATCACGCTGGCGATCACGTCGCCCGGCAGATCGGCCCGACGGTACCGCCGCAACCAGTCGAGGGCCGGGATGTACTTGGTCGGGCTCACCGGACTCAGGCATCCTCTGCCTGAGGTTCACGCCGGAACGTGACCTGCGGCCAATCCGCCGGCACGACCCGGAACAGGGCCATGCCCGCGATCATGGCAGCGACGAATACGAAGACCTGCCAAGGCCCGAATGCGAGCGCCGTGAGAGCGGGTCCCGGACACAAGCCGACGAGTCCCCACCCGATGCCGAAGATGGCGGCGCCCGCAAGCAGCCGCGGCTCGAGATCGCGGCGGGTCGGGATTTCGAGCCGCGGGGCAAGGAGCGGGGTCCCGCGGCGCTTGGCAAAGGCGTATCCAAGGGCGGAGACGGCCACGGCACCGCCCATGACAAGGGCGAGGCTTGGATCCCAGTTGCCGAAGACGTCCAGGAAGGCGAGGACCTTGGCCGGGTTGACCATCTGCGAGATGACCAATCCGAGACCGAAGATCAGTCCTGAGGCAAACGCGCCAATCATCAACGCCATGGCTCAGACTCCAAGGATCTGACGGGTGACGAACACGGTGGCGATGGCGGTGGCCATGAAGATGCCGGTGGCAGCCAGGGAGCGTGGGGAGCCCCGCCCGATGCCACAGACGCCATGACCGCTCGTGCAGCCCGCCCCCAGTCGCGTACCGAAGCCGACAAGAAGGCCGGCGAGGACCAGGAGCCCGAGCGGCGCATCAAGATCGACCGGTGGCAGGGTGCCGCCCGCGAGGCCATAAACCACGGGAGCGATGAGCATGCCGGCAAGGAAAGCCGCGCGCCAGCCGATGTCGCTGCGGGTGGGGTGAAGGAGCCCGCCGAGGATGCCGCTGACGCCGGCGATCCGCCCGTTCAGCAAGAGGAACAGGGCTGCGGATGCGCCGATCAGCAGGCCGCCGACAAGGGCTGACGCCGGGGTGAAATTCTCCATCAGGAAGTCTCCTCGTCGACCTGGTCCCGCTCGACCTTGCGGCAGAACAGACCATGCAGGGTGGCAAATAGCTGTTCGATGCGAGGGTCGGCGACCCTGTACCAGAGGGTCTGACTCTCGCGCCGGAAGGTGACGATGCCCTCGTCCCGCAACTTGGCGAGGTGTTGGGATAGGGCGGATTGGGACAGCCCCACCGCTTCAGCGAGGGCAGTGACGTTGCCCTCGCCCCACTCGACTAGCTTGCAGACGATCATCAGGCGCCGCTCGTTGGCGAGCACGCGCAGCATGTCGGCAACCTCAACGGCATTCTTCTCGAAATCCTCGATGTTGAACTTGGAACCGGGCACGTCTTTCACTCACTTGTTCAGATATCACTTATTTAGATGATTCTAATGTATGATCAAGAGCTCCAACGGAAGTGGCCACACAAAGTTCTGGTGCGCCGCGCAGCATGGGGTGGAACCCAACAATGGATTGGAGGGTGGCTGCGCCGTGGCGGCCTTCCAACCAAAGTTCTCCCGGGAGCCCTTGCTGGGGCGCTCGCCGGAGCCGCCATCTGGGGAGAAGTGCACGGCCGGCCGACGGCTCCCGACAGGGACAATGCCGGATCGGCACAACCCGCAACCCAAGGAGAAGGACCATGCACGCACAGCAGATGATCAGCACGCATCCGCACGTGAAGGGCAACACCAGTGACGTGAGCTATGGCGGAAAGTGGGTGATGCTGGATTGAGAAAGGCGGCGTATCGAGGCGGGTGACGAGCCTGCCAGAACCTCTCCAGGAGAGCGATACGCCATGAACGAACCTACCAATGTTTTGCGCCTGCGTCAGCCTGATACGGTTGACGATCCCCTGACGGATATTCTCCGAACCGGCGCCCGCAAGCTGCTGGCCCAGGCCATCGAGATCGAAGCTGAAGCTTTCCTGGCGAGCATGCGCGATCTCAAGCTGCCGGACGGACGCGAACGCCTGGTCCGGCACGGCCATGGGCCAGAGCGCATGATCCAGACCGGCATTGGGCCGGTCGAAGTCAGCCGGGTCAAGATCCGCGACCGCGGGGCTTCGAGTGAGGACCGGATCCGCTTTACCTCCGCCATTCTGCCGAAATGGGCGCGCCGGACGAAGAGCCTGGATGCCCTGCTGCCGATCCTCTACCTGCGCGGGCTCTCCACTGGTGACTTCCAGGAGGCGCTCTCAGCCCTGCTCGGCAAGGACGCGCCCAACCTCTCGCCCTCAGTGATCGCCCGGCTCACGGGTGAATGGCAGGCCGAGTACGAGCGTTGGCAGGCCCGGGACCTGTCAGCCCGCCGCTACGTCTATGTCTGGGCTGACGGGGTCTACCTTCAGGCCCGCATGGAAGATCAGGCCGAGTGCATCCTGGTGCTGATTGGCGCCACGCCGGAGGGCAAGAAGGAGCTGGTCGGCTTCCAGGCCGGAGTGCGTGAGAGCACCCAGAGCTGGCGTGAGCTTCTGGTCGAGATCAAGCGGCGGGGCCTGTCCATTCCGCCCCGGATTGCCGTGGGTGACGGGGCGCTCGGCTTCTGGAAGGCGCTCGACGAACTCTTCCCCGGCACGCACCATCAGCGCTGCTGGTTGCACAAGACCGCCAACGTGCTCAACAAGGTGCCGAAATCCGTGCAGCCCGGCATGAAGGCGGCCCTGCGGGAGATCTATCTTGCCCCGACACGAGCTCAGGCCGAGGTCGCCATCGATCTGTTCGCGGACGCCTATGGGGCGCGCTACCTCAAGGCGGTTGAGTGCCTGCGCAAGGACCAGCAGGCGCTGCTGGCCTTTTACGACTGGCCGGCCGAGCATTGGATCCACCTGCGGACCACGAATCCCATCGAGAGTGTGTTCGCGACGGTGCGGCACCGGACCGTGCGCACCAAGGGATCGCTGTCGCCAACCACCGCTCGGCTGATGGTGTTCAAGCTGGTGATGGCAGCATCCAAATCCTGGCGTCGGCTGATGGGCGAAAATCAGTTGCCGAAGGTGATTGCCGGTGTCAGATTCCAGGACGGCACCGAGGTCACCTCAATGCCAACGCACAGCGCCGCCTGATCGGCCCCATCACCTAAAGTCCGTCATAACTCCAGTGACGTTCTCATCCGCTGCATCAAGGAATGCTATTCCTGTGCCCAGTCCTGCACGTCCTGCGCCGACGCCTGCCTCGGCGAGGACATAGTGCAGCAACTCACCCAGTGCATTCGCCTGAACCTCAACTGCGCCGCCACTGGGTCCGTAGCGACCCGCCGGACCGGCTCGGACGAAGAGGTGATCCGCCGCATGCTGGAGGCGTGCGCTGCCGCCTGTGCGGCGCGGAATGCGAGCGTCACGCCAGTATGCACCACGCACGAGCCTGACACCATCCGCCAATCGGTCTCCAGCGGGTGCATCCGCCTGTTCAACCAGGACATTGTCGACCTGCACCGCTGGGTGCCTGTGGGCACGAGCGTCGCGGTGCCGGACGGATCCTGTAGGAGTTTGAACGCACACCCGAACAACACGATTCTGCCACAAATCATCTCCTGTTCCTACATGCCATGGATCTGAGGACCTTCGGGGCCATGGCTCGCCTGTGGGGGATTGTCCTGGCCACAAACCTCATCGGCACGCCCCTGTTTGCGGCCGGAGCCGGGCTGACCAAATGGTCTGGCTCCTGCCAGCCGCCGGATCGGCAAAGTTCCTGGTGATCGTAACGCTCGCCTACCTGATCGCGGTCGCGGACCTGGCCCATGTCATCGCAGGAAGCACGGAAGTGGCCTATTCCGCTAACGTGGGGGCGGTGGGCTGGAGCGAGTACGCCATTGGCTTCATCCTTCCGGCACTTATGGGCAACATCATCGGTGGGGTGGTGTTCGTGGCCATCCTCAACCATGCCCAAGTGCAGCAAGAGCTTTGAGCGAAGCCGCAGGGAGGCCCGGCATTCGGTAGCAAACGCCACCAGATTTTCGTGACCTGATCCGGTAATGTCCGCAGCCAATTGTGCAACAGGATGTTGCACAATTCGAGTCGAGCGGAGTGTGGGATGGCGGGCGCCGTTGAGGAGTTGTTGAAGAAGCGTGCCGAGTTGACCGAGCAGCGCAAAACTCTGGAACAGCAGATCAAGCAAATCGACAGCGACGTGGCAGCCATTGATCAGGTCGCAAGGTTGTTCGACCCGAGCATTCTGCCGACCACAACCCCAAGAAAGAGAGCGCCCGCTGGCAGAAGTCCATTCTCAGGAGAGAACCTGAGCGAAATCGTCCTAAAGATGATCCGGGAAGCCAAGGAGCCCATCAGCACGGCTGCGTGCTCGGCGGCTATTGCGAGGCATAAAGGACTTGCCGAGGACGATCCTTTCCTCAGGATGATGCCAAGTCGGATCTCGGCGACCCTCTCGAACCTGGAGAAACGCGGGCGCGTACGGCAGACAGGAACTGTCGACGGGCGCAAGAACCTCTGGGAAATCGCACGCTAGACCTCGCCGGACTCCCATACCAGGTCAGGCGGCTTGTTGCCCTGCCAGTAGCCGCAAAGATTGCGCGAGGTCGGGTGGGCCAGTGCCCGTCCGAGCATCTCGACGGTCTGTCCACGGTTTCCGAGGCGGCTGCGGTCCTCGCGCCAGGAGAGTTCGGCGATGTACCAATCCAGGTACTTCACCGAGAAGCGATGATGAACGCCGCGGTAGGCCCGCCGCACGCGCGCGAAGAAGCTCTCGATCTGGTTCGTCGAGACACCCTTGCCATGCTGGTAAGCAACCTGGTGGTTCACGCGGGTGAGCTCGCAGAGACCGACGAGTTCATCATAGGCGGCATGCTCGTCCGCGAAGATATGTGCATCTGGAGCGACGTGCCTCCGAACCATGTCCCAAGCGCAGTCGGCGTTCTCGCCTCGGGTGATCCGCGAGATGGACCTGCCGCCCTCCCTGCGTTCGCGGACGGCCATCACGACCACCCGGTCGGGCGACTGGTTCTCAGGAAGGCGACGGTCGACCCGTTCCTCCTTGCGGTTCTTTGGGCGGATATGTCCGAGGGCATAGAGCCCATCGATCTCGACCTCTCCCTCAAGGACAGTTTCGTCACGCCGGGCCGCCAGAGCCTCGCGAAGCTTCATGAGATTGGCCCAGGCCGTCTTGTACTGGACCCCGATCTCACGGCAGAGCTCCAACGCCGCCTTGCCTTTTGCTCCATTGGCGGAGAGCGCGATGATCGCGAGGATTTGGCGGAATGGAAGCTTCCTGGAGGCGAAGATCGTGCCTGAAGTGACGGTGAACTCCTTGCGGCAGCCGCTGCACTTGAAGCGCCGTCGGGTCAGGACGTAGCACTCCGTCACGCCGCAATGCGGGCAGTACGGCTTGCCCTTGGTCTCAGGCCAGCGGGCGCGCCGGAACCAGTTGTAGGCCGCGTCCTCGCTCATCCGGATGACCCTGGTCACCGGAAGGTCCCTGGCGAGGCGGGAAAGGAGGAAGTGCTCGCTCATCGCTCAGCACCTCCCCGGGAAGGAAGAGGTACGAGCATGGTATTTCACAGCCCCCGACGATGGTCGGGATCGTGAACTCCATGGGGACGATAAGGAGAGGCATGCTTTGGCTCCGGCGGCCGGAATTGGCCATATCTAGGACAGCGGCTACGCTTGGCGACTCCAATCGGGGTCGAGCGTTTCGGGTCAGAGCTGTCGTATGAGCCTTTGCATGGCCACGCTTATGCCAGGAAGCTTGGACGGAGTCGATCGGAATCTGCGAGGGTCTGGTCCCCAGCTATCCAATGGGTGTTCCTATCCCATTGGAATCGCGTGGCCTGCCGCGGAAAGCGGACCTTTGATCTTTTTCCGTTCAGTGTCAGGAAGAGACGTTACGATCCTACAGTCGAATTTCGGGTAGGCGGTTTATGGAGCGGTTATTGCGCTCCGCTTAGGCTATTGGTTGGATCCCTGCGACAATTCGGCTAAGCTGATTGGCTCAATGATAAGACTCTGGAGAGAGCCCATTCCGCATAGCCTCTTGATCCGCAAACTTGAGCAATATGATCACCTCTCAGGCGCAGAGCGGCAGTTGCTGGAGGACGCCTTCGTTCGACAACGAGCGGTCGCAAAAGGTGAGCACATGGTGCGGGAGGGGGACCGCCCAACAGAGAGCACGGTTCTCATCTCCGGCTTTGCCGCGCGCTACAATGTTCTCAGGAACGGCAAGCGCCAGATCACGGCCCTTCACGTGCCCGGTGACTTCGTCGACCTGCACAGCTTCCTAGTGAAGACGATGGACCATGCCGTCATGGCGGTCACGCCCTGCACAATCGGCATGGTGCCGCACGAGACCCTCCGTCGAATCTCTGAGAACCACCCACACGTAGCCCGTCTGCTTGCGGTGAACATTGCCGTTGATGCCGCCATTCACCGCCAGTGGATCGTGGCCATGGGGCGACGCTCGGCCCTGGAGCATGCCGCTCACCTGCTCTGCGAGCTGTTCGTGCGCCTTCAGGTCGTCGGGCTCACGATGGACAACAGCTTTCGGTTGCCTCTGACGCAGGAAGAGCTGGGCGACACCCTTGGGCTCTCGACCGTTCACGTTAACCGGGTTGTCCAGGATCTGCGCAAGGACGGACTGATCACCTGGCGTGGGGAAACGGTGGTCATCGAGGATTGGTCACGCCTCCGGCAGCTTGCCGAGTTCGACCCGACCTTTCTGAGCTTGGAAGCCGAACCGCGATAACGGGGCCATTCGTGCCGTGGCAAGCGCTCACCTTTGGGCGATCCGACCCAAGATGAGCCGTCGGTGGGCATGCCACTGCGGGAGTACCTGTTCCAAGGTTCGGAGAAAGTCCTTAGCCAAGGTTGTATCCTGTCCCTGCTCGATCATTCGCTCGATGAGGGCGATCTGCTCGGCCACACGCCTCTCGCCCTCGGCGATATGCTGGTCCGCTTGGGCTAGGTGTTCACGTTCTTGCTGCGTGTCGGGCATGGCTTTGCCGATGATGCACCTGATCGTTTGCACGATCCCCGTCTCCGATAATCGGGAATTCAGAAGGTGGAGTCGAGTGGGAAGATTGCTTGGCGCGGGACAGCCAATTAGGGAGGGTCCAGAACGGGTTGAACTAGAAGTTTCCCATAGCCGCAGACGGAAAAATCCTCGTCTGCCTAGGCACTTAACTGTTATTTGGTGGTCTTTGCTACCGAATGCCGCAAACATCCCCGGTGGCTCTAGTACCAAGCTTGGAAGATCGCGCTTGACCTTGCCATCGTGGGAAGGTGCACAACCATCTCGTCATCAAGACCCAAAGGAGTTTGTCCCATGTGCGGATGCAGCACCCATCAGTCCCAGGCCAGCACGGCCCCGGAGCGTGATCCGAACGCCCTCACCCTCAAGGTCGAGGACATGACCTGCGGCCATTGCGCCGGCACGATCAAGAAGGCAGTCGAGTCAGCCCTGCCCGGAACCCAGGTCGATGCGGATCCCGCCTCGAAGCTGGTGTCGGTCCGGGGCACCGCCGACATCACGGCGGTGAGCGCCATCGTGACTGAAGCCGGGTACACGCCTTCCGCGGCGGCCTGAGCGTTCGCCACGATAAAGCGGTCCGGATGGTCGCAAGCCCATCCGGACCGTCTTGCCGAAGCAGAGCTTTCGTGACACATATTCGCTTCCGACGGACTGGAGAGTTCCTTGCGGCTGATCGGCCTCATCATCGCTGCCTTGCTTGTAGTCGCCGCGGGAGTCCTCGTGATCTCCGCGCCGCAGGCGGTTGCGTCGGGTGGTCAAATCATCCAGTTATTCGCCACCGATACGGACGCCCACGGCAGCCAAGTGCATGCGGAGATGGACCACGCGCATGGCGTCCGGTCCGCGGCCCTGGACCATCATGCCTCCACCCAGGAGGATTGTGGCGATCCCGCCTCGGGAAACCATGGCAGGGCCGGAGCGGATTGCTGCGGCATGGGAGCCTGCCACGCCGTTCAGGCGCTCGCCGCCCCCACGCTCCACAGCCCCTCCACCTCTGCCGCCATCATCGTCCTCGTCGGCGATGAGCAAGTCGCCGGCATCACCCCGGGCGGCCTTGATCGTCCGCCACGAACCGCCTGATCCGGGAGCGGGCGGCTTACGCCCGCACGCATCGGCATGGCTGCCCCCCAAGGTCAGCTTGCCGTCCTGAAGCTCGAGCCGGTCATCCTCCCAGGTCAGTGATCAGTACGCAGGTTCGGAGCGAATGGTGGACGCATCGCCCGTCCTCATCGCGCCCCTGACGCCGACCACGCCGTGGAGGTCTACCCGGAGACGGATCCCATGATGAAGCTCATTTCCCTCGCGGCACTCGGGCTGGGCCTCGCCGCCTGCGTGCCTACACAACATCCCTCCTACCTCGTGTCGGCGGCCAATCCTGCCGTCGGCACCCGGCCTCCGACCTACTCCTCCGTCACCGCCGGCATCCGCGGGTACGACGTCGTCGATCCGCTCGACTGGCGCGAGCTGAACCGACGGGTTGGTCCGCAGGGCGATCCCGAGCGGGGCGACTCGGACGATGCCGCACGGCGGGGACGGTAGGCCATGACCCACACACCGAACGCATCCGCCGGCATGGCGGCCGCGCGGCAGGACACGCGCAAGGACAACACCAAAATGGAACACAACAGGGGCAGCGGCGGGGCAAGGCCGCGATTGGGGCTGCTTGCCGGGGTGGCCGCTACCGTACTGCTCGGCGGCTGCGTCTCCTTCTCCCAAGACGGAGGCCTCTCCGTCGCGCGGACGGTCGCCTACACCGAGCTGGGCAAGGACGTCGTCAAGATCAACGGCGAGGCCCAAGCGCTCGCCACGCAGATGCGGGTCGAGGCGTTGCTCAAGCGCCCCCTCTCCCCTGACGCGGCCGTCCAGATCGCTTTGCTGAAGAACAGGGGCCTCCAGGCATCCTTCAACGAGCTTGGGGTATCCGAGGCGACCTATGTCCAGGCCAGCCTGCCACCATCACCGACCGTATCCCTGGGTCGGAGCGCACTTCTGGGAGGCGGAGCCTTCGAGGTCGAGCGCCAGCTCATGATCGGCCTGTTCGAGCTCGCGACCCTGCCGCAGCGCGCGGCCGTCGCGCAGCAGGAGTTCCGGGCCGCCCAGTTCCGCACGGCCGAGGCCGTGCTGAGCCTCGGGGCCGAGGCGCGACGCCAGTACTACCGGGCGATCGCCGCGAACCAGCAGGTGACCTTCCTCCAGCAGGCCCTCGCCACGGCCGAAACTGCCTCGGAACTCGCCAAGCAGCTCGGCGAGACCGGCGCTCTCAACAAGCTGGAGCAGGCACGCGAGCACGCGTTCTACCAGGAACTCGGCGCCCAGCTCGCGCAGGCCCGCATCGACCAGAAGGTGGAGCGCGAGCGGCTCATCCGCCAGCTCGGCCTGTGGGGTCGTGACATCAACTTCACCCTGCCGAGCACCCTGCCGGCGTTGCCGGCAAGGCTCGCGAGCCAGAAGGACGTCGAGAGCGAGGCCCTAGCTCGGCGCGTCGATCTCCAGGCCCTTCGCAACGACCTCAACGCCGTCGCGGGACAGTACAGCCTGGACGTGATCCAGAGCGTCGTCAGCGACATCGAGCTGGTCGAGGGATCGAGCTTCGGCAAGTCCAAGACCATCTCCGAGGACGGCACCGTCGAGATCGAGAAGGAGAAGAGCCGCACCCGCGCCATCGAGGCCTCCTTCACGATCCCGATCTTCGACTTCGGCGAGTCCACCCGCCGGGGCGCACAGGAGGCCTACATGGCCGCCGCGAACCGTCTCGCGGAACGCGCGGTCAACGTGCGCTCCGAAGCCCGCGAGGCCTATGCCGTCTACCGCGGCAAGTACGACCTGGCCCGCCATTACCAGAACCGCGTCCTGCCGCTCCAGAAGCGGATCCAGGACGAGGCCCTGCTCCAGTACAGCGGCATGCTCGTCGACGTGAGCCAGCTCATCCTTGACGCCCGCACCCGCATCCTCAGCAACGTCGAAGCCATCAATGCCCGACGAGACTTCTGGATCGCCGCGACCGACCTCAAGGCTGCCCTCGTCGGCGGTCTGAACGGTGGTGGCGAAAGCGGCGGCGAGACCACCACGGCCGCGGCCGGCGGCGAACCCGCCGCCGCGGGACACTGAAACGCTTGAGGAGACAACCATGACCGTATCGCGAAGAGGCTTTCTCGGCGCCGGAGGCTTGGCCCTCGCCGGAGCCAGCATGATCAGCGGGCGCACGCAGGCGGCCAGCCTGCCTGAGGCGCCCACCATGACGGAAGCCACCATGCAGCCGCCGCTCTACCCGAAGAGCGGACCGGACTACCAGCCCGTCGTCACCCTGAACGGCTGGACCCTGCCGTGGCGCCAGAATGGTGACTGGAAGGAGTTCCATCTCGTCGCCGAACCCGTCGTGCGCGAAATGGCGCCCGGCATGAAGGCGCACCTGTGGGGCTACAACGGCCAGTCGCCGGGACCGACCATCGAGGCGGTGCAGGGCGACAAGGTGCGCATCTTCGTCACCAACAAGCTGCCGGAGAACACGGCGGTGCACTGGCACGGCCAGCTCCTGCCCAACGGCATGGACGGCGTGGGCGGCCTGACCCAGCCGCACATCCCGCCCGGCAAGACGTTCGTGTACGAGTTCATCTGCCAGAAGTCCGGCACCTTCATGTACCACCCGCACTCGGACGAAATGGTGCAGATGGCCATGGGCATGATGGGCTTCTTCGTCGTGCACCCGCGCGATCCGGCCGAGCGCCGCGTCGACCGCGACTTCGTGTTCCTGCTCAACGCGTTTGACATCGAGGCCGGCTCGTACGTGCCCCGGGTCAATGAGATGACGGACTTCAATCTGTGGTGCTGGAACACGCGCGTGTTCCCCGGCATCGACCCGCTCGTGGTGCGCCAGGGCGACAAGGTCCGGATCCGGTTCGGCAACCTGACCATGACCAACCACCCGATCCACATGCACGGCTACGACTTCAAGGTCACGGGCACGGACGGCGGCTGGGTGCCAGAAGGAGCGGCGTGGCCGGAGGTGTCCATCGACGTGGCGGTCGGGCAGATGCGCGCGTTCGAGTTCGTGGCCGATGCGCCCGGCGATTGGGCGATCCACTGCCACAAGTCGCATCACACCATGAACGCCATGGGCCATGACAACCGGACCTACATCGGCGTGAACATGAACAAGACGGCACCGGCCCTGAAGCGGATTGCGCCGGGCTACATGCCGATGGGCGGAACCGGCATGGGCGAGATGGGCTCGATGGAGATGCCGCTTCCCGAGAACACGCTGCCGATGATGACGGGCTACGCCCAGTTCGGCCCCGTCGAGATGGGCGGCATGTTCTCGGTCGTGAAGGTCCGTCCCGGGCTGGCGGCCGACGACTACAAGGATCCGGGTTGGTACAAGCACCCGGAGGGCACGGTCGCCTACGAGTGGAAGGGCGAGCAGCTCTCCGAGCCTGCGCGCGCGACCCCTCCCGACAGCGGCGTCAAGGCGACGGAGTTCCGCGCCATTGACCCGCGCAAGCGCCCGGTCCGCGCGGCCAAGGCCGGACACAACAATCACTGACTCTGACGAGAACCATTGCACAAGGAGCAAACGATGACGGTTCGTCTTTCCACCCTCGCAGGTGCCCTCGGGGCACTTGCCCTCTCGACCTCGCTGGCGTTCGCCGGCCCCGGCGAGGCCGGCCACACCCACAGGTCGTTCGCGGCCGGCGAGCCGGGTGACGCCAAGAAGCCCGTCGCCCGCACCATCGAGGTCACCATGAAGGAGACCGAGGACGCCAAGATGCTGTTCGAGCCCGACCGGGTCGAGATCAAGCGCGGCGAGCAGGTGAAGTTCGTGCTCAAGAACGCCGGCCAGGTCGACCACGAGTTCATGCTCGACAGCGTCCAGAACAACGCCAAGCACAAGGTCGCCATGGAGCAGAACCCGGACATGGAACACGACGACCCGAACGGGAAGCGTCTCGCGCCAAAGGCCTCCAACGAGATCGTCTGGCGCTTCACCAAGGCCGGCACCTTCGAGTTCGCTTGCCTGATCCCCGGCCATTACGAGTCCGGCATGAAGGGCACAGTCATCGTCAAGTGACGACGCCATTCTCCCTCACCACACGTAACAGGAGTATCCCATGCAGCGTATCGCCATCAGCCTGATTGCCTCTCTCGCCCTGTCGGGTGCAGCCCTTGCGCAGAGCCTGCCGACAGTCTCCGGCACGGTTGAGAACGTTGACACCGCCCAGGGCAAGATCACCATCGATCACGGCCCGATCCCGAACCTCAAGATGGACGCCATGAGCATGGTGTTCCGCGCCCAGGATCCGGCCCTGCTCAAGGACGTGAAGGAAGGCGACAAGGTGCAGTTCACGGCCGATCGCGTGAACGGCCAGATCTCCGTCACCTCGATCAAGAAGGGCAAGTAAAGCCCTCACCGCCCCGCGGAATGTGTTCGAGACCCACAGTTCCGCGGGGCGGTCCTCCCGTTTCAAGAAAGGGACCGCCATGAAACGCCTGACCGTCACCCTCACCGCCATTGGAGCCATGCTGGCTAGCGTCGCCATCGGCCCGGACCAGATTGCACAGGCACAGCCCGCCGCAGGAGCGCCGGCAGCCTACGAGCGTGTGCGCGAGGTCATGGACGACCGCTTCAAGGACATGAAGCTTGCCGGTGATCCCGATAAGGATTTCGCGGCACTTCTCATCGCCCACCACGAGGACCTGATCTTCCTCGCCCGTACGCAGCTCGAGCACGGCGCGGACGAGCAGCTCCGCAGGGTCGCGCAGAAGATCATCGACGAGCAGCAGAAGCAGATCGCCGAACTGAAGGAGTGGCAGGTCCGCAACCGCCAAGCGGACTACCGTGCCAAGGCAGACCAGCCGCCGCACGGCTCCGGCCCTCTTGACCAGAAGGGCGCGTCCGCCGCTGCCCCACAGGCCCAGGCCGCCGCACCGGCGCAAGCCGCGGCCGAATCCGCCGCGACGAACCTCCCCACCGTGTCCGGCACCGTCGAGAAAGTCGATACGGGCGCCGGCAAGATCACGCTCGACCATGGGCCGATCCCGAACCTCAACATGGACGCCATGACCATGGTGTTCCGGGTTCAGGACCCCGCGCTGCTCCAGGGGGTCAAGGCCGGTGACAAGATCCAATTCCAGGCCGACCGCGTGAACGGACAGATCTCGGTCGTGAGGATCGGGACCGGCAGGGCACAGCCGGCACCGGCCCAGGCTACGGCCCAGCCGGCCGCCGCGTCGAGCCTGCCCAGCGTTTCCGGCACTGTCGAGAAGGTCGATATGGGTGCCGGCAAGATCACCATCGATCACGGACCGATCCCGAACCTGAACATGGATGCGATGACGATGGTGTTCAGGGCGCAGGATCCGGCCGTGCTCAAGGGCGTGAAGGCGGGCGACCGGATCCGGTTCCAGGCCGACCGGGTGAATGGGCAGATCTCCGTCGTCAGCATCCGCAAGGGTCGCTGACGATCAGGAATTCCGTCGGGGCCCCAACCCCGGCGGAACGTCGCCGGCTGCCGCGTTTTCCGGAACCACCGCCGCAGCCGGCGACATCGCAGAATAAGAACAAGGATATTTTTGATGTTTTCCGTGAAGCGGTTCGCCGCCGCAGGGGCAATTGCAGCCACGTTCGCAATCTACTCGGTTCTGCAACCCTGCCCGGCCAAGGCCGACGACGAGGGTGGCGTTTTTGGCGATCTCACCGTGAGCGAGGTCGCCGCGACTCCGGCGCGCGCCGGGGAGACCACCATCGTGACGTTCTCGGTCGAAAACGCCGGGGATGAGCGTGTCCTGATCACGGGCCTGCGTCTGCCTGGTGAGGAGCCGTCACGGGTCATGGGATCCTTTGGCCCGGGACAGAGTGGCGAGATCGGAACCCTGCCGGTGGGTGCGGGCGCGACGGCGAGCCTGGACGGACGCAAGGTCTGGGTCGAGGTCGGGCCGCTCGCGCGGGACCTTGAACCGGAGACCACGGTTCCTGCACGCCTGGTGCTCGGCTCGTTCGAGAGCCCGCTGACGCTTCACGTCGGGCTGGTCGCGACCGGATCGATCGGGAGCAGGGATCCTGTCGCCGCCAGGACCGCCGACCAGGCCTCGGCACAGCCGCGCACCCGCACCGGATGCTGAACCGAATCCTCCGCACCGATCCGCGCGCGCCGGAGAGCTTTCGGCCAAAGGCAGGCGCCGACAGGCCCGCTTCCGGTCGGCCGCCGGTCAGCACGCTGCCCGAGCACCTGGAGCATGACTTCGACCGTCGGGCCTTGGTGCCGCGGCTCCTGGTCCTGGCGATCCTCGGAGCGGGTGCCTTGCTCGAATACGGCCACGGCCATCGGGAGGGCCACTGGATCGTGCTGGTGGTCTACTGCCTGACGACGGTCGTGCTCGCCCTGGCGTCGCATAGGGCCGTCGGTGGCGGGGGGCTGCCGTGGGCCGCCACGGTGGCCGACGCGGCACTGGCCGTCTACGTCATTGCCGACCACCTGCCGCGCGACGCCCACGATCTCTTCCTGGCAACGGACGCGGTCAGCCTGCTGCCGGCCATCCTCCTCCTCATTCAGACCGGGATGCGGTTGCGGCGTGATCTCGTCGCGACCTTCGCGGGAATCGTGGCCGCGGGTTGGCTCACGGCGCTCGCCCTGCTTACGCATTCCGCGTCACTTCCCGCGTCGGGCCCCACGCCCGCCTTCGCCTTCCGGCAGACGCTCGGGTTCCTGTCGTTCGCCGTTGCGGCGGGCTTCGTCCTCTATGCCGTGCATCGAACCCGGCTGGCCTGGGCGGCGGTCCTGAAGGCGCGATGGGACCGGATGCTCCTTTCGCGCTTCCTTCCCGAAGGCGTGGCCGCCGAGGTGGTAGGCAGCGAGGAGATGACGGAGATCGCGGAGCGTCACGCCTGCCTGTTGGCCGTCGACATCCGCGGCTTCTCCGCGCTGACCCGGGAGCGGCCGGGCCGTGAGGTCATCGACGACCTCATGGCCTTCCGGCGCTTCGTGCACGACGCGGTCTCACGCCACGGCGGGATCGTCGACAAGTACCTGGGCGACGGCGTGCTCGCCGTCTTCCTCGACGGTACGCCCGAACAGCAGGCCGCCCGTGCGTTCGACGCGGCCGACGAGATCCTGCGTCCCCTGAAGGCTTCGCGGGATCATGACGACATGCCGTCCGGCACCCATGTCATCGCCACGCTCCATTGCGGCTTCGTCCTCGCCGGCGTCTTCGACGACGGTCGCCGGGCCGAGTTCACGGTGCTGGGACCCGCGATGAATGCCCTGCCCCGCATGGAACGGCGGTCCAAGGTGTCCAACCTGGGCGTCGTCGCCTCGAAGCGGTTCCTGCGCCTGCTGGATCCCGGCAGGCACGCGCGGCTCGATGCCCGCCCCGTCGAGCGGCGCCCCGGGGACGAGGACCTGCCCGACATCCTGTCTGTCCGCTTCAACGAAGCCTGGGAAGTCGTTCATGCGGGAGTGCCCCGTTGAACCACCTCCTGGAATACGCTGGCCTCTTCGCGGCGGCTTTCCTGTCGGCGACGGTGCTTCCGTTCCAGTCCGAGGTCGTGCTGTTCGGTCTCCTGGTGTCCGAGCACTACCAATGGTGGCTTCTCGTCATCGTGGCAAGCATCGGGAACACCCTCGGCTCGGCGGCGAACTGGCTGCTTGGACGCCTTCTTGCCCGGTTTGAGGATCGGCCGTGGTTCCCGGTCAAGCGCGTGACGATCAAGCGGGCGGAGGAGTGGTATCATCGCTACGGACGCTGGTCGCTTCTCCTGAGCTGGCTGCCCTTCATCGGCGACCCCCTCACGATCGTCGCCGGCGTGCTGCGCGAGCCGTTTCCGGTGTTCCTGGCCATCGTCGCCATCGCCAAGACGGCGCGCTACTTCGCGGTCGTCGCGATCACCTTCGGCTGGTTCTAGCGGGAGTCCCGGGAGTGCGCATTTGAAAGCAAATCAATACAGCAACCAGCCAAGGACGAGGATCAGAAACGCCGTGCAGAGCGACGCCGCAAGAAAGCCACGTGCGGCGTTGCGGGCCACGAACGACCGGACCTTGCGGCGACCGTTTCGCGAGGCCCTGACGGCTCCCCACGTGGGTTGTGTCGGACGGAATGTCCTGAAGACGGGTCGGCTGCTCCTTGGCATGATGCGTCGGCCGCCCTCAGTTTCTTGGGTGGCGCGACGGTGCGGCCAGGCACGAGAGAAATTCCATGGTGGTCCCCAGCGATACGGATCACGGACGTCGGCAGCCACAATGGCTCACCTGAACCCGAACCTCAACGGCGTCATCGCCCGGGCCATCCCGGTGCTTGACCTTGCCATCGTGGGAAGCCCCAGGCTTCCAATTTCTCACCGAGGTGAATGCGGGGGATCGCCATGACCAACAGTCACACGAACCATCGACACGGGGACCATGCGCACCACCACGGCCATGACGCCCATGCTGGTCATCACCATGATGAGCCCGCAACGGGTGCCGGAACGGTGAAGGATCCCGTCTGCGGGATGATCGTCGACCCGCACAAGACCCCGCACCGTTCACAGCACGGGGGCAAGCCGTACTACTTCTGCTCGGCCGGATGCCGGTCAAAGTTCGAGACAGATCCCGCCCGGTACCTCGCGGCGGAGGAAGTCAAGAAGACCGATGAGCCCATGCCAGAGGGCACGGTCTACACCTGCCCCATGCACCCGGAGGTACGGCAGGTCGGCCCCGGCTCCTGCCCGATCTGCGGCATGGCGTTGGAGCCCGTTCTCGTCGCTATGGATGCCGGACCGAACCCCGAGCTGGTCGACATGACGCGGCGGTTCTGGATAGGGCTGGTCCTCACCATTCCGGTCTTCGTACTGGAGATGGGTGGCCATTTCCTCGGCATCTCGCACTACATCGCCCAGCAGACCTCGAATTGGATCCAGATGGTTCTGGCCACACCCGTCGTGCTGTGGGCGGGTTTGCCGTTCTTCGTCCGCGGCTGGCAATCGCTCGTGAACCGCAGCCTCAACATGTTCACCTTGATCGCGCTCGGCGTCGGGGCGGCTTGGATCTACAGCATGGCCGCGACGCTTGCACCCGGTCTGTTCCCGGCCTTGCTCCGCGGGCCCGACGGAGCCATTCCGGCCTATTTCGAGGCTTCCGCCGTTATCACCGTGCTCGTCCTGCTCGGGCAGGTCCTTGAACTGCGTGCGCGCGAGGAGACCTCGGGCGCCATCAAGGCCTTGCTGGATCTGGCGCCTAAGACCGCCCGTCGGGTGCGCGAGGACGGCACGGACGAGGAGGTAGGCCTCGACACCATTGCCGTCGACGACCGCCTGCGGGTGCGCCCGGGCGAGAAGGTGCCCGTGGACGGCGAGGTCCTGGAAGGCCGTTGCTCGGTCGACGAGTCCATGGTCACGGGCGAGTCGATGCCCGTCACCAAGGAACCCGGCTCGAAGGTGATCGCCGGCACGCTCAACCAGACCGGCAGCTTCATCATGCGTGCCGAGAAGGTGGGGCGCGACACCATGCTGTCCCGCATTGTCCAGATGGTCTCCGAGGCGCAGCGCAGCCGCGCACCGATCCAGCGCCTGGCCGACCAGGTCTCGGGTTGGTTCGTGCCCATCGTGATCGTCATTGCCCTGCTGGCCTTTGCGGCCTGGGCGATCTGGGGCCCGGAGCCGCGCCTGTCCTATGCCATCATCGCCGCAGTCGCCGTGGTGATCATCGCCTGTCCCTGTGCGCTCGGGCTTGCCACGCCGATGTCGATCATGGTCGGCGTAGGGCGCGGGGCCCAGGGCGGCGTGCTCATCAAGAACGCCGAGGCACTGGAGCGCATGGAGAAGGTCGACACCCTCGTGGTCGACAAGACCGGAACCCTGACCGAGGGGAAGCCGAGCGTCACCGCCATCGTGCCCATGGGCGATCTTTCGGAGACCGAGCTGCTGCGGCTGGCCGCCAGCGTGGAACGTGCCAGCGAGCACCCACTCGCGACCGCCATCGTTGCCGCGGCCGTGGATCGGAACATCCCCCTCGCAGAGGTGTCGGATTTCGACTCGCCCGTCGGCAAGGGTGCGCTCGGAACGGTCGAGGGCCGTCGCCTGGCGCTCGGAAACGCCAAGCTCCTTGCGGAGCAAGGCATTCCGGTCGAATCCGTCGCGGCCAAGGCAGACGAACTGCGCCGCGAGGGCGCGACTGCCATCTTCGTCGGCGTTGATGGGCGTCCGGCCGGCATTCTGGCCATCGCCGATCCGGTAAAGGCAACGACGCCCGAAGCGCTCAAGGGGCTGCGCGAGGAGAACATCCGCGTTGTCATGCTGACCGGCGACAACCGGACGACGGCGGAGGCCGTGGCCCGCCGGCTCGGCATCGTGGAGGTCGAGGCGGAGGTCCTGCCCGACCAGAAGAGCGCCGTGGTCGAGCGCCTGCGCCGGGAAGGCCGCGTGGTCGCGATGGCCGGCGATGGGGTGAACGACGCCCCGGCACTTGCGGCGGCGGACGTGGGCATCGCCATGGGGTCAGGCACGGACGTGGCCATCGAGAGCGCAAGCGTGACGCTGCTCAAGGGCGACCTGATGGGCATCGTGCGGGCGCGGCGGCTCTCGCAGGCTACCATGCGCAATATCCGCCAGAACCTGTTCTTCGCGTTCATCTACAACGCGGCAGGCGTGCCGGTCGCGGCCGGGGTGCTGTACCCGTTCTTCGGGATGCTGCTCTCTCCCGTGCTCGCGGCCACGGCCATGGCGCTCTCGTCGGTCAGCGTCATCGCCAACTCCCTGCGACTCAGGATGGTGCGACTCTAGGACTGGCTCGATGTGGGATGGTGACATTGCAGCGCACGGCACCCGGCGGAACGCCTGCTGGTACGAGCGATTGATTTGGCGCAATGTCGGCCGGGTTCGATAAGGTAGACTGGAATCCATGATGGTGATCCGATCCACCCTTTCCTCGGTCATCCGCTCCCTTCTCGCGGCACTGATGATCGTTGTCATGATCGGACCGGCGTCCGTTGCGGCTGGTGGCGCCTGGGCCACGGATGGTGCTCACCATGCCCAAGCCGCGCCATCCCACGACTGCTGCGATCCGGAGCCCGCCCTGCCGGACGAGCCTTGCGGCTTGGCCTGTGCCCAGGCTCCCTGTGGGGGGCCCGTGCTTGCTGCCATCGCGGGCTGGCCCGCACCCTTGCACCGTCTTCCGGTCCATTGGGGGACGGCATCCATCTTCCCGGACGATACAGCCCCGGAGACAGCCACTCCTCCTCCTCGAGCCTGAGACGGTTCCGTAGTCCGGCCGCGCATTCTGCCGGCCATCCTCCCTTCAGAAGTTCGAACGTTCTCGAGGAGAACCACCATGAAATCGTCCATTCTCGCTCTCGTCCTCGCGGCTGGCCTCTCCGTGCCGGCCTTCGCCCAGCAGGCAAGCCCAGCCGGTGCGGATCACAACGCCCATCACCCCCAGCAGGCGCAGGCTCAGACGACCGCGCCGATGGGGACCCCTCAGGCCCCGACCGGCACCATGTCCATGCCTCAGGCCCCAATGCCCGGCATGCAGGCTGGGACGCCGGGCCAAGGGGCCCAGCGCCCGGGTGGCATGATGAACTGCCCGATGATGCAGGGGGCATGGCCGGCATGATGGGCCGGCAGTCCGGCTCCATGCAGATGGGCGCACCGCGTGGTGACCAGAGCGTCGCTTCGCTCGCCATGAATGCGGTCAACGAACGCATGCACCGCGAGATGGCGATGGAGTACACCGGCAACGTGGATGCTGACTTCGCGCGGAACATGATCGCCCACCACCAGGGCGCCATCGACATGGCCAAGATCGTCGCTGCCTTCGGCAAGGATGCGAAAATCCGCGAGCTCGCCCAGAACGTCATCAGGGCACAGGAAGACGAGATCACCATGATGCGGGCCTGGCTCGCCGATAACGCCAAGCAGTGAGGTGCATGTCATGCAGTCTGATCGAACAATCAGTCGAAGGGCTCTCCTCGTCGGTCTTGCGGCCGCTCCCCTCGCAGTGTCCGCCCTCTCGGTGGCTGTGGCGGAGACCCTGCCCAAGATGACTGTCACCAAGGACCCGAGCTGCGGCTGCTGCGGCGCTTGGGTCGAGCATGCCCGCAAGGCAGGCTTCCCAGTCGAGGTGATTGAGTCGCCAGAGGTGAACCGACTCAAGGTTCGCTTGGGCGTCCCCCAGGCGCTTGCCTCCTGCCACACCGCTGAGATCGGCGGCTACGTGATCGAAGGGCACGTTCCCGCGGATGCCATCAAGCGCCTCCTCATCGAGAGGCCGCAGGCCAAGGGTCTCGCGGTCCCGGGCATGCCCGTCGGCTCCCCGGGCATGGAGGTCGAGGGTGTCGAGAACGGCACCTACGATGTCGTCCTGTTCGGCCCTGCGGGCCAGAAGGCCTTCGCGCGTTACCGCGGGAGCCAGCAGGTCTGAAAATCTCTCGGAGCGCAAGGATAACCCCTCTCGCCCGTCATTAGGGCGGGAGGGTTCTCAATCCGAGACGCTTTCGACGGCACGTCTGGCACCCTCCATGGCGAAGCTCACGATCTGTGGGTCGGCAGACTCGGCCACGGTTCTCCGGACATCGTCCGCGTAGTCGGCTGCGTTGGCCCGGGACGGCGAGACGGTAGGCTCCGACAGCCGATCTCCTTCGACCAAGAACGTGTAGGAACGCCCGTCGGGAGTGAAGGACAGGACGAGCTTGTCGCTATCCCGCTCGAACCGGAAGTCGTCCGTTCGCGGGATGGTTCTGCTCTGGTCTGGCATTCTCCATTGTACCCGAAGGCCGTCAGGTCGGGTTGGGTCTCGAGCCCCCGCCTTCCAGGTCCTGAATGAGCGTCCTCATCTCTTCGATCTCCTTGCGTTGCGAGCTGATGATCTGGTCCGCGAGTGTTTTGACGCGCGGGTCGGTGATGTTGGCGCGCTCACTGGTCAGGATCGCGATCGAATGGTGCGGGATCATCGCCTTCATCCAGGCGACGTCCTCGACCGTGTCCTGGCTGCGGACGAGGTAAAGGGCGAGGGCGAACACCGCCACGCTGCCGAGGAAGATGGCCAGATTGGCCTTGTTGTTCGAGTACATGCCGAGCATGAAAGCCAGCATGATGACGGCCATGGTCGCGCCCATGACCAGGGCCATCCAGGCTCTCGTCTCGCTGAAGTAGGCATGGTCCATACTGTAGACGTTCAGGTACATCAGGCCGAACATCACGATCTTGGACGTCGCGATCATGGCGCCGAAGCGCATGTATTTGGACATCGTCCTGTCCTCCTCCTGTGTGAGGTCGGCGAGGGGTGTTCAGAAGATGGGTCATTCCCCGTTGACGAGGCGGGGAACGACCACCATTCCAGTGAACGGGTTCCGCTACTTCGTGGAGCCGGTCGTCTCGTTGTTGTTCTCGGTCTGGGCGTGTTTCTCAACCCACGCGACCAGCTCCTTCATGCCCTTCTCGTTTTCCATGATGGTCTTCTCGGCGAGTTGCTTCGACTCGGCGTTGTCGGCGCCCTTCAGCCCGGCTCGGGCCATAGCGATGGCACCCTGGTGATGGGGGATCATGGCGCAGACCCACGCCACATCGGCGTCCTTCGCCATCATGCCCGTCATCATCGGGCTGTTCATCTTCATCATGGCCTCATGCAGGCCCTTCTGGGTTTCGTTCATCTGGCCCATCATGCCCTGCATGCCGCTTTGCATGGTCTGGGACATGCTGGCCTGCATATCCTGCATCTTCTTCATCGTGTCTCCCTGGACGCTGGCCTGAGCTGCGGTGCGACAGGCCTCCGGGAGCTGGATTTCCGTTTGCTGCGATTGGCTGGACGACGAGCCAGCTTGGTTCTGCTGGGCGATGGCACCTGAGGCGGCTAGGGATGCAACGGTGCTCAGGACGAGAAGGAAACGGGTATTCATGACTGTTCTCCTTTGGGTTTCGATAGGGGTCAGGCCGCCATCCGGCGGCAGCTCTCCGCACAGCGGCGGCATTGGTCGACGCATTCCTGCATGTCACCAACCTGTTCGCAGGACCGGGCGCATTCCTCGCAGATCTCCGCGCATTCGCGGCAGGTGTGCTTGTGATGAGGCGTTCCGATCAGCATGAAGTGGGCCGAGGTCCGGCAGATTTCGGCGCAGGCCATCATGGTGCGCATGTGGCCGGGCTCCACGTGCTTGCCGCCCTGCTCCAGGCAGTGGTTCATCGCCATGCCGAGGCAGGTCTGGTAGCAGCGCAGGCATTCGTCGATGCAGGACTGCATCTCGTTGGACATGTGGTGCATGTCAGTTCTCCTGAGGTTCAGGCGCGGTCACGGTTTGGCCGATACGGACGCGGCGCCTGGCGCGCCGCACGGCTGCCGTTCGTGGCGAGCGGAAGCCCTCGGTGGTCGAGGAAACCGCTCGATGCTGGATCAGGAGTGTTTCGGTGGGCGGTCGATGCCCGATGGTGCCGTCGGAGGCGGCATCACGTCAGGGAACGCGGGAACAAGTGCGGACGGCGCGGCGGGCTCGACATCGCTCGTAAGGGATGGGATCAGGGCCAACGTACAGGCGGAATGACAGCATAATTGCCCAAGCGCGGCTCCCTTGGGTTCACCGCCTTGCCTATGACCCGCATATCCATGCTGGCCCTCGACCGCTTCGGTCCCGTGGTGGACTGCCTCGAGCTTGGCCGATACCCGAACGGGAGCCGCTGCATATAGCGGCGCTATCAGGAGGCCGATCGCGGCCAGTGCGACCAGCCAGCGGCTGAGCATGCGGCGGAAGAAGGGAAACACGGTTTTGTCCAGCAGGGTTCGCGGACAAAACGGCCGTCCCCGGGCGAGGGTTCCCCGCCCTTGCCCGGGCATGGGTGATCCCCGTTCCGTCACTCCGCGGCAGCCTTGATCGCTGTTGCGTCGGCAGTTTTCCTAGAACGCGAGGCGGTCAGCTCCCCAGGCAGTCCCCGGCCCTTAGCAAGGCCATAAATGGCCGGGATTACGATCAGCGTCAGCAAGGTCGACCAGATCATGCCACCGATCATGGGAATGGCAATTCGCTGCATGACCTCCGATCTGGTGCCGGTGCTCCACAGGATCGGCAGCAGGTCCACCATGATCGCGACCACCGTCATCATCTTGGGCCGAACGCGCTCGACCGCGCCGACCATGATTGCCTGGTGGAGGTCGGCCCGGGTAAAGGAACGTCCCTGCGTGGGCTCCGCTTGGCCTTCAGGTGCTCCAGCGCCTGGTCGAGATAGATCAGCATTACGACCCCAGTCTCGGCCGCGACGCTCGCCAGGGCGATGAAGCCCACCGCCACCGCCACCGAGAGGGTGAACCCGAGCCACTACATCAGCCACACGCCGCCGACCAGTGCGAACGACAGCGACAGCATCACGATCAGCGTCTCCGTGATGCGCCGGAAGTTGAGGTACAGCAGCAGGTTCACCGCATGACGAATCTCGCTTATGCCGGCGCTGCGGTCGCCGAAATCACAGGCTGTTTTTCCTTCTGGGCTTGGCTGCGGCTGAACAAGTCGGCCTGGTGGCTCCTGCCGGGTGGCGTCTCGCTGGCCCTGTTCGCCTATCTGCTAACGCTCGTCGACAGCGAGGCGGCAGGGCGCACCTACGCGGCCCACGGCGGCGTCTACATCGTCGCTTCCCTGCTTTGGCTCTGGGCCGTAGAGGGCGTTCGACCGGGCCGCTGGGAGTCACGGGCGCGCTGGTCCGCTTGGCGGGTGTGGCCATCATCCTGCTCGCGCTCGAAGTCCCCGCGCCTCATCCAGACCTCGGGCGCCGCGAAAGCGTGGCCGTAGTCTTTTCCGGACGGGAACATGCGCGCCATGTCGTGGGCATGGGCGTGGATGCGTTCCGCCCGCGTGCGGATGTCGATGGCATTCGGCGAGGACGCCCTCAGGGCGCGGTCGGTGGCTTTCGCCTGGGCCGCGATGTCCTCCATGGCCTTCATCCGCTCGGCAACTATCCCGGTGGCGCCCTCGTGGGCCGTGGCCGTCCTGGCGACGAGCAGTGCCAGAACAGCGAGCCTAAAACCAAACATTCTAAACGTGACAGCCATGCGAATGAGCTTTGAGTATCGAGACGACCTTGCCGCCGACCACGTAGGCTGAACCGGCGCCCCTTCAATTCGCGTCAGCGGCATCCTCGGTGGCCAATGCCAGCCGTGGATCCGCCCACCTTATTTGCGCGTATTTGCGATGACCTGCTTCAGGGGCTCGGCTCCGACCGCGCCGGCAATCACTTCGTTGCCGACGACGAATCCGGGCGTGCCGTTGATCCCCAGCTTTTGCCCCAGCTCCATGTTCTCTCGGAGCGTGGCGTTGATCCCGTCGCCTTGCAGGTCCCGTTCCAGGCGCGCCAGGTCGAGCCCCATCTCCCTGGCCACGGCCTTGGCGGTCTCGCCCGTGACCTGCCCGCGTTTTTCCATCAGCTTGGTGTGGAACACGTAGAGCCTCTCGCCGGCGAGCTGGGACTTGGCCGCCAGCGCGACGCGGCTGGCCTCGACCGACCCCGGGCCGAGCACCGGGAAGTCCTTGAGCACCATCCGCAGCTTGGGATCAGCCTTGATGAGCGCCTTCACGTCGGCCACGGCCCGCTTGCAGTACCCGCAGTTGTAGTCGAGGAACTCGACCAGGGTGACGTCGCCCTGCGGGTTTCCGAGCACGAAGTCGCGGGGCGACCTCTCCAGCCTGTCGCGCTCCGCTGTCAGGACCTGTGCCCGGCCCGCCTGTTCCGCCTCCTGCTGCCGCCGCTGGAGTTCGTTGAAGGCCTCTTGCAGCACCTCCGGGTTCCTGACGAGGTACTCGCGGATGATCCCGCCCATGGCCTCGCGCTGCTCCGGCGAGAACGGGGTGGGCTGGGCCAATGCCATCGGCGGCAGGACCAACGCGGCGAGGAAGGCGAACGGGGCGATGGGGGCCTTGAACAGCATCGAAGGGTTCCTGTCGTGGTGCCGGGCCGGCCCTTGCGTCGGGTCGGCCGGCAAACTCCTGATCATGATCGGGACAATACCGTGCAGGACGCTCCTGTCGAGAACGCCGGCCTCTCCTGCCCCGCGAGGCCCGATCAAACGAACGTGACTTTCCCGAACTCTGGGCGGCGTGTTGAGTGGCGGCATGAGAGATCGCCTGAGATCCTGGCTCCGCCTCCTCCCCTTCGCCTCCGTCCTCGTGGCCGGGACCGCCGCGGCCTCGCCTGAGCCGCACGCGGTCCTCGAGCTCTTCGTCAGCCAGGGCTGCTCGGCCTGCCGCCCCGCGAACGAGCTCATGACGGAACTGAACCGCGACCCGGGCCTCGTGGTGCTGAGCCTGCCCGTGAACTACTGGGACTACCTGGGCTGGAAGGACACCCTGGCCGATCCGCGGTTCACCGAACGGCAGAAGGGCTATGCGCACGCCCGGAGCAACCGCCAGGTCTACACGCCGGAGATGATCGTCAACGGCGCCCGGTCGAGCCTCGGATCCGCCCGGGAGAAGGTCACGAAGACGATCGAGCAGGCATCCGCCGGACGCATCCCCCTCCCGGTTCCGGTCGACGTGCGGGAGGAGGACGGCATGATCGTCGTGGAGGTCGGGGCCGGCGCCGGGGAGGCGACTGCCTGGCTGCTGCCCGTCCTCAGGAATGGCGAGGTGCCGATCCATCGCGGGGAGAACGCGGGCCGGACGGAAACCTACGTGAACGTCGTGCGCGGGCTGCACCGCCTCGGCTCCTGGTCCGGTGCGGCTGCCCGCTTCACGACGCCGCTCGACACCGCGCGGGTGCAGGGGGCCGACGCGTACGCGGTCGTGCTCCAGCAGGACCGGGACGGCCGGCCCGGTCCGATCCTCGGCGCCGCCAAGGGACCGGGCCTGTAGGATCGCCGCATCCGTTACCCCAGCGTGCCGAGCACCGGGAACGTCTCCAGCAGCCAGAAGGACATGTTGGTGATCCAGCCGGTGAGAAACGCGATGCCCGTCAGCACGAGCAACACGCCCATGACCTTCTCGATGACGCCGAAGCGGGATCGCATGCGCTTCAGCAGCGCCACGAAGGGCTTCATCGCGAAAGCGGCAAGCAGGAACGGGATGCCGAGACCCGCCGAATAGGCGGCGAGCAGCAGGGCCCCCTGCGGGACGCTGGTTTCGGAGCCCGCGACCGTCAGGATGGCGGCGAGCACCGGGCCGATGCAGGGTGTCCAGCCGAAGGCGAAGGCAAGACCCATCACATAGGCACCCCAGAGCCCGACGGGCTTGGTCACGCTGAGCCGGGCTTCCCGGTAGAACAGCCCGATCCGGAAGACGCCCAGGAAGTGCAGGCCCATCACGATGATGGAGAGGCCCGCCACGGTGCTCAGGACATCGAGGTACTGCCGGATCACCTGGCCCAGAGCCGAGGCGGTGGCGCCGAGCAGCACGAACACCGTCGAGAACCCGGCCACGAACAGGAGCGCGGCCACCATGGCCCGCCGCCGGACGGCGCCGTCGCCCGCGTTCAGCCGGTCGAAGGTCGTGCCGGCCAGGAACGACAGGTAGGGCGGCACCAGCGGCAGGACGCAGGGACTCAGGAAGCTGATGAGGCCGCCGAGCATGGCGGCCGGGAGGGAGACGCTGAGCATGGGGTCTTCAGTCTATCCCGCCGCCGACGGCAATGCGGCGACGGCCGAAATCGGTTTCAGGACAAGCGACGGGATCCCGGTCGGAGCGACTCATGACCCCTTGCGGGCCTGCTCGACCTCTTTCTGCACCAGGTCGCGAAGCTGCTGCGGACCGAAGTTGGTGAGGGGCTTGCCGTTGACGAAGAAGGTTGGCGTCTGCTGGACGTTGTTGGCCTTCACGTCGGCGATGTCCTGCTCCAGGACTCTGGTGATCTCGGGCGAGGAGGCCTCGGCCTGGGCGCGCTGCACCTGGAGGCCGGCGACCTTGGCGAAGCCCCATGCCTTGTCTAGGTCGGGGGCGCCATGGGCGGCCCACACCGGTTGCTGTTCCATCAGGACCTCGAGAACCGGCTCGAACCTTCCCTGCGTGCGGGCGGTCTCCAGGATCCTGACGGCGGTGTCGGCCCCTTCATGGAACGGGGTGTACCGCAGGACCAGGCGCACGTCCTTCGGGTAGTCCGCGAGGATCTGCTTCACGAAGGGGTAGAAGGCCCGGCAGGCCTCGCACATCGGATCGAAGAACTCCACGATGGTGACCGGGGCCTCCGGCGGGCCGATGACTGGCGAGTGCGCCCGCACGAGGGAGCTGGCATTGACGGCAGCGGCAGGAGCGGTTTCCCTGCCCTGGCGGTCGTAAAGGAAGACGCCGCCGGCGAAGGCGACCACCACGAACAGGGCCGTCAGGGCGACGAGGACGCGCTTAGACATTGGATTTCCTTCGGCTGGCAGGGATGAGAAGAGCGGCAATGGCGGTGAAGGCCGCGAGCGACAGGTAGGGGAGCGGAAGCCCCAGGATGGTCGTGTCGGCGCCGGAGCAGGACGGGCCCGTCGCCGCGCACGGCTTGATGGCCTCGGGGATGATCCCGGCGTAGAGCAGCGAGTGGAAGGCCGCGACGAGGCCGCCGAGCGCGGCGATGGGCAAGGCGTAACGCCAGACGCCAGTGTCCTCACGGAAGGTCGCCACGGCGAGGATGACGGCGAGCGGGAACATGAACACGCGCTGGTGCCAGCACAGATTGCACGGCGCCTGCCCCATGACCTCGCCGATGAACAGGGCCCCGCCGGTCGCGGCGAGCGCGATGATCCAGGCGGCGAACAGGCGCGCCCACGCGGCGCGACCGGAGGCCGGGGCCGCACCGGAGGTTCCGGCGATGTCATGACCGGCGATTGCCGGGTTCATGCGATCCATTCGATTCTCCCAAACTTGCAAGGAAGCTGTCTCGAGGGGCTGTCGCGCCCGGTTCCTATGCTCGGAGTGCCCGACGCAGCTTGGCAAGCGCGCTGGCCTGTTCCTCGTGATAGTCGATGAGGGTGACGAGATCGCCCTTGGCGTCGGTCACGATGACAGAGGAGTTGTGCTCCATCGTGTAGTCACCGCCCCCGGTCGGCACCTTCTGGTAACCGACGCGGAAGGCCTTGGCCGCGGCCGCCATCTCCTCCGGCGTGCCGGTGAGCGCCACGATGCGGGGATCGAAGCTTTCCATGTAGGTCTTCAGCAGCTCGGGCGTGTCCCGCTCCGGGTCGACGGTCACGAAGACGGCGTTGAGGCGGTCGGCGTCGGGCCCGAGGTCCTTGAGATGCTGGCTCATCTCGAACAGGGTCGTCGGGCACACCTCGGGGCAGTGGGTGAAGCCGAAGAAGTAGGCCGTCGGCTTGCCCTTGAAGGTGTCCTGCGTGACGCGTTCGCCGCGATGGTTCACCAGCGAGAACGGGCCACCGACGGCCGGCACGCCCGTGCCCGTCACCGCACCGGGTGGTGACTGGCCGAGCCACTCCGTCCTGAACCAGCCGACCGCGATCCCGCTCACGACGAAGATCGCCACGGCCACCAACGCCCATGCCGTCCAGCGAATGATCCTGAGAGCCATCATCCCGTCACCTCAGTGGTTCTGGTGCGGGTTGGCCGCGGCGGGGGGCGTCTGCGCCCCGATCCCGCCGACCTGGTACTCGACCTTGAGCACGCCGGCCTTCTCAAACACGAGCATGCCCTTCACCGTCTCGCCGGGCTTCAGGGGCTCGCGCAGGTTGACCAGCATGGCATGCAGGGCGCCTGGCTTCAGCTCCACCGTCTGTCCCGGGGCGATCTCCAGGCCCCCGGTGACGGGCTCCATGCGGGCGACGCCGTCGGCGACCGTGGAGCGATGCACCTCGAAGCGTTCGGCCACGACGGTGGAGCCGCCGACCAGACGGTCGGGCTCGGAGCCGGTGTTCGTGATCCGCATGTAGCCGCTGCCCACCTTGGCGCCACCGGGCGTGGCGCGGGACCAGGGCGCCTCCACCACGATGGTGCCGGCACGGAAGGTTTCAGGGGACTGAGCCATCGCACTTGGCATGCTGCCGGCAGCCACGGCGAAGAGCAGGGCAATGAGAAGTCGCTTAGTCATCTGGGTGTCTCTCACCCCTTCAACAGGGGGCATCATCGTATTCGGGGAAAGGTGGTGCGGCCGTCTTGGTCCTGCTCGAAGGAGCACCCTGAAAGGGAGAGGCCCGGAGGGACGGCACCATGGATTGTCCCAAGGTCAACGGCGGCCGCGCGTCTCCCGGGCGCTTGCGCCGGCGGTGCCCTTCAGGCTTGCGGGGGCCGGGAGGGCGGGGCCAGGGCCAGCGTGTCCAGGGTGGCGTCGTCCCCGGGCAGCAGGGCGTGTGCCGGGCTGTACCAGCGCACCACCGCGCCGGCGGCTGAAGCATCCTGGAGGATCTTGGCATGGCACAAGGCCGCGAGCGGGCAGGCTTTGGGGCCATCGGGCTTGGATGGCCGGGTCGGCACGCAGCACTGCACGTCGGCCCTCGCCATGTCATGGGCTACGGGAGCGCGAACCGTTCCCGTGTCAGCCGCCATGGACGCGACCAGCTCGCCGGCCACCGCAGGGACGGTGATGGGGGCAAGCACGAGCGCAAGGATCGCAAGGATCCCGAGCAGACGTGTGATCGCGGGCCAGGGGTTCATGGCGCGAACCTCTCACAGCCCCCCGGAATTGGGAAGCTCGGCACCATCACGAGCCTGTGATTCCAGGGGGAGGTGAAGCGACGCAGTCCCGCAGGGACATTGCGGGCCCTGCTCCCTCTTGCCGGAACGGCCGACTCGGACAGGAATGGTGAACCATTCGTCCGCCATGATGCCCGGGCTGGGGATCGACAACTCTCGGAGCTGCCATGCGACCAATCCTTGCCCTTTTCATCCCGACGTTCGCCCTTGTCTCGCAAGCGACGGCCGAACCGTTCGATGCTCCGCCGTCGAAGTACGCGGAAGCGGTCAACGCGGCGCTGCAACAGGTCGGCACAGACCTGCGCATCCGGCAGGTCTCCTGCACGGACGCAACGCGCTGCCACTTCGCCGCGCGTCTGGTTGACGTCGAGGTCACGGGCCCGGAGGATCGTCCCGGCACGGAGCGGATCATGGTGGCGGCCACGTTCCGCCAGGGCGACGACGAGGCGGCTGCAAAGCTCATCGACGACACCCTGACCGTGCTCGGGGCGACCATGGTCGCCTACGATCCCCGGATGTCGGCGGACAGGCGCGGTGAGGTGCTCTTTGACCTGGGCGACGCCGCCCTCACCACCGGAGAGGCCCATCGGGACAGCGCCGACGTTCATTACGCCCTGACATTCGATGATGTCAGCGGCCGCCTGGAGATCACCGCCGCGACATTGCGCGCAGGCCACGGGTGACGAATCCCCGGAACGAACCTGGGTGCGACCTGTTAACTCTCGTTTAACTTTCGCCTTGAGGTCGCCGGATCCGCTGTGTCAGGTTTGATGAACGAAACCTTAACGGGACAGCGGTGGGGCAATGCGGCAACCTTTCCTCGGGCTTCTGAACGTTCGGCCTTTTGCCAGGACCATATTCCGTTTCGCCGCCTCCCTCATCCTGACCGTCACCGCCGCAGCCACGCAGGCGCAGACCCAGACCGGAAGCATCCTGCCGGGCGTCTCCCAGCCCGTTGTCAGGGTCGGCACCGCGAAGCCGATCCCGGGCTGGATCCGCTTCTGCGGGCAGAACCCGGCCGAGTGCACGGTCGACCCCTCCGAGCCCGCCACGATGAACCTGACGGCGAAGGATTGGCAGACCCTCAACCGCGTCAACCAGCAGGTGAACGCGGCCATCAAGGCCAAGACCGACAAGGACCACTGGGGCGTCGAGGACATCTGGGACTTCGCCGAGGACGGCTATGGCGACTGCGAGGACTACCAGCTCGTCAAGCGCAGGAAACTGGTCGAGGCGGGCTTCCCGCGCCGGGCGTTGCGCATGACCGTGGTCATCGACGAGGATGGCGCGGGCCACGCGGTGATGATGGTGCGCACCAGCCGCGGCGACTTCATTCTCGACAACAAGCGCAATACCATCCTGCCCTGGCACAAGACGGGCTACGTCTACATCAAGCGCGAGGGCGAGGAGGGCATGGCCTGGGCCTCGCTCGGCGGCCGCACGTCGCCGACCATGACGGCGAACCAGTAAGGGCGCGAGAAGGAGCCTGCCTGGTCACTCGTGCCTCGAAGTAGGACGCCACAAGCGTGAACGGGGCGAGGCCGCCGATGAAGAGGGCGGGCCGTGTAGCGTGCATCGCCCGCCACCTCGTACGCCTCCGTCATAACGGCGCCCCCGCCAAGAGTTCTCAGGAGTTCTACTGAGCGGCCGCACGAAGGCCTGAGCGCTCGCCCAGCTTCGTCGCATGATCAATGACGTGGTAGATGTAGTTCTGCTCTACCACCCCGTCGAACAGATGCGCCCATGGACCGCCTGCGAGGATCGCCACGTCCTCGCCGCCATGGGTTTCGCTGTCGAGGGGAACCAACGACTGCTGCTTGTAATCGGGCGCGGTGGTGTCGACCGGCTGGGGACGCGGCTCACCCTCCTTCACGGCGCCGGGACCATTGGCATAGCCCAGCGTCGTGTACGGCTTGCCGTCCTTGCCGAGCTTGGGCTTGCCGTCCACCTCGACCACCGTCGCCAGGATCGGGTTGTTGCGCTTGGGGTAGCCGGCGATGGTGAATACGTGGCTGTGGTCGGCCGTGACGATCACCAGAGTGTCCTCCAGATTCACCTTCTCCAGTGCCGCCTTGACGGCATTATCGAAGGCGACCAGATCCTCCAGCGAACGATAGGCATTGCCGTCGTGGTGGCTGTGATCGATGCGCCCGCCCTCGACCATGAGGAAATAGCCGTCCGGGTCCTGGTTCAGGATGTCGATAGCCTTTACCGTCATCTCGGCCAGGGCAGGCTCGCCGCCGTTGTCCTTCGTGCGGTCGGCCTCGTAGCGCATGTGCGAGCGCTCAAAGAGACCGAGCACGTGCGGCGTGTTGGCGTCCAGCTTTTTGAACTGCTCCTCGTTCCACACGAAGGCGCTGCTGTTCGAATAGCGGTTCTGCCATTCCTCGACGAGGTTGCGGCTGTCCTTGCGCGAGCCCTTCTTGTCAGTGTCTTCGGGATCGTTCACGGACTCGGGCAGGAAGCGGTCGCGGCCGCCGCCGAAGATCACCTCGAACCCGTCGCCGTACGGCCAAGCCACGAGCTGCTGGGCGATGTCCTTGCAGCCTGCTGAGATCGCCTCCGGAGGCATGTTGGCGTCGCCCTCCCAATCACGGTTGGCGGAGTGCGCATACATGGCCGCGGGCGTGGCATGGGTAATCCGGGCGGTGCTGACCACGCCGGTGGCGAGCCCCGCGCGCTCGGCCATGGCGGCCAGGCTCAGGACCTCCTTGCCCTTGGATCCGGCACAATCACCGACCTCGGCTTCGCTGTTCAGGCCGATGATGTCGTTGCGCGTCTTCACGCCGGTCACCATGGCCACGGCCGTCGGGGCGGAGTCGGCGACCTGGGCGTCGTGTGTGTAGGTTTTCGACAGGGCGGCATGGGGAAGCTTCTCCATCCCGAGGATGTTCGACTCCCCGTCCACGCCGCGCTTCTGGCCCTCATAGATCCGGCCGGCCGTGATGGTGGAGATACCCATGCCGTCACCGACGAACAGGATGACGTTCTTGGCGCGGTTGGTGTTGGGCGTGAGCTTCAGACGCTCCTGGAGCGCGGACTGGGCCGACCGGAAGTAAGGGTCGTTGGTCTGGGGTAAGGTGTTCTGGGCGTACACGGAACTGCTTGCGGCAGCCAGCAGGGCCGCGGCACTGACGAGTTGCTTCATCATTTCCTCCCGTGCCGTCGGCTGTCCGGTGCTCCGGGCAACGGCACCCAAGGGTAACTAGAACCCCGGCCTTGGCTGCCCAGTACTCCGCGGCCTGTGCTGCGTGCCGGACACCAGCCAGCGGGCAGCAGCCCTCAGCCCGGTCCGAATACCGCGAATACGTACTCGGTCGTGAGGATCACCATCCAGGGAAAGATGAAAAAGGCGTTCAGAGGCAGGATAGCCGGCATGGGCTCGACTTCCCCTCGCTCGTCTGTCGAGCGGCGCAGGAAAGACATCGCCACCGGTCCCCAACCCGTGGTGACCGCAATGAAGGCCGTGGCGATCACCGCACCATAGTAACGGCCCGCCGCTTTCGCGAAAATTGGGAACAGGAGCCACCCAAAGGCTGCGCTGCTCAGAACGGCCATCACGCCCGCTAGTCCCATCAAGGGCGTGATGGCCATGGTCTTATGTAAGGGGATGCTCATGATCGCGTAGGTGAGGACGAAGCTCATCGTCGGGCCGAGCAGGAGCACGGTCAGGGCAGCCTCGGGGAAGCGATCCGGTCCCAGAACCTTCTCGACGGAGAACCGCGTCAGTCCACCCAGAAGGTACGAGATCACGATCACCGGCAGGTGATCGGGCTCGAGGCCCGGAACGGCTGCCAGAAGAATCTGCTGAATGCCGAATGCTAGGGCGACCAGGATGAGAATCAGCGCAAGCACGTGCGTCTCGCGCTGCCCGAAGGCGCTCAAGGGGACATCCGGCGTCCGCTGGTGTTGGGCAGGCGGTTGGGGCGGCTCCTGACCAGCGCGCCGGAAGAACCGCGAGCCGCACCAGGACGCCAACAGCGGCCCGAGAATGATGCCGACCATCATCATGCCCTGGGCTATGGTCTCGGGATCGGGGTAAGCGGGACGGAGAAGATCTGCGATCGGCGGCACCTGCGCGGGCGGGTTGAGGTTGTAAGGGGCGCCGACAAAGGCCAGTGGTCCCGTGACGATCGCCGTCTCCAGGGGATGGGCCGTGAGGAGCGCCAGCGGCAGCACGGCCAGAAGCTGGAGCCAGTAGAGGCAAAAGCCCGCTGCGAGGAACAGCGGGAGCACGGGCAGCCCCTTCCGCAGCACCTTGGGGGTGAGGTGCAGGCCCATGTTGGTGGTCAGCAGCGCAATCAGGAAATCAACCGGGACGCCCTGGTGCGGCACGCGCACCGGCAGGCCGAAGGCGCGCGGGATCAGCAGGACGAGAGCCGCCAGCAATCCTGCCGTGATCGGCAGAGGCAGGCCGCGCCGCAACCAGGGGAAACACCGATCCGCCAGGTCGACGGCCACGAAGGCCAGCCCGGCAAGGGCGACGGCGGCGTAGAATGGGATGTCGGTCTCGCTCACCGCTCACGCTTCGAAGTAGGAGGCCACAAGGGTGAACAGGGCGAAGCCGCCGATGAAGAAGGCGGCCGTGTAGCGGGTGTCATCTGCCGCCTCGTGGGCCTCGCCCAGCATCTCCTCGATGGCAGCCAGGATCAGCAGTCCAGCCGTGAAGGCGAGCGCCGTGAGCTTCAGACTTTCACTCTGGTCGCGCAGAAGCCAGTAGCCGATGCTCGCCCCGAGCAGGGTCGCGATCACGAACGAGGCCGACAGCAACAGGCGGGTGCTGCGCTTGACGCCCTTGTCGCGGAAGTTGGCAATCGTCGCGAAGCCCTCCGGGATGTCCGCTGTGACCTGACCGATGGCGAGCACCAGGGCAAGGCTGAAGGACACGACCGAACCCACTCCGATCATCAGGCCATCGCTGAACAGGTCGATGAACACCGCTGCATAGACCATCCAGGGACCGGAAACCTCCTCCCCTCCACTGAAGCGTTCGATCCCCCAGTCGAGCAGGATGAAGGTCGCGCCTCCCAGGCAGAAGCCGAGAACCACGAGCCAGGGCGCGGCTCCCTCCAGGGCCTCCGGCATCAGCTCGGTAGAGACCACCGCAACCACGATGCCCGCCGCCACGTGCAGGGCCCGGCTCAGCGTCTGTCGCGAGGTCTTGAGCAACTCCGCCACCGCCCCTCCGGCGAAGTTGCCGAGCGCGGGAAGCAGCGCCAGTGCCAGGACCTGGAGGTACGGGTTCATCGCGTCATCGCTCCCGATGATTCGGCATCGGCACTACTCGTTCCGGATCAACTTCGTGTCGTGCCGCACCCGCCCGGCCAGCTCGACCTGGATCGTGGCATGGTCGACCCCATGCCGTTCGTGCAGCCGGCGCCGCATACGTTCGGTCATGTCGGTGACCTCGCCCAGATCAGGTTCCGACACGGCAACATGCGCCTCGAGCGCCACCTTGCCTTCCTCCGGCTGCCAGACATGGAGGTGGTGAATGTCTTCGACGGCCGGCATGGCCTTCAGGTCGGCCACGACGGCATCGTAGTCGAAATCCCTGGGCGCGCTGTCCATCAGGACGGCAATGGCCTCGCGGATCTCGTGCGAGGCATGGACGAAGATGTAGACCGCGATAAGGGCCGTGATGGCCGGGTCGATCCAGCTCACGCCCGAGCCCCAGACCATGATCACGATGGCGCCCACGATGACGCCGACGGTGGCCAGGGCGTCGGCGATCATGTGGAGGTATGTGCTCTTGACGTTGAGGCTGCCGGTGTCCTTGCGCAGCACCCAGGCGGCCGCGAGATCCTCGACCAGGGCGATGACGCCGACGACCAGCATGGTGGTGCCGGCCACCTCCACCGGATTGAAGAGCCGGTTTGCCGCCTCGTAGACGAGATAGATCCCGATCACGAAGAGCGTGGTCAGGTTGATCAGCGCGCCGACCGTCTCGGCCCGGGCGTAGCCGAAGGTGCGGCGCCGGTCGGCCTCGCGCCGCGAGATCCGCCAGGCGATGTAGGACACGAGCACGGAGGCCGCGTCGGAGAAGTTGTGGGCGGCATCAGCCAGGAGCGCCAGCGAGCCGGAGACGACGCCGCCGACCACCTCGGCGACCGTGATCCCCAGGTTGAGGGCGAGCGCGATCAGCAGGCGGCGGCCGCGCCCCTGCGACCTGTCCTTGTCGCTGCCATGTCCATGAGCGTGTGCGTGGCCCATCGAGATCTCCTGTGGCAGCCAACGGCAGTTGGGTGAGCAGGTTCACACCCATTGGGAGATTTGTCCGCCACCGCACCCTCTCCGTGGGGAGGCACGGGGCGCACCGGCCTCTCAGCTTGTTTGGCGGAAGACCCCTCGGAGTTTATCCTGGACCGATCGTCCGGAGCGGCTGAACATGAGAACAGGTCTCTTGGGCAAGTGAGTGCGCGCACCACGGCTGCCCGCACTCCCGTCCTTATTCATCCCGGTGGTCCGGGCCATGCTCAGCACGTTTCCCGAGTTGGCAGCTATGACGGAGTTGTTCGACCGGACGATCCCCAGTCCCGCCGAGACGACACGATGATGTGAATTGTCTATCCGCCAGTCCCTCACTAGGTCTGGATCATGCCGTTGCTCCGGTCCCTGTGTGCCTTCCTTGTCGCCCTGGCGTTCGTGCTCGGGACGATGATGCCTGTCCCTCACGGGGCGATGGCCCACAACGGGCGTGACATGACCGTTTCGGCTGCCATGGACCCGATGCCGGCAGACTGTGACGGTTGCCACGGTGACGCAACCGTCCCGATGGCCTGCGCGAAGGTGTTCTGCGCAGGGTCGGCCATGACCCTCGCCCATGCTGTCGTGGGATCGCCCGTGATCTCGGCAACGCGGCTCGGGGTGTCCCCCGACCGGGACGGCTCCAGCCTGACGCGCCTGCCCGATCCCCGTCCTCCTCGAAGCATCCTGATCGGCTGAAGCCGCGCGGCTCCGCGAGGACCGCTGCGGCCATCGCGGACGTGCGCACCCGCGCGTCCCCAATCCCGACCACATTTGAGGAGAACGAGATGCAGACGTCTTCCCCCTCCACGACCCCGGTGCGCCCGGCGGACGTACGGGTTCCGGCCTGGCTGCAAGGCCGACGGGGCCTGGTGCTGATCAGCGCCACCGTGGCCCTGGGCGGCAGCCTTGTCATGGGTTGGCCCTGGCTCGTCGCCGCGGGCATCGCCCCGTTGCTGCTCACTGCGGCCCCCTGCCTGGCGATGTGCGCCCTTGGCCTGTGCATGAAGGGCATGCCAGGGCGGTCCTGCTCGACCACGCCCTCTCAGCGCGAAAACCAACAGTGAACGCCTGGGCCAGCCCGAGGGCTCGGCCCCTTTGTTTCCAAGGATTCAGACATGAAGACGATCATCCCCAACAAGCTCGCCCTGGCCGGAGCCGCCGCGCTCACGCTGGCCACCCTCGGCTATAGTCTCCGCTCGGAAGCCACCGAGATCCTGGAGGTTTCCAAGCTTCCGGGCCACACGCATATCCATGGCCTTGCCGTGGATCGGCAGGACCCGTCCAGGCTGCTCATCGCCACCCATCACGGGCTGTTCCGCGCAGGGTCCGATGGCAAGGCGGAGCGGATCTCCGCGGCCCAGGACTTCATGGGCTTCAACCCGCACCCGAGCGATCCGAGGACGCTCTACGCCAGCGGACACCCGGCGACCGGCGGCAACCTCGGCTTCATCGCCTCGGCTGACCAGGGCAAGACCTGGACGCAGGTGTCGCCCGGCGTGAACGGCCCGGTGGACTTTCACCAGATGACGGTCAGCCCCGCCAACCCGAACACGATCTACGGCTCCTTCAAAGGGCTTCAGATCAGCCGGGACGCGGGCAAGACTTGGAAGGTGGTCGGCCCCACGCCTGACAAGCTCATCGACCTTGCCGCTTCCGCGAAGAACGCGGATACGCTTTATGCCGCGACGGAAGACGGCCTGCTGGTCAGCAAAGATGCCGGCAAGACCTGGAAGTCGCAGCTTGACGGAGCCCCGGTTAGCCTCGTGGAGGTCACGCCCGACGGCACGCTCTACGCATTCGTGATCGGCCGCGGGCTGGTTCGCTCGGCGGAGGAGCCGTTCGGTCCGACTGAACTCGGCAATGATTTCGGTGGCGGCTACCTTCTGCATCTCGCTGTCGATCCGGCCAATCCCGACCGGCTGTTCGCCGCCACGGGCAAGGGCCGGGTGCTGACCAGCACGGACCAGGGCCGGACCTGGAACAGCTTCGGCGCATCGAACTCGTGAGGTAACATCTGATGATGGGCATGACGGACGGTATGGGGTGGATGATGGCGGGCATGGGCCTGTTCTGGCTCCTTGTCGTCATCCTGCTCGTCCTCGGGACTGCGGCGTTGGTGAAGTACCTGCGCCGCTGAGATCGAGGCAAGCCGCAGGAACAGGGCGGCGGGACCTCGACAAAGGTGGGGGCTCCAACCTCAGCAACGACTGCAAATGGGAGACATCTGATGAGAACCTTCCCGACACTAGCCCTTACGGGCCTTCTGACGCTGGCCGGCACGGCTGCGTTGGCTCAGGCGACGTCGCCGGCCCCCTCGGCCCCGGAGCCTGCGCCAGCGGCTCCGATGCAGGGCATGGGGCCAATGCAGCCCGGCACCGGTCAGGCGAATCCGGGTGGCCAAGCCCCCGCCCAGCAGGGTGGAATGATGACGGGCGGCATGATGCAGGGCGGCTGCCCCATGATGCAGCGCAATGCGCAGATGGCGTCCAACATGGAGCAGATGCAAAGGCAGATGGCCGAGATGACCGCCATGATGCGGCAGATGCAGGAGCAGATGAACCGGACGCGGTGACCGGGCGCTGCATGAGGGGCGGAGCGGTGGCTCCGCCCTTCACCGAGTGAACACCGTGCAATGGGAGACAGCGCCGGGATCCGAACGGCTCCGGCCATGAGCTTGATGTCTGCCTACAGAAACACCGCCACTGTCCTGGGTCCCTCAACCTGCCTGATTCTGGTGGGCGCGGCGCTCCTGTGGATGCTCCGGTGGGACGGCGAGAGTTCTGCCCGGATTGCCTTGGGCCGACAGCTCTACGGGGCCTACTGCGCCTCCTGCCATGGGGCCGGATTTCAGGGTGAGCCTGACTGGCAAAGCCCCAAGCCGAACGGATTGATGCCGGCCCCGCCGCATGATGCGACGGGGCACACCTGGCACCACTCCGACGAAGAGCTGTTCCGGATCACCAAGTTCGGCATGTCGGCCGTTGTACCCAACTATGAGAGCGCCATGCCGGCGTTCGGCAATGCACTGTCGGATCAGGAAATCCAGGCGATCCTCGCCTTCATCAAGAGCACGTGGCCCGAGCGCGAGCGCACCTACCAGCAGGAGCGGAGCCGCCCCTGACGTGAACGCGGGTCCCGCCAGTCCCATCCCAACCAGGGCAGCGACCAGCCACAGTCTCCATACCGCTAAAGGGGCAAAGCCTTCTTGAGCTTGGCGAGCACAGTCGCATCGTCCCAGTGGCAGTCGATCAGGCTGACGAGATCGCCTTCGTCGGTAACGATCACCGATGAGGAGTGGTCCATCGTTTAGCCGCCGTAATCGCTACGACGCCTTTAACCGCCGAACAGCCCCCGGAAGCGCTCGAGGATGGAACTCCCGCCTCCCGCCTGGGCTGCCGGCACAGGCGCTGCTGTGGCTGGAGCAACCTGCCTGACGGGTTCGCCAGTGGGAATCCGGCCTCGGAGCGGCTTCTGCGAGGTATAGGCGAGCGTCGATGACGCTCCTTGCCTCGGTTTGCCGTTCGCAGTCAGGACGACCTCCTGCGGCCCGGCAGCCAGCGCCTCGGGCCTGCTGATGTCGCCGAGGCGGTTGCGGGCGCCGGCACCGACCGCAAGCGAACCATCCTCCCCGGTCAGCGCCTGCCGGAAGCTCTCGTGCTGTCCGCCGTCGCCGTAGACGAGCTTGATCGGCTGCACGCCCTTGGCCGCCAACCCGGCGACCTGTTGGTCATCGCTCTGCCGCTTCTGCGCGACGGCCGCCATGACCGAGGCGTCGCCGCTGAACGCATACTGCTGGTTGGCTACGGACACCTGCGGCTCCTGCTTGGCGAGCTCGAAGTAATCCGAGCCTTCCTTGAGGTTCCTCCAGAAGGCGATGTTCGGGTCGAGGCGGTGCCTGGCCAGGTTCTCGGCGGTCATGCGGAACGGATAGGACTGGAACTGGAAGCTGCGCTGGCCGCTGGCAAACGCCTCGCGGGCAAGCGAGTAGACCTCGGAGATGGCCTCGTCCGTCATGGCGAAGCAGCCGCTCGACGAGCACGAGCCGTGGACCATCAGGTGCGATCCCGTCCGGCCGTGGGCGCGGTCGTACGCGTTCGGGTACCCGAGATCAAACGAGAGATGGAAGCTGGAGTTCGGGTTCATCTGCGAGGGTGTGACCGCGTAGAAGCCCTCCGGCGCCTGGCGGTCGCCCTCGCGCGTCTTGGGGCCGAGTTGGCCCGACCAGCGGCACATCGGGTAGGTCTTGAGCAGCGCGTACCTTCCGTCGGAGCCGCGTTTCCAGACCTCGATCTCGGATTCCTTCTTGAAGGCCCGCATGAGGATCGGGTCGTTTGGCGACATGCCCTTGCTGGCCATCAGCGCCATGGTGGCGGGCGGGATCGGCACCAGGTGGCGCGTGGATCGGGTGTCACCCTGGCAGGCGGCGAGCGCGAGCACGAGGCCCGCAGCCAGTGCGATGTTCTTCATCATGGGGATCCCCGCATTCTCCGTGCCCGACAGCAGGTGACGGACATCGCCCCGTTGTTCTTGGATGGTCGGCTTCGACGCTGTCCTGCCGCGGGACCGCAATCGCGCGGCGAGGAGGCCGATCCGCCTGAGAGCATGCCTTCAAGTCCGGCAGGATTGAGGCATCCGCTTCCGTTTACCCGTGATCCACAGGGTGGCCAAGGCTGGCGGGCTCGCCGGACCTACCTGCCGGAAGGCCGAACCAGCGCCGCACGGCGGCGCGATATCCGTCGTAAGCAGGACCGTGCATGCGGTGCAGGTGCTCCTCCTCCATGCGGACCTGCACCGAGAAGGCGATCCAGGCGGCCGTGAGAACCATGCCCGTGAGGGTGGGCGGAGCCACGAGGAAGGCGCCGAGCACCACGCCGACCATGCCGAGGAAGGTTGGGTTGCGCGACCAGGCGAACAGGCCCGTCGTCACGAGGCCGGTCCTCTCCTGATCGAGGCCGATGCGCCAGGACGCTCCCATCTGCGCCTGGGCGGCGAGGATGACGGCACTGCCCGCAGCCATGACTGCAAGACCGAGCCAAGCGACGGTCGGACGGGCGAGCATGGGGATCAGGCCTGCGGTCGTATCGATCCCGGGCGAGATCGCCCGGGCGACCAGGAAGACAAGGAAGGTGGCCCCGCCGACGCGGTACACCCGCCCCACGAAATCATGGGCGGTGTCGCTTGCACCGAAGCGGTTGGGGGCGCGCCCGATGCGCCGCGCCACCTGCCGCGTCAGCACCGCGAAGGTGATGCCGACGGCGACGAGGATGGCAACAGGGAGCCAGGGCGACGGCATCACACGCTCCGCCCAGCCCCGAGCAGGCGCATGGCGTTGGCCGTGACCAGCACCGTCGCGCCCGTGTCGGCGAGGATTGCGGGCCACAGGCCGGTGATGCCAAGGATGGTGGTCACCAGGAACACCGCCTTCAGGCCCAACGCCACGCCGATGTTCTGGCGGATGTTGCCCATGGTGGCCTTCGAGAGCGCGATCATGCGGGCGATGTCGAGGACGCGCCCATGTAGAACCGCCCCGTCCGCCGTCTCCAGCGCCACGTCGGTGCCGCCGCCCATGGCGATGCCCACATCCGCCGCCGCCAGCGCCGGGGCGTCGTTGATGCCATCGCCAACCTTGGCGACCACCTGCCCCTGGGCCTTGAGCTCGTTGACGATCCGGAGCTTGTCCTGCGGCAGCAGGTCGGCGCGGGGTTCCACGCCCAGCGTGCGGGCGATGGCGGCGGCCGTCCTCGCGTTGTCGCCTGTGAGCATGACAGGCGTGACGCCGCGGGCCTTGAGCGCTTTCAGGCCCTCCAGCGCGTCGTCGCGCGGCTCGTCACGGACGGCGACCAGCCCGACGGGGGTGTCGTTCACCAGCAGGACGGACACGGTCTTGCCCTCATCCTGCAACGCACCGATCCGGGCCTCGGCCTCTGGCGGGAGGGGCGCGATGGCCGAGGCGGCCTTGGGCGAGCCGAGGAACAGGCCGCGGCGCTTGAACCGACCCTTTACGCCCTTGCCGCCGAGCGCCATCACGCCGATGGCGGGAGCAACCTCGATGCCCTCGGCCTGCGCCCGCGCCACGATCGCCTTCGCGATCGGGTGCGAGGACGTGGCGTCAAGGGCGGCCGCGTCCTCGAGGACATCGCGTTCGCTGGCTTCGCCGAGGGCAACGATATCGGTCACCTTGGGCCGCCCCTCCGTGAGGGTTCCGGTCTTGTCGAGGGCGACAGCGGTCACCTTGCCGAGGGTCTCCAACACGGCACCGCCCTTGATGAGCAGACCGCGCCGGGCGCCCGCCGCCAGGCCTGCCGCGATGGCAGCGGGGGTCGAGATGACGAGGGCGCAGGGGCAGCCGATCAGGAGCACGGCCAGTCCCTTGTACACCCACTCGCCCCAAGGCTCGCCTGCCAGCAGCGGCGGCAGGATGGCCACGAGGGCGCCAACGACGAGCACGGCCGGGGTGTAGTAGCGCGAGAAGCGGTCGATGAAGCGCTCGGTCGGGGCCTTGGCCTCCTGCGCTTCCTCGACCAAGCGCACCACGCGGGCGATGGTGTTGTCCTCGGCCGCGGCGGTCACGCGGACGCGCAGGCTGCCGTCGGTGTTGATGGTGCCGGCGAACACGCTCTCGCCCTCTCCCTTGCGTTTCGGGGTGCTCTCGCCCGTGACGGGGGCCTCGTCGATGGCGCTCTCTCCGGAGACGATCATGCCATCCGCCGGAACCCGGTCGCCGGGCCGAACCGCAATCACATCGCCCACCGCAAGGGTCTCGGCCGCGACCTCCTCCAGGCTGCTGTTGCGCTCGATGAAGGCGGTCTTGGGCACCAGGCTGGTCAGGGACCGGATGCTGGCCCGCGCCCGGCCGGCGGCGACGCCCTCCAGCAGCTCGCCGACGAGGAAGAGCAGCACCACGATGGCGGCCTCCTCGGTCTCGCCGATGATCACCGCCCCCACGGCGGCGATGCTCATCAGGGTCTCGATGGTAAAGGGCGCCCCGGCCATGGCGGCGGACACCGCGCGGCGGGCGATCGGCACCAGGCCGATCAGCATGGCGGCGGTGTAGAGCCAGGCCTCGTAGCCTGGCAGGAGCGCCGCCAGACCCCAGGCGGCCGCGAGGGCAAGCCCGCAGAAGAGCGTCAGCCGCCCCTTGGCCGAACGCCACCAAGGCCCCTCCTCGGCACCGTGGTCGTGCCGGGCTCCCTCCTCCACGGGCGTGATGCCGTAGCCGAGGCCACGGACCACCTTCTCGACCTGCTCGCCCGTGGCCGCCTCGGCGGCCCGCAGGCGCAGGGTCTCCGTGGTGGTGCTGATGGAGATGTCGGAGACGCCCGGCACGCGGGTGAGTGCGGTTTCGATCTTGCGGGCGCAGGAGGCGCAGTCCATGCCCTGGACGCGATACCTGATCTTCTGGGCGGCCACGTTTGTCGTCATCGTTCGGTCCTTGCTTTTTGAGTCGGGCCGACCCTACATCCTCTAGCGGCTAGAGGTTCAAGAGGTATCTTGATGTCCCTGACGATTGGCGAGCTGTCGCGGCAGACCCAGGTGAAGGTCCCCACCATCCGGTACTACGAGCAGATCGGCCTCTTGGCCGAGCCGACCCGGACCGAGGGCCAGCAGCGGCGGTATCGTCCCGGGGACGTCCGCCGGCTGAACTTCATCCGCCACGCCCGCGAGCTCGGCTTCGAGGTCGAAGCTATCCGGCAGCTCCTGGGCCTCGCAGGAGATCCCGACCGCTCCTGCGGCGAGGTGCATGACATCACTAAGGCCCATCTCGACGAGGTGAAGGACAAGATCGCACGGCTCACGGCCTTGCGTGACGAACTCGAGACCATGGTCACCTGCGACCACCGTAGGATTTCCGAGTGCCGGATCATCGAGGTCCTCGCGGACCATGGGAAGTGCCAGCACCCCGAGCATTGAACCCGCCCGACCAACCTTATGCGTGCAGGCCGTGAACGCGTGGGTCGCGTGGAAAGCGCTTGACTGCTGTCACTTGCTTCCATAAGTCTCGACAAATGGAATCAGAGAACGTCATCCTGTCTCTCGCGGCCTTGGCCCAGTCAACCCGCCTCGAGGTGTTCCGGCTGCTGGTAAAGCACGAGCCGGAGGGCCTGCCGGCGGGCGACATCGCCCGGGAACTGGCCGTCCCACACAACACCATGTCCTCGCACCTGGGCATCCTCGCCCGGGCGAGGCTGGTCCGATCCGAGCGCCGCAGCCGCTCGATCATCTACCGCGCTGATCTCGACCATCTGCGCGAGGTCGTGACCTACCTTCTCAAGGACTGCTGCGGCGGCCATCCTGGCGTGTGCGCTCCCCTGATCGATGCCCTCGCCCCCTGCTGTTCCCCGAAGGAGACCCTCGATGGCTGACCGTCCCTACAACGTGCTGTTCCTGTGCACGGGCAACACCGCCCGATCCGTCCTGGCGGAGGGCATCCTGCGCAAGGACGGTGCCGGCCGCTTCAACGCCTTCTCGGCAGGCAGCCAGCCGAAGGGCACCGTCAATCCATTCGCCCTGAAGGTACTCGACAGCCTCGGCTACCCGGCCGACGGTTTCCGCTCGAAGAGCTGGGACGAGTTCGCCGGACCGGATGCGCCCGTGATGGACTTCATCCTCACCGTCTGCGACAGCGCCGCGGGTGAAGCCTGCCCTGTGTGGCTGGGCCATCCGGCAACAGCCCACTGGGGCATCGAGGACCCTGCCGCCGTCGAGGGCACCGACATCGAGAAGGAACGCGCCTTCGTCCAGGCCGCCAAGTACCTCAAGAACCGGATTTCGGCCTTTCTGGCGCTGCCGATGGCAAGCCTCGACCAGGTCGCGCTGACCCATCACCTGCGGGAGATCGGCCGCCTCGAGGGCGCAACCTCTGGCAGCGTGCTTCCCTTCGACCGCCGCTCGGCCTGAGGTTCCCCATGGACGTCATCATTTACCACAACCCGGACTGCGGCACGTCACGCAACACCCTGGCGATGATCCGCAACGCCGGTATCGAGCCGCACGTCATCGAGTACCTGAAGTCTCCGCCGACCCGGCTCCTGCTGCGCCAACTCATCGAGCGCATGGGCGTGCCGGTCCGCGCCGTCATCCGCCAGAAGGGCACGCCCTACGAGGAGCTCGGCCTCGACGGCCCATCCTTGACGGATGATCAGCTCCTCGACGCCATGATGGCGCACCCGATCCTGATCAACCGCCCCATCGTCGTCACACCGAAGGGCGTGCGCCTGTGCCGTCCGTCGGAGGCCGTTCTCGATCTTCTGCCGCCCCAGCAGGGCGAGTTCCGCAAGGAGGACGGCGGGATCGTCGTCGACGCCTCCGGACACCGCGCGGCCACCGCCTGAAGGAATTCTCCATGTCACTCTTTGAGCGCTACCTGACCCTCTGGGTCGCCCTGTGCATTGTCGCTGGCATCGCCCTCGGCCACCTCTTCCCCGGGGTATTCCAGACCGTCGGTGCCCTGGAGGTCGCCAAGGTCAACCTGCCCGTGGCAGCCCTGATCTGGCTGATGGTGATTCCGATGCTGATCAAGATCGACTTCGCGTCGCTCGGACGGGTGCGCGAGCACTGGCGCGGCATCGGCGTGACGCTGTTCATCAACTGGGCGGTGAAGCCATTCTCGATGGCGGCGCTCGGCTGGCTCTTCATCGGCTACGTCTTCAGGCCCTACCTTCCCGCCGACCAGATCAACTCCTACATCGCCGGCCTGATCATCCTAGCGGCCGCGCCCTGCACGGCGATGGTGTTCGTGTGGAGCCATCTGACGAAGGGCGAGCCGCACTTCACCTTGAGCCAGGTGGCCCTCAACGACATCATCATGGTGGTGGCCTTCGCGCCCATCGTTGGGCTGCTGCTCGGCCTGTCCGCGATCACCGTGCCGTGGGACACCCTCCTGTTCTCGGTCGTGCTCTACATCGTCATCCCCGTGGTGCTGGCCCAGTTCCTGCGCTCGCGCCTGTTGGCGAACGGCGGCGAGGCGTCCCTGACCGGATTGCTCCGGGTCTTGCAGCCGCTGTCGCTGGTGTCCCTGCTCGCCACCCTGGTTCTGCTGTTCGGCTTCCAGGGCGAGCAGATCCTGGCACAGCCCCTGATCATCGCCATGCTGGCCGTGCCGATCCTGATCCAGGTCTACTTCAACTCCGGCTTAGCCTACCTGCTCAACCGGGTTGCGGGCGAGCAGCACTGCGTCGCGGGCCCCTCGGCCCTGATCGGTGCCTCGAACTTCTTCGAGCTCGCCGTGGCGGCCGCGATCAGCCTTTTCGGCTTCAACTCCGGAGCGGCATTAGCAACCGTGGTTGGCGTCCTGATTGAAGTCCCGGTGATGCTGTCGGTCGTCTGGATCGTGAACCGCAGCCAGGGCTGGTACGAGCGTGGCGCAGTGCGGCACAGGCTGCCTGAGACCGCCCCCAAGCGGGGAGCACAGCCCGGTGAGTGATCTTCCCAACATCGACTTCTCGGTCCTCGACGTGCCGGACCTCGGCAAGCTGGAGCCCAGGCGATTATCCACGCACCCTCCCCGCATCCTCCTGCTCTACGGTTCCCTGCGGGAACGCTCCTACAGCCGCTTCCTCACACTCGAGGCGGAGCGGTTGCTGAAGCACTTCGGCGCCGAAACCCGGGTCTTCGATCCACATGGCTTGCCGCTACCGGATGCGACCGCCAGCGACCATCCCAAGGTCCAGGAACTGCGCGAGTTGTCGCTCTGGTCCGAGGGCCAGGTCTGGTGCAGCCCGGAACGACACGGGGCCATGAGCGCGGTGATGAAGGCCCAGATCGACTGGATCCCGCTCGCCACGGGATCGGTGCGGCCGACGCAGGGCCGCACGCTGGCCGTGATGCAGGTCTGCGGCGGCTCGCAGTCCTTCAACGCCGTGAACCAACTGCGCGTGCTCGGGCGCTGGATGCGGATGGTGACGATCCCGAACCAGTCCTCGGTCGCCAAGGCCTTCCAGGAGTTCGACGAGGCCGGACGGATGAAGCCGTCCCCCTACTACGATCGCGTCGTGGATGTGATGGAGGAGCTGGTGAAGTTCACGCTCCTGACCCGCGACCGCTCCGACTACCTCACCGACCGCTACAGCGAGCGCAAGGACACGGCCGAGAAGGAAGCCACGCGTCTTGCCGCGGCCGCGATGAGCCACGAAATCAAGGCAGCCGAATAGGTACCGCGCGACGCCTGGCAGTAAGCCTCGGGTCGGGCGGCCAGGGAGGGTTCGTGTGATGACCGAGTCTGTTCGCCCTGCCAGGATTGGCATCCTGACCATATCCGACCGGGCGAGCTCCGGTGTCTATGGAGATGAGAGTGGCCCGGCAATCCGGTCAACGCTCGAGGAAATCCTGACCTCGCCGTGGGAGGCGGTGGCCTGCATCGTGCCCGATGGCCTTGAGAGCGTACGCGATGCCCCGGTCGATCTCGTCGACCAAGGCGGATGTGACCTCGTGTTGACGACCGGAGGCACGGGGCCGGCGCCCCGCGACCTCACGCCTGAGGGCACCGAGGCCGCCTGCGAGAGGATGATGCCGGGCTTTGGGGAGCTTCTTCGCCGGAGGAGCCTGGAACAGGTGCCGACCGCGATCCTTTCGCGGCAGACCGCCGGGATTCGCGGCAAGGCACTGATCGTCAACTGCCCCGGCAAGCCGTCCTCGATCCGGGTGAGCCTGATGGCCGTCTTCCCTGCTATCCCGTACTGCATCGATCTGATCGGAGCGGCGCGTCTCGAAACCGATCGGACCGTCGTTCAGGCGTTCCGGCCGACGTGAGGCTAGGACCCGTGCCAGCATTCCCGGCCTCCCAAGTCCTTGGGCGGGTACGGGGTCAAGGCGGCTCCGAGTTGATAACGCTGGTCGGTCGGGCCTGCTCGAGGATTGCCGGATTCGAGAGAGCAGGAAACCCTGAACCAGAAGCAGGGACAAAGGCTTTCGCTGGAGGAAGATCCCGTCACGCTGCCGCTATCTTCGGTCGATGTCGGTGCCATGGATCGTACCATCGACTGACGGCGATGCTTGGGAACCACCATGGATACATGGCGGGCCTGACAGGATCCCGGTCGCGGCAAATGAAGGCCGGGACTGCGCCGGCAGTCCTCAAGCGGCACCCGAAACCGCCTTTCTCAACTCAGTGATCCGAGTTCGCCCAGACGGGCGTCCTCGCCCGCGAGTTGCCGCCTGCGGGTCCAGGTATCCTCCAGTCCCCAGAGCCGTGCGATGCGGTTGTTCTCAAGCCTGAAGAAGTAGACCTCGTCGATCCTCATCCGCCGCCCACTCGCGGGGAGACCAAGCCAATCCCCGGTCTGCGTACCCTCGCAGCGGAACCGGGCCACGACGGTGTCCCCTTCCGCGACCAGCTCGACCACTGTCTGCTTCCAGTCGCCGAACGCCTCAAGGAACTGCTTGAAGGCCAGCCGGAGCTTCGGGGCGAGCGCCAGCGTGCAGAGCTCGTCGAGGACAGCCAGGTCCCGCCCGTTGATGACCTCGTCCACCAGCCGTTGAACAAGCAACTTGTTGTCCGCCAGTGTCACCGCGATCCCGCCGCTCAGCCGCAGCACGCTTGCCGGGCGGGCTCCGCCAGGTCATCGAGGATCACGCAGTCCGAGGCCGGACCGCCGGCGCAGGCCGCGGTGCAGGTCTCCACGAAGCCCACGAGGGTACGTTCGAGCGCCTGGAGCTCGGCGAGCTTCTGGCGCACCTCCTCGAGGTGGGCCTGGGCCAGGTCGCGTGCCTCGTTGCAGTCCCTGTCCGAGGCCTCGGTCAGCTCCACCAGCGCACGGACCTGCTCGATCGGAAACCCGAAGTCGCGGCAGCGCCGGATGAAGGTCAGCCGCCGCAGGTCGGCCTCGGCATAGAAGCGGTGCCCCCCGGGACGCCGACGCGCCGGCGGCAGGAGGCCGATCTCCTCGTAGTAGCGGATGGTCGGGACGTTGCACCCGGTCTGGTCGGCCAGGGCACCGATGGTCAGGGGCTGTGAACACATATTCGTGTATCCGGAAATAAACGACTTGAACCTCAAGTTACTTGAGGTCGCATCCTCCAGCAAGTTCGTCACTCCGGCCGCCGTGAGGATCCCATGAAACCTGCTCTCAAACTCCTTGGACTGGGCGCCGCCTGCGTCGCCTGCTGCTCATTGCCCGCCATGGGCTCCCTGCTCGTCGGGTTGGGCCTGGGCGGTCTCGGCGCAGCCTCGCTGGGCTGGGGGATTGGGCTGGCCGTTCTGGTCGGCTCGACCCTCGCCCTCCTGATCGTGCTTCGCAGGCGCCCCACGACCGCGTGCGCCACCACGGAAACCGGATGCGGCTGCGCCGGACCGAAGCAGCTCGCGCCAATCTCCGCAGCCGAATGACAGGAGCCCACCATGACGACCATTGAAGCCGAACCCTTCGCCTGCTCGCTCAACCCCGGCGAGTACAGGAACCGCGTGGACTGGATCGAAGCACTGGCAAAGCAGTCGCTGCGGTCCGCCCGACGGGAGGGACTGTCCCTCCACCTGACCTACGGCCCTGAGGCGGCCCAGGTGGTACGTGATCTCGTCCGCAAGGAGCAGACCTGCTGCGCCTTCCTCCGCTTCGGGATGCGGGAGGACGCGGCCGGCGTTCACCTGTCCGTCACCGCGCCGGAACGGGCCCGCGACGCTGCCGACCTGCTGTTCGCCCAGTTCGCGCCGAAGTTGGCGACCTCTTCCACCTCCTCACCATCCTCCTGAAAGGAACTCCCATGACCGTCAGTCGCCGTGGTGCCCTGTCCGGCATCGTCCTCTCGATCCTCGCGATCAGCCTGCCTGCCCATGCCGCGGACCGGAAGCCCTATGATGCCCAGACCTTCCATGCCGCCCAGGAGGCCGGAAAGCCAATCGTCGTGCACGTGACCGCGCCCTGGTGCGGAACGTGCAAGGCGCAGAAGCCCTCGGTGGCACAACTGGCCGCCCGCCCGGAGTTCAAGGACGTCATCCTTTTCGACCTTGACTTCGACACGCAGAAGGAAGCCCTTCGTGCCCTGAACGTCCGCTCCCAGAGCACCTTCGTGGTGTTCAAGGGCAGGGCCGAGACGGCGCGCTCGGTGGGGGAGACCCGCTTCGAGGCGATCGAGTCCCTCATGAGGAAGGCCCTCTGAGATGGAGATCGTCGGCACCGGACTGGCGCTTGCTGCCGGCCTCCTCTCGACCCTGTCACCCTGCGTGCTGCCGCTCCTGCCCATCGTGCTCGGGGCGGCGGTCTCCGAGCACAGGTTCGGCCCGGCAGCCCTCGCGGCGGGTCTGGCACTGTCCTTCGTCGCCATCGGCCTGTTCGTCGCCACGATCGGGTTCTCGATCGGCCTTGACGGCGGCATGTTTCGGACCACTGGCGCCCTCCTGCTGGTGGCTTTCGGTGTCGTCCTCGTCGTGCCGCGGCTCCAGGCTCGGGTGGCCATCGCGGCGGGTCCGGTGAGCAACTGGGCGGAGCAGCGCTTCGGCGGCTTCTCTCCCGGGGGCCTCGGCGGACAGTTCGGGGTCGGACTCCTGCTTGGCGCCGTGTGGAGTCCCTGCGTCGGCCCCACCCTCGGCGCGGCCTCGGTGCTCGCGGCGCAGGGCCGGGACCTGGGGCAGGTCGCCCTCACCATGGCGGCCTTCGGCCTCGGTGCTGCACTGCCGCTTCTCCTGCTTGGCTTGCTGTCCCGCGAGGCGTTGATGCGGTGGCGCGGCCGGCTGATGTCGGCGGGGAGCGGGGCCAAGATGGCGCTCGGCGGCATGCTGGTCGCCAGCGGCGCGCTCATCCTCTCCGGGGCTGACAAGGCCCTCGAAACCAGTCTCGTCTCCGCCATGCCTGCCTGGCTGACCGAGCTCACGACGCGCTTCTGACAGGCCTGGCCATTGGCAAGGGGACCGTTTCGTAACAGGTTCGGCGGATGACGATTCTTGCATATGCGGGCGCTGCGGTCGCCGAGATCGTGGGCTGCTTTTCGTTCTGGGCGTGGCTTCGCCTGGACAGGTCCATCTGGTGGCTTGTCCCGGGCGGGGCCTCGCTCGCGCTGTTCGCGTACCTGTTGACGCTCGTCGACAGCGATGCGGCGGGTCGGGCGTACGCAGCCTACGGCGGCGTCTACATCGTGGCCTCCCTGCTCTGGCTCTGGATCGTCGAAGGCGTTCGTCCGGACCGCTGGGATGCCACGGGCGCAGTAGTCTGCCTCGTCGGGGCCGCCATCATCCTGCTGGGGCCGCGTGCTGCTTGACGGTTTTTTCGATAATTCTCAAAATACCGCTTGACGCTCTCCCGAGATCAGTCCACCTTATTTCCATGAACGTCGAACAAGCAGCCAAGCAGCTCGAAGCTCTCGGGAACACCACCCGGCTCCAGGTCTACCGCACCCTGGTGCGGGCCGGCGAGACGGGCTTGCCCGTCGGGCAGATCCAGGAGCGTCTCGGCATCCCTGGATCGACGCTGTCGCACCACCTCCAGCGTCTCCTGCTGACCGGACTAGTGACGCAGGAGCGGCAGGCCACGACCCTGATCTGCCGGGCCAGCTACCCGGCGATGAATAACTTGATCGGCTACCTGGCCGACGAGTGCTGCGCCGACGCGGGATGTGCAACCCGTGCGGAGAATGCCGCCTGATTTGTTTTGCCCAGTATTTCGCTAATTCTAGAAACATGAAAAGAGAGGCAGATGCCAGGCTTCCTCTCAACCCTCCTCCGCCTCGCCCGTGCGGCCCGCAACCGTCGGCAGGTCGCCGCACTCGGCGAGCTGGACAATCATCTCCTGCGCGACATCGGGCTTGAGCGGACCGACATCCTCTCCGCCCTGGCCCAGCCGGGCTACCGCGATCCCTCGCGGATGCTCAAGATCCTCTGCTGTCAGGGACGTGCCTTTGTCGAGCGCGTGCGTGACGGCTTCGCTCCCCGACCCGCCTCCTGCTGTTGACCAAGGAGTCCTTCCATGACACCGCTCCAAAACCTTCCCATCGCCGTGATCGGTGCCGGCCCGGTCGGATTGGCCGCCGCCGCTCACCTGATCCGGCGCGGGGTGCCCGTGAAGGTCTACGAGGCGGGCGAGACCGTCGCCGCCAACGTACGCGACTGGGGCCACGTCCGCCTGTTCTCGCCGTGGGGGTACAACACGGACGCGGCCGCCCGCGCTCTGCTCCAGACGCACGGCTGGCAGGAGCCCCCGGGGAAGGCGATGCCGACGGGAGCGGACCTGTACGACGCCTACCTCAAGCCGCTCGCCGAGACGCCGGAGATGGCGGCGGTGATCGAGACAGGCGTAAAGGTGAAGGCGATCACCCGCCAAGGCGCCGACAAGGTGCTCAGCAAGGGCCGCGAGACCAAGCCCTTCGTCCTCGCCGTCTCGAATGGCAACGGCACGATCCGGCGCGACCTCGCCCGGGCCGTGATCGACGCTTCCGGGACGTGGACGGCTCCGAATCCTTTGGGCGCAGGTGGAATCCTCGCCGAGGGCGAGGCGGAGAACGCGGACCGAATCGCCTACGGCATCCCGGACGTGCTCGGGCGCGACTGCGCCGCTTACGAAGGCAAGGCAATCCTTGTGGTCGGTGCCGGGCACTCGGCCGCCAACGTCCTCATCGACCTCGCGAAGCTGGCGGAGCGCGATCCCGCGACTTCAATCGTGTGGGTGACCCGCGGAGCCAACCTGATGCGGGTCTACGGCGGGCGCGCCGACCAGCTCCCGGCCCGGGGCGAACTCGGCTCCAAGCTCAAGGCGCTCGTCGACAGCGGGCGCGTCACACGGGTGGCCGGCTTCTCGGTCACCCGTGTCCGCGCCGCCGGCGGCCAGGTCGTCCTCGAGGGCGAAACCGCGGACGGCGTCCGCGAGGTCGGTCCGGTCGACCGGATCGTGGTCACGACCGGACAGCGCCCGAACCTGAACCTCACGCGGGAACTGCGCCTCGACCTTGATCCGTGGCTGGAAAGCTCGAAAGCACTCGGGCCGCTGATCGACCCGAACGTCCACTCGTGCGGATCGGTCCCGCCGCACGGCCACCGTGAGCTCGCCCATCCCGAGCCGGGCTTCTACACCGTGGGGATCAAGAGCTACGGGCGCGCGCCGACCTTCCTCATGCTCACGGGCTATGAGCAGGTGCGATCGGTCGTGGCGGCCATCGCCGGGGATTTTGCGGCGGCGGACGACGTTCATCTCGTGCTGCCGGAGACGGGCGTATGCTCGACCAACCTTGCCCCGGTCGCAGCGGCGGCATCGTCCGGCTGCTGCGGCGGTCCTGCTCCGGTGGACGTCGACGCGTGCTGCGTCACGGACGCAGTTGCCAAGGCAGACGGCACGGCCGGGTGTGGCTGCGGCTCCGCGGATGTATCCGGCCGAAAGGCATCGGAGAGGGTTGCGGAACCCGCAGGCTGCTGCTGAGATCCGCAGGTGTCGAACCCCGCAACCGAATTCCTGGCAGGTGATCCTGCCATGCCGAAGCCAAGCCCGGAGGTGGTCATTGCCACCCTCGGGATCACGCAGATCCTTGCCTGGGGATCGTCCTTCTACCTACCGGCGGTGCTCGCCCGTCCAGTTGCCGCCGACACCGGATGGTCGCTCGGCTGGGTCGTGGGCGGACTGTCGCTCGGCCTCCTCGTGGCCGGGCTGGTCGCGCCGCGTGTCGGGCGAACCATCGATGCAAGAGGTGGCCGTCCGGTCCTCACCGCCAGCTCGATCCTACTCGGGTCAGGCCTCGCCACCCTGGCCTTGGCCCACAGCCGCCCCGTCTACCTGATGGCCTGGCTGGTGATGGGCATCGGCATGGGAGCCGGCCTCTACGATGCCGCCTTCGCCACGCTGGGCCGGCTGTACGGGAAGGACGCCCGACGCGCGATCACCACCCTGACGCTGTGGGGTGGCTTTGCCAGCACGGTCTGCTGGCCCTTGAGCGCCTGGCTTGTCGAGCACTTCGGCTGGCGCGGCGCCTGCGCGGTTTACGCCGCGATCCAGATCCTCATTTCGCTCCCGTTGCACGCCTTCGTCCTGCCCAGCATCGGCACGGTCAGGCCGGACGCCAAGCCGTCCGAAGAGACCCATGAAGGGCCCGCCCCGCAGACGCTGACCGGATCCAGACGCAACCGGGCATTCCTCCTGCTGGCCACCGTTCTGACCCTTGGGGCGGTGACCGCCTCCATGATTGGGGTGCATCTGCTCACCTTCCTGCAAGCCCGTGGGCTGGACCTCGCGGCGGCGGTTGCCCTCGGGGCGTTGGTCGGCCCTTCCCAGGTTGGAGCCCGTGTTGTCGAGATGGCATTCGGGCGTCATTACCATCCCATCTGGACCCTCGTCGCCTCCGTTGTCCTAGTTGCGGGCGGAGTGATCCTTCTTGCCACCGGCTTCCCAATTCTTGCCTTTGCACTAGCCCTATATGGTGCAGGTAACGGGATCGGTTCCATTGCCAAGGGCACGCTCCCGCTCGCTCTGTTCGGCCCGTTCGGTTATGCGTCGCTCATGGGCAAGCTGGCCATGCCGAGCCTGCTTGCCCAGGCGCTCTCGCCCTCCCTTGGGGCGATCCTCATCGAGTGGAGTGGCCCTGGCGCCGCTCTCGTTCTCCTGACGGGAATGGCTGGCCTGAACATCGTCTGCGTGGGGCTGCTTTGGATAGGCTCACGACCTACCGGGCAGAAGTGACCTCGCAGCAACTTCTCGCCATTCCCAAAAACTTGCACCTCCATGGACAGGTTAAGTCCGGGTGGTGCTATCATGCGGCTTCTTGGCGTGCTCCTCAGGGACGCAGCCTTGAGCCACCGCAATACCAGCAGATCACCGAAATATCAGCACTGGGATCCTGCCGGAGCAAGAAGCGCCGTCTGCGCCACTGCGCAATCGTCAGAATGGCCACGTCCTGTGGCTGAGGTGCACTTGCCCGAGCTTAGGCTTGCGACCAGGATGTGCCTGAGCCGTCGTTCCTGAACGGGCTTCATTTCCAACTGGCCGCCGCTTGGAGCGGCCTTCTCCTGTCGCCAAAGGCCGCGAAGATCAGGAAGCTTGCATCTCCGCCATGGCGGAGATGCAGATACTTGTCACAGGTACCAGCCAGGTCCTGAAGCGCCGCAACTGCGTCACCGAACGCTCCCACTGTGCTGCACCAGGGTCAGTCCCATGTTTTACGGCTCCAAGTATGCGAGATGGCACTGCGACTCAGTCCCGTGTTTCCGAGGCGTCACGCCGCGCCGGCGTTCTCGATCAGAGGAAGCAGCTCGGACATGGTCTGGATAAGACGATCGGCGCCGAGCTCCGCATGAGGCTTGTGGCTGTACCCGTAGGTGACCGCGTAAGCGCGGATTCCGGCGGCGCGGGCCGCTTGCACGTCATGGTAGTTGTCGCCGACCATGAGCGCGGCCTCCGGCGCCACGTCCAAGCGCTTCAGCGCCATCAGAATTGGAGCTGGGTGCGGCTTGCGCTCGGGAAGTGTATCGCCGCCGATAACCGTCTCGAAGTAGATGCGCAGATCGAGCGCCTCCAAGATGTCAATTGTCGCCGCATAGGGTTTGTTGGTGACGACCGCCAGCGACAATCCCAAGCGCCGCAGACTGGCCAGCGTATCCACGACGCCAGGATAGGCTTCGGTATGGCGGGAAGCATTAGCCTCATAAATCTTGAGGAAACGGGCGACGAATTCAGGCAGGCGCGCCAAATCCCCTCCCGTCGCAGTGATGGCACGTTCGACAAGTTTGGCAGCCCCGTCCCCGATCATGGACTTGACCTCGTCAACGCCGATCGGCCGAAGGCCTTCCTCTGCCAAGAGGGCGTTTGTCGCGTCTTGGAGGTCGCGCGCGCTATCAACGAGGGTTCCGTCCAGATCGAAGATGATGGCTTTCAAAGGGGGCATGGGATCGCTACTGACGTTTGTGGAGCAAAGTGACAAGGCAGAAGGGAACGCGTTTCCCTTCTGCCGGATGGGCGAAGCCATCCGGCTTGCGCCTACAGCATACCGTCTCAGGCAGAGAGCCAGAGAGCTGAGCGCAGCGAAAGGCCGATCTCCACGGAGGAGCCCGGCGGGTAGAGAGCCTCCTCTGATTGGAATGGCGTGTCGATGGAGACCTCCGCGGCCCCGATTCTCACCCCATAGCGAAGCGTCGAACCAAGGAACTCGCTGTGCACGATGGTGCCAGGCAGTGATACATCGCTGGCGGCGTCCATGCCCAGGGACGCATGCTGGGGCCGGAAGACGAGCTTGGCTCCCTCAGGCACAACGACGTGAGCCGGGATCGGCACGCGAACCCTTCCCTCGATGTCAAAGAAGCGCTCGCCCCCCTCGCGCGCCACCCGCCCGGGAAGAATGTTGGCTGTGCCGAGGAAGTTCGCCACGAACAGATTGGCGGGCTTTTCGTAGAGTTCCATGGGCGTGCCAATCTGCTGCACGACGCCATCGTTCATGACCGCGATTCGGTCGCTGACTGTATTGGCCTCCTCCTGGTCGTGTGTGACGAAGATCGTCGTCAATCCCAAGCGCTGTTGCAGATCGCGCAGTTCCCGCCGCACCTGCACGCGCATCTTGGCGTCCAGATTCGATAGAGGCTCGTCAAGGAGAAGAACTTTCGGCTCGATGGCAATGGTGCGAGCAACCGCGACGCGCTGCTGCTGGCCGCCGGAGAGCTGCGACGGACGCCGGTCGGCGAGGTGCGCGAGCCCGACGAGGTCTAGGGCAGCCGCAACACGCCTGTCGACCTCGGCCCGTGGGACCTTCCGCTCCTCGAGACCGAACGCAACGTTGCGCTTCACCGTCATGTGGGGCCAAAGGGCATAGGACTGGAACACCATGCCCACGTCCCGCTTCCAGGGCGGCAGATGCGACACGTTCCGGCCGCCGACCAGGACCTCGCCGCCATCGGCCTGGTTGAATCCGGCGATGAGGCGCAGCAGCGTCGTCTTCCCGCAACCAGACGGACCGAGGAAGGCGAAGAACTCGCCCGGACGAATGTGAAGATTGATGCCCTTGAGCACATGATTGGCGCCATAGGACAGATCAACGTTGCGGATGTCCACATCCACGGCGTCGGTGCTGAGTATAGTGGCAGGGAGAGGCTGGTTCATGTGTGCGTTTCCTCAGGCTCGCGACGCGGTCAGCGCCCGGCCCCTTTGGCCTGCTGGCTTCTCTCGATGATCAGGTGTGATGCGAAGGTGCACAGAGCGACGAGCAGCACGGCGATAACGCCCAGTGCGGCTCCAGGCCCCCGACCGGCTGCCGATTGCATGAAGACGTAGAGGCCATAGGCGAGTGGCGCGTCCGCGTTCGACTGGACGAGCATCAGCGTCGCCGAGAGCTCCACGGCGGCTGTGGCAAAGCTCGTGACGAAGCCCGCCAGGATGCCGCCAGCCATCAGCGGCAGCATGATCCGGCGGGCGGTTCGCACCTTGGTGGCGCCGAGATTCTCCGCCGCCTCCTCGAGCGAGACCGAAATCTGCTGGAGGGCGGCGTAGCAGGCGCGCAGGGCGTAGGGCAGCCGCCGGATCGCCAGCGCCAGCACGATCGTGATCCACAGGGTGGCGAGCGGCGTCCCATCAGGAAGCTGCACACCGTAGAAGGTGCGCAGATAGCCAATGCCGAGCACGACGCCCGGGATTGCCAAGGCGGCGGTCGCGGCCCAGTCGAGCCATTCGCGGCCGATCAGCTTCGTTCTCAGCACCAGGTACGCGATGGCGGTGCCGAGAACCACATCGATCAGTCCCGCGATGGAGGCATAGATGAGCGTGTTCTTGACGTACACGAAGCTCTCGCCAAACACGCGGCCGTAATGAGCCAGGGTAAAGGCGTCCGGCACCGGGCTGAAGGACCAGATGGTGGCGAAGGAGAGCAGTAGCAGCCCGATATGGGGTGCCAGCACCAGCAGCAGGATGAGCAGGACGGTCGCATACGCGAGCACGCTCTCCCAAGGGCGCATCTGGCGCCTTGCCAGGCCACCGCCGCCCCGCTGCACCGTGGCATAATCCTTGCCGCGCATGGCGCGGGCCGAGATCCACATGGCCAGGATCGACATGCAGATCAACACGACGGAAATCACATATCCCATCGGGTCGGCGATGCCAATGGAGGTGACGCGCAGGTAAGCCTGCGGCGCCAGCATGTCCTTGACGTTCAGGAGCAGCGGCGTCGCGAGATCGTCGAAGACCTTGACGAAGACGAGCGACGCACCTGCGATGTAGCCCGGCATGGCGAGGGGAAAGACGATGCGGCGGAACAGCCGGAATCCGGAGCTGCCGAGATTCTGAGCCGCCTCCTCCATCGATCGATCGATGTTGCGCAAAGCAGCCGAGAGATTGATCAGGATGAATGGGAAATAGTGAACAGCCTGAACGAAGATGACGCCGTTCAAGCCCTCCATGAATGGAATCTTGATGCCGAACCACTCGTCGAGAAGCAGGTTCACTGTGCCGTTCCGGCCGAACAGGAGCAGCATGGCGACTGCGCCGACGAAGGGCGGCATGATCAGGGGCAGAAAGCCTAGCGTCTGGATCAGCATGGCGCCGCGGAATTCGAACCGCGTGGTGATGTAGGCCAGCGGAAGCGCGAAGATCGATGCGACCACCACCGACATGGCGGACACATAGACCGAATTCCAGAAGGAGCGGATGAACAAATCCGTTCGGGCGAAGTCGAGGAAGTTGACCAAGGTGAACTCACCCGTCCCCTTCTCCGTGAAGGCGACATAGATCACTGTTCCGACGGGAATGACCAGGAACAGAATGAGAAAGGTAGCGATGCCGAGAGCAAGGGCGATCTGCCCCGGTGTCGCCGACAAGCTCATGAACTTGGAAGACGCGGACGGCGCATGCGCTCGCCCGGCGGTCGTGGCGCCAGCCATGGACGCACTCCTGAAATCCGAAAAGGGTTTTTGCGGGCGGCTCGCCTATGCGAGCCGCCCGACGGAATGATCAGCGTGCGAGCTTCAGAGCCTGCTCGGCTTTAACCTGGGCCTGCTGGTAGCGCTCTTTCGCGAAGGCCGCCCATTGCTGCTCGAGTTCAGCCTGGCGGGCGCCTTTCTCCTTGCCGCCGGTGAAGGCTCCAGCAATTTCAGGTGACGAAGCCTGCTGCTCTGTGATCGGCATGGCGGCCACGAGGTCGCGGGCCTCCTTCACCAGAGCCTTGGCCTCGGCGTTGTCCTTCTTGGCGATCGCGGCCTCGGCATCGTGAATGGCCTTGGTGGCTGCTTTGAGCGCGTCGAGCTGGAACGTAATGGTCTGGTCATAGAGGACGTCAACAGCATTCGTCCGCTTCTCCGACACGTCTACGTCGAACTTGACCCGCGCACCGAGGGATGGATCCTTGAAGGGGTTCGGATAATCCGCCGGTGCCTTGGCATAAACGGCCGGGTTCACGGGCAGGCGGCGGATGCTCGGCTCGAGCAGAACCTCTTGGCCGGCAGGCGAGACGAGGTAGTCAACGAAAGCCTCGGCTCCAGCTTTGTTGGGAGCATTGGCGACCACAGCGACATTCGCTGGCACGATCGTTGTCACTGTCGGATAGACGAACTTCACCGGGAAGCCCGAGGCCTGAGCCGAGAAGGCAAAGAAGTCGATCACGATGCCGAAGCCAACCTGCCCGGAGTTCACCGCCTCCGGCACCCCGAAGGAGCGCTCAGTGATCTGGCGGAAGTTGCCCGACATCTCTTTCAGCGTGCGCCAGCCCTGATCCCAGCCTTCGCCCTGAAGGATTGTTTCGATGGTCAGGTGGGTCGTGCCCGAGCGCGACGGCGCCGCCATGGCAACGTGGTCGAAATAGACCGGCTTGGCGAGGTCCTGCCAGTCCTTGGGCTCAGGCAGCTTGTTCGCCTTGGCGTAGCGGTCATTCCACATGATGCCGTAGCCCGAGGCTGCAAATCCCGAATAGAAATTCTCAGGGTCGTTGATCGGATAGGAGCCGATCTTGTCCGGAATGCCTTCGGCCTTTGGCTTGTACTTCTGGAGCAGGTTTTTGCCCTTGAGGACCTCGAAGGCGTCCGGGGCCGAGGCCCAGAAGATGTCGACCTGATTGTTGGCCTTTGTCTCCTCGACGAACTTCACGCCCGCATTCGTGTTCCGGTTCTGCACATCGAGGGTGACACCCGGATGGGATTTCTCGAAAGCCTGCTTGAACGGGTCTGTCACATCCTTTGAGAACGAAGTTACGATAGTGACCTTACCGGTCTGGGCGAAAGCAACCCCTGTGAAAAGAGCAGCACTGATCATGACCGCAGTGGCAGCAGAGTGGCGTAGCATCAGTTTCCTCCAACATGAGCGTATAATTGGGTCCGCCAGTGGGGCGTCCGGGGACACCATACCTAGGAGTCGTGCCAATTTGCACCCAGTCCTTTGTTGGGTATCGAGACTGTCTACTTGCGAGTCACGGCTCGGCTGGGCCCGTCCATGAACTCCGCCGCCGGCAAGGCCGCCCATTGGCGGCTCAAGGCAACGATGACGAGAACGATGTTCTCGCCCACCTGGTCTTTCCATGCCGATGAATCACCGTCACTCCCAGCAAGGGTCACTACCGCGTCGCCTGCCCAAAGATGCGGGTCACCTCGGCTTGCGCCATGCCCGGGTAATGCTCGATCTCCAGCGCGACGAGGCGGTCATCCTCGCTGCGACACAGGCCCGTGAAGGTGACGATGGCGCCTACTTCAGCACCCTGCTCGCGGATTGCGGCCGTCTCCCGCTCGACATCGAAGTCGTCGCGTTGGATCCGGATTTTGGGGCTCGCTGTACTCACCCTCATCCTCCGGTCATGGGCGGAAAGAAGGCGATCTCACGGGCCCCATGTATGGAGGCGTTGGGGCGAGCGTGCACGTGGTCGACGGCGACGCGGACAATCCCCTCGTTCTCGAAGGCCTACTCGTATTCCTCGCCCCGGCCCTTCAGCCAGTTGACGAGGTCCGCGACCGTGGCCACGTCGGAAGGAAGGCTGACCTCCTCGTCCATCTTGCCGACCCGCTCGCGGATCCAAGCGAAATACACCAGCCTCATATTCATGTTGTACTCACGTCCCCTGCACCGGCCATCAAAACGGGATTGGACCACATCATTGCTTCTTTCCCGTGGCGTCGAACTGCTTGAGATGGGCAATGAGATCAATGATGCGCTGCTCGTCCTTCAGGCCGGCATAGATCATCTTCGTGCCGGGAATCTTGGCACGCGGGTTCTGGATGTACTCCCGGAACACTGCCTCGTCCCAGGTGATGCCCGAGTTCTTGTTGGCCGGGGAATAGTTGTAGCCTTCGACCGATCCGGCCGTGCGGCCGAAGAGGCCGTTCAGGTGCGGCCCGACCGCGTTCTTGGCATTCTCCCCCACCTGATGGCAGGCGCGGCACTGGGCGAACACCTTTTCACCGGCAGCCGCATCCTGGGCATTGGCGAAGTCCGGCGCGAGGGCAGAGCCCACGAGAGCGGAGGACAGCAGGATGGCAACGAAACGCATGGACATCGGATCTCCTGATCGAGTGAATGTTTCTTCGGGAACTCAGACCGCGAAGCCGTCGCGGAACGGATGGAAAAGGATCATCTCTCCGGCATCGACCGGGGCGTGAAGCGGGTGGATCTCGACCAGTCCGTCGGCCTCGGCCAACGGGCGGAGCCGGGCGGAGCCACCGCGTCCAAGGATTTCGACCGCGGGCACTCCGTCGCGTTCGACGACACGGCCCGGGGCGAACTCGGTACGGCCCGGCCGGCGCCCGAACCGCGAGGCTGCGGGCATCAGGCATCCCTGGCGCCGCCGCACCATCCGGCCCTCGAGCGCCGCAACGACCGCTCCTCCGAGGATGAGCCACGAGACCAAGGCGGCGACCGGGTTGCCGGGCAGGCCGAGATAGGCTGCCGATCCGATCTTCCCGATCACGGCGGGCTTGCCTGGCTTCAGGGCAATCTTCAACGTCTCGCAGGTACCACCCGCCCGGGCGACCGCGGACGCGGAATGGTCCTCTTCCCCGACGGAGGCTCCGCCCGTCGTCACCACGAGATCGCAGCGTCCGGAGACTTCCCTTAGAACAGCCGCAAGGGCGTTTGGGTCATCACGAACCCAGCCGCCGTCGAGCACATCCAGGCCCGCTTGCGCTGCAAGCGCCATCACCATCGGTCGGTTGGAGTCGTAGATCATCGCGCTGGCGAGCGGCGACCCGGGCTGAGCGAGTTCGTTTCCGGTCGAGATCACCCCGACGCAGGGCCGTCGACGCACGGCCACGTCCGGGAGACCTTGGGCCGAGAGCAGCGCCACGTGACGCGCATCGAGGTGCAGGCCCTGCGAGAGAAGGGATTCTCCGGGTTCGATGTCCTCTCCCCGCCGCCTGATGTTGTCGCCTGTTCGAACCATGCGGTTGAGGATGAGTTCATCGCCGTCGCGCCAGCCGTGCTCCTGCATCAGGACGGCATCGGCTCCGGATGGCAACGGTGCTCCCGTGAAGACACGGACTGCATGGCCTGCCGGCAACGCAACGGTGGCGTCCCCTGCGGCAACCCGCCCGGCCACGGGGAGCCGCGTGCCTGCCGGCAGCATGGCCCCGCCGAGGGCAATGGCATAACCGTCCATTGCCGACTGGTCGAAGGCCGGCATGGCCAGTCCTGCTGAGACGTTCACCGCCAGCGTGCGGCCACCGGCTCGGTGAACGGCAATGGTTTCCGTGTCGGCGATCGCCTCGGCGTAGGTCGCGGCACGGGTGCAGGCCGTGTCGATGTTGACGAGTCCCTGGCCTTCCGAGCAGACGTCGGCGGCCGGCACGTGAGCGGTCATCAGCGGTTCCCGGACAGGTATCCTCAAGGGCGGCACGCGGGGGGATCGCGCACCGGACGAAAGGCGGCCGGGCGCTGGACGCCCGGCCGAAGCCAGCGGGGAAGCGCTACACGGGTGGTGTGTACTCCTTCTCCTTGAAGGACAGGCCTCTCACCGCCTCCGGGGCGTCTGAGAGCTTGCGGATGTTGCCCCAGGTCTGCTTGTAGTTGGGGATGATGAACTCGTTTACGCCTGCCGAGACCACGTTGCCCTGCACGCCCGTCGGGAAGCCGAACAGCATGAAGGTCTGCTTCGGCTTTGCCCTGTCGGTGGGATACGCCATGGCCTGCGTCGAGCCGTTGTCATTGTAGACCTCTACGAGGTCACCGGGGTTCAGGTTCAGGGATGCCATGTCCTGCGGGTTCATCTCGATGAACGGGAACGGGAAGCGGTCCATCACGAAGTCGTTCTGCTGATCGAGGTAGGCACTCTGCCAGACATGGTTCGCGCGGCCGTTGTTGATCAGGAACGCGAACTTCCTCGACTCCTCCTCCTTGCCGGCAGCCTCAAGCCCGCGCCACTGGGTCTCCATGAAGATGGCCTTGCCGTCCTTCGTGTTGAACTTGCCGTCGGCATAGAGGCGCTTCGTTCCGATGATGCGCTCCGTTCCGCCCGTCGGCACAGGGGCGGCGGCGGCATTGGTGCCGGCCTGCTGCACGGGCTCCTTGCCCCGTGCTCCCTCGATGGCCGGTCCCTGGACCACCATCCCGGGCTGCTGCCCTGTGGTCGTGCCGCCCGGTGAGCTGCCTCCCGCAACCGGGCCGCCCTCGAGGCCGACGGCAGGCTCCTGGAAGCCGTTCGTGCCCATGGCCCGCAGCCGCGCGTAGGTGACGTACTCGCCGCCCTTCTCGTGCTGGTGGTATCCGTCCATGAAGGCGTCTTCCTCGGTCTTCCAGTCGAAGCCCTTGAAGCGGTCGGCGACGTCGTTCTTCCCCATCTCGCGGAACACGCGCTCCATGTGGTTGGCGATGCGTGCTGCGATCAGGCAGTCCGGCATCGCCCGCCCGGGCGGGTCCATGTAGCGCTCGGTGAGGCGCATGCGGCGCTCGCCGTTCATGGAAGTGAGGTTCATCTCGCCGGATGTGGCCGCCGGCAGCCAAACGTGGCTGGCCTGCCCGATCTGGGTCGGGACGATGTCAACATCCACGCTGAAGAGGCCACCCTTCTTGATGGCGTCGACGATGGCAGCGACCATCCTGGGGCGGTCGCCCCATGGCACGGCGGACATGGCATCCTTCACCATGTCGGTGCGCCGCTTGTAGGCCTGCTTGAACTGGAGCGCGTTCAGGGTCGTCTTGTAGTGGTCGCAGCCCCAGATGTGGTGCACGCCGCCCTTGCCGCTGATCAGGAGCTGGTCGACGTAGGGCGCGGGCCGACCGACATGCGCGTCGGACGGGCGGGCATAGCCCTCCTGGTGCCCGCCGAGGCGAACGCATCCGCCCCCGGGGCGCCCGATGTTGCCCGTCGCGAGGGCCACGTTCACCAGCGCGCCGTTGGTGCGGTAGTTGTCGTTGCCCCAGATCAGGCCCTTCTCGTAGGCGAACATCGTACGACGGCGGGCACCGCCCTGCTTGGGCTGGGCAATCCATTCCGCCGACTGGCGGATCTGGTCGACGGTCAATCCGGTGATCCGCGCGGCGTCCTCCAGGGTCGTCCTGTTCCCGGCAACCGCCTTGTCGAAGTCCTTGGTCGAGGCGTCGATGAACGCCTTGTCGACCCAACCCTTGTCGGCGATGTAGGTGAGCCAGGCGTTGAACAAGGCGAGGTCGGTGCCCGGGTTGATGGCCAAGTGCATGACCCGTTCCTTGCCCGCCTCCGCCTCGCAGGCGTTGATCGTCACCGTCCGCCGGGGATCGACGACGACGACACGCGCGGGCTCGTGCGCCTCGTTCGGGAACTGCTCCTGCTTCTTGCTTAGGGAGATTCCACGCAGGTTCGGGATCCAGTGGTTCAGGAAGTAGTTGGTCTGCGTCTCGAGCGAGTTCGCGCCGACGACGACGATGGTGTCGGCCAGTTCCGCATCCTCGTAGCAGTTGTTGAGCTCGCCCACGCCCATGTCACGCGTGGCGTGGACCTCCGAGTTGTAGGCCGGACGGTTGTGGATGCGGATGTTCTTCACCTTCATGGCGGTGAAGTAGAGCTTGCCGGTGCCCCAGGTGTTCTCGTAGCCGCCGCCCGCCCCGCCGTGGTCGAATGCGGACACGAACAGGGCGTCCTCGCCCTGCTCTGCGACGATCGTGGCGGTGACGCGCGCTACGAGGTCGAGTGCGTCCTCCCAGCTCGTGGGCTGCATCTGGCCGTAGCGCCAGACCATTGGGTCGGTGAGGCGCTGCTGCTCGGTGTTCCGAACGGCCGAGTACGACATCTCGGCCATGCGGGCGCCGCGGATCGAGCCGAGGCCCGAGTTCACCACGCAGTTCGCGTCCGGCTTGATGACGATGTGGACATCGCGGCCGTCCTGCTTGACCACGTTGTACATCGAGGGCGCGTACCAGGCATCGCTGTCGGCGCCCTGCTGCTGCGCGAGGTCGATGTTGAACTTGTTACCCGCGGGATCGGTCGTGCCCTGCCTGTCGATGTCCCAGGTGTAGGCCTTGTAGCCGCACCCGACGATGCAGTAGTGGCACACCACGTTGTGTTCCCTCGCGTCCGCCGGGATGATCGGCAGGCGGTCGATCTGTCTCTTGTAAGCCATGGCGCGATCCTCCCTCAGAGCACGTTCGACAGGCGGCCGAAGATGAGCTCGTCCACGCCCTCGGCGTAAATATCGCCCTTGTCGTCAACGCGGAGCGAGTACTGCGGCAGGTTCTGGGTCGCGTGGCCCCAGGTCTCCTGGCCACCGGCCTCGCAATCGAAGACGGAGTAGTGACCGGAGCAGTTCAGGGTCCGTCGCTCCGAGTTGTAGTGCAGCGGGTAGCCCTTGTGCGGGCAGATCGTCGTGAACCCGACGATGTCGCCGTCCGGTCCCGCACCGCCCTGCACACGCTTCCCGAGCTTCAGGAGGACGCCCGGCGCGTCAGGGTCAGGGTACGCCACGTCCATGGGTTCGTTGAGCTTGAGGTCCCGCACGTTGCCGAGCCGATTGGAGGGATAGGTTACACGGGCCATCGGGACCGCGGCCTTGGCTTCCGGCGTGGGCAGGACCGCAGTGGCTGCGGCACCGGCCGCAACGACGCCGGCCCCTGACAGGAACCGGCGGCGGCCGAGATCGACGAGTAGATCGCATCGCTTCATGGGGCGTCCTCCAGGGCAGTCTTGTGATCGCTGCTGGAAAGCGCAATGCAAGATGCATGCCAAGAACTTCGTGCAGCCCGCGTGCTTGAAAACGGACACGCTTGCGCCGCTTGGCCGTCGCACTCCATTCGGATTCGCGAACATTGAGCCGGCGAATGTCCGGGAATCCGAACATGACAGAGCTAACCCGGAAGCCGCACGGCAACACCGCCGGTTCCGAGTTCCGGAAGCTCGCGACAGGTCTGATCGTGTCGAATTGGTCCGGCTAGGCCGAGGATGCCTCGATGTGATGCCGCCGCATCTTCTCCCACATGGTGGTGCGGGAGATTCCCAGTGCGTTTGCCGCCTCGACAATCGCGCCACCGCTCTGGCGCAGGGCTCGCAGGATCTCCCGTTTCTCCGCCTCGTCGCGTGCGGCCTCGAGCGATCCGACTTTGGGATCCGTCACGGAAGGGGCCGTCCATTGGTCGGGAAAGAGATCGCCCGGCATGATCCACGGTCCAGGCGAGAGCGAGACCGCGCGCTCGATCCGGTTCCGGAGTTCCCGTACGTTGCCAGGCCAGTCGTACGCCCGCAGTTCATCCAGGGCGAGGCCGCTCAGCCCGGCGAGCTCGGCCCCGACCTCGGCGGCGAGCGTTTCCACGAGGCGCTCGGCCAGCCACTCGGTGTCGTCTGGACGCTCCCTGAGCGGGGGAATGGTCACGGTGAGGACGTTGATCCGGTAGTAGAGATCCTCGCGGAACCTCCCTGCCTTGATGCGAGCCGGCAGGTCGGCGTTGGTCGCGCAGAGCAAGCGTGCCCGAAACGCGATCTCGGTCTCGCCTCCGATGCGATGGAAGGAGCGGTCCTCGAGAAGCCGAAGGAGCTTTGCTTGCAGCTTCAGGTCAAGTTCGCCGATCTCGTCCAGGAACAGGATGCCGTCGCGGGCCCGCTCGGCGTACCCGAGATGCCGGGAGGACGCTCCCGTGAAGGCACCCTTCTCGTGCCCGAACAACTCGCTTTCCATCAGGTCTTTCGGGATCGCCGCGCAGTTCACGGCGACGAACGGAGCCGTAGGACCCCTAACGCCGTGCAGGTACCGGGCACAGACTTCCTTGCCGACCCCGGTCTCCCCGGTCAGCAGGACCGGAGCTGGAAGCCGGCCGATCCGCTGGAGCAGGCGCTGGACCTCATACATCTGCCGGCTGACGCCGAGGACCGGGGTTGCACCCTGCTCGATCGGCCGGAGCAACTGGGCGACCCGGTCGAGGAAGCGGCCCGTCTCGAACGGCTTCGTGATGTAGTCCCCGGCCCCGTTCCGCATCAGCCTCACGGCTTGGTCGATGTCCCCGTGCCCGGTCACGAACAGGAACGGCGGGCAGTCGGGAGTGGTCGAGGCGCTCCGGAACAGGTCCTCGCCCGTGCCGTCCGGCAGCCGGATGTCACACACGACGAGGTCGGGCGCGAAGGCGGCCAGGTTCTCCGACGCGGTACGGCAGTCCTGCCACCAGAGGACCTTGGCTCCCTCGAGGGAGAGGCGCTCCATGAGCGACTCGCCCATGATGGGATCGTCCTCGACCAGAGCGATTGTGCGTCCCTCAAGCGACATCGGCGAGTCCCTCCTCTCGGGCAAACGGAAGGGCCACCCGGATGGTCGTCCCCTCCGGCAGCCTCGGGGTCACGGCGATGGTGCCTCCGCCCTCCCTGACCAGGCGACGCACCATCCACAGGCCCAGGCCGCTCCCGGACGCGGACCCCGTCTGGTCGGGTCGTCCGACGAGCACGTCGTGGGCGGAATCCGAGAGGCCCGGTCCGCTGTCCTCGACGACCGCGACAAGGTGGGCGTCCTCCACGGTCGCCCTGAGCGAGACCTGTCCTCCCGGTGGGGTGGCCTGGCAGGCATTGAGGAGCAAGTTCAAGAGGACCTGCCGGACCACCGACGGGGACACCTGAACCTCCTCGAAACCCTCGTTCCGCCATTGCAGGGTCAGGCTCTTGCGACGGATCTCGGGCTCGATCAGGAGCTTGAGGTCGTCGATGTCGGCCCGTTGCAACGAGCGGGCGTCGCGGTCGGCCCGGTAGGTGACCAGGGTCGTGCGGACGACGTCGCGGATGCCCTTGAGGCCCCGGTCGATGAGGTCGATGGTACGCCTCCGGACGTCGGAGCGCTCCCCATGCTCCTTGAGGGTATCGATGGCGTTGAATAGGCCGCCGAGTGGGTTGTTGATCTCATGCGCCATGCCGGAGGCCAGGCGGCCGAGGCTCGCCAGCCGCTCCTCCTCCGCCAGGTGCCGTGACAGGGCCTCCCGCTCGCGCACGGCCTCGGCCATCCTGTTGAATGCCGCGAAGAGGCCGCGGAACTCACGGGGCGCGGTGTTCACGAGGGAGTCGGGAATGGGTTCGACCGGACTCTCCGGACTTGCCTTCAGATGGGATGCGAGGACGCGCATCGGCCGCATCATCCGGCGGACGGTCAGCCAGGCCGTCAGCGCCAGGGCGAGTGTCAGCGCCGCGTTCGTGCCGATCAGAGTCATCAGGACGGAACGGCGTTCCGCCAGGAGGGGCGCGGTGTCGAACGTGGCATGGACCGACCCGACGATGCGCCCCCCTGACGACAGGTCGCGCCGTGCGACGGCCCTGCCCTCGATGTCGTTGCTCGCGATGGCCGGGGCCGTTGTCCTTTCGGCCAGGAAGGAGGACGGCAGCGGCGATCGGGACGGGTGCAGGCGAGGATCGGATGATGCGAGGACCCGGCCGTCGGCGGTCGCGACCACGGTTTCCGTGGGCCTCAGGCCCGCATGGATCTGCCGCGCCCGGTCGACGATGTCGAACACCTCCCACACGTCCTCCCGCACCACCGGCGCCACCAACGCCGGGGCGAGCCCGTCCAGGTAGACGGTCGCCAGGTCACCGAGATGCCGTGTTTGGGCCTCCTGCAATCGGGAGAGCACGCGCTCGGAGACGAACACGGCGACGGCCGCCATGAACACGATCACGACGGCGGGGATCCTGATCGCGAGCGGGATCCGGACCGCCCTCACCCCGCGCTCCCCCTGAGAATGGCAACCTCGGCGGCAATGGGATCGAAGAGGCCGGGATCCTCGACGGCGAACCCGTCCAGACGGAGCATCCGGAGCACCGCACGCCCATTCTCGTCGCCACCCATCCGGACGAGCGCTGATCGAAGCCGCCGCGTACGGGGTTCCTCCGCGGCCGCAGCGGAGCATGCGATCGGAGGAAAGCCTAGGAGGTCGGACTGCCGGACGATGCGGGTCCTGGCAATGAGGTCCGGCTCGGTCTCGCGCATGACCTCGTACACGTACCCGTCAATGCTTCCGCTCATGGCCAACCCCGACGCCACGGCCCTGACGACGTTGCGGTGGCCGTAGGTGAAGATCGTCTGCCCGAAGAACCGCTCCGGGCTCAGGTTCCCACGGGCCAGCGCCGCCGCCGTTACCAGCCAGCCGGAGTTGCTGTCGGGGTCCGAGAAGGCGTGGACGTCGCCCCTGAGGTCGTCGAGTCTGCCAGCCTGACGATCCCGATCCGTGATGAGATAGGAGCGGTAGAGGGGCTTGCCCTGCCAGTGCGGAACGGCGACGAGCGCCAGCCTCGGGTGGTTGGCCACGAAGGGAAAGCCGCAGATCCAGGCCGCATCGAGTTGGCCCGAGAGAAGAAGGGACGTGATCTCCTGGTAGGTGCGCCGCGTGACCAGCCGGACCGGGAGGTCCGTTGCGTTCTCTAGGTAAAAGCGCAGGCGGTCGAGGAGTTCGAAGTCCGACGTGAGGAAGACGGGGGTGAGTCCGAACCTGAGTTCGCCGGACGATGCGACGGCCGAACGGCTGCCGGCAGCCATGCACAGCGCCAGAACGCCTGAGAACAACTCCCGGCGTGAGTGTCCGGGGCGATCCATTGCTTCCTCCCGTCCGGTTCTCCGGAGCGTGTTTTGCCGGCCATGCTATGTCCGGAAACCCACACAGGGCAAGTTCTCCCGAATGTAAGCTGCTTCTGCCCCACTCTGGAGTGGGGTAAGCAGCCGTCCCGTGCTCATCAGAAATGTCCGGATTGGGTCAAATTTTCACCTTCAGGCAGCTCAAGGAACGTCTGCTCTTAATCGCTGAAGTGGACTAAGCTCTTTCCTCGGAGGAGTGCCATTCGCAGGCCTTCGAGTCAGGGGCGCCGGAGCCGCACAGGTGATCCCGCCATTGCAGACAGCGGCTGTGAACTGCCTTCACGTGGGTGTCTTGCATTACCCGGGCCCCCCTATGCCTTAGGTCCGGTGGCGGAGCGCATCTACGATCACGTCGAAGGCTGCCGAGGACTGCCGACGGCTCGGGTAGTAGAGGTGGTATCCGGACTAAGGGGGCACCAATCCTCCAGCACCCGCTGCATAGTCTCGGTCCCATTCTCTCCCTGAGCTCACCTGTGCGTAATGAATCCTTTCGTTAAGGATCAATAGGTAAATAAGCCTCGATGACCGAGGATCTATGTAATGCGTGTGGTCGAGGTATGCTGCGGAGCTGGAGGCATGTCGCTAGGCCTGAGCCGCGCCGGCTTCAGGGTTGATCGAGCTATCGACGTCTGGCCCGCCGCTCTTAGGGTTTACCGTGACAACATTCCGAAGACTTCGCTCCTTAGCCACCAGCATCATGCCCGCCAAGGCGATTTGTCCGATCTGATCGCTCTTGTGCCCCACGTGCTTGGCCTCCGATGTGACCTGATCGCAGGCTCGCCGCCCTGCCAGGATTTCTCCTCCGCCGGCTCCCGGATCGAGGGGACGCGCGCCGACCTCACTCTGGGCTACGCGATCTTCGTCGCCGCCGTAAGACCGCGTTGGATTCTCATGGAGAACGTGCCGAATGCAAGAGCCTCAATAGCATGGCGCCAAGCCCGGACCGTCCTCAAGCGCGCCGGGTACGGACTGACAGAACAAATCGTCGACGCCAGCGAATACGGCGTCGGACAGGCCAGACAACGCTTTATCGTGGTTGGCCGCCTCGGCGAGGCCGACGGCTTTCTTGATGAAGCTATTGAAGCAGCCAAGAGCAAGAGGCCGACAACCGTTCGGGACATGCTCGGCGACGATGTCGGAGTTCATCCCGGCGGGGATTACCCACCTGACACTCGTGTGTTTTTCGTGCGGCCCTTCAAGAATGGCAGGGGTGTACGATCAATCGATGAACCTTGTCCCTCAATCATTCGCACTACGGGAGAAAAGGCTTCCCGCAACTACCGACCCCACCCTCATGATATTGCCCCGCACGACAAGGTTCCTCCCCTGACAAGCGAGCAGCTTTCACGGCTTCAGGGCTTCCCAAAGGACTGGTCATGGCGGGCGATCAAGACGGTACGTGAGCGTGATCAGATGATCGCCAACGCCGTGCCTGCTCCCCTCGCAGAGGCCATCGGGCGGCTTATCGTGGCCAGGGACAAGGGCGAGAGCATTCCAGCCGTCGAGCCCGCATACGTGAAATGGCTTTCCAGCACGAAGGATTTGTCGGGTCCAGTGCTGCGCAACCGCAAGGCTCACCTCAACAGAGCCCGGAAACTCTTGAAAGGTCGAATCCTGGCGGATCTCGAAGCCGAGATCGCCCTTCTCGAGAGTGCGAAGGAATTCACGGTTCTGGCACCCTCGGTGAAATCTGATCTCCGGTTGGCGCTGCGGCTGCATGCGGAGTGGCGCACCATCTCTAGGAAGATGTCGAACCCTGAGGTGCACGAGGTGGACAGAGATGACGAGCATCAACCCACCGACATCGGGCCGCCCACGATCCGACTCCAGATCAAGAAAAGCAATACGCCAGCATTGTGACGCTGTGATCATCGATGACGCATGAGCCTTAATATTGCCGATTGCGCTGCCACAGATCAGGTTTGACGACACCGCAACGAATATTTTCGTGACAGATCAAGCAACGGACATGATCGGCCACCCTGACTGCGGCATGGTACCAAGGACATAAGGCTAAAGTTTAAGGTAGGACGCCCATGGACCACCAACACTATTGGGCGCCCCGGCCAGCTAGCGATGGCTGAGCCGCGTTTCGCAGGATCTTGGCCAGCGTATCTGCCTCGGGACCGGTGCCGTCCTCGGTCACGATGCCGGCCTTCCGAGCCGCCGATATAGATCCGAGGCTCCTCCTTCCTGTCCTCCACCTGCCCCCTCCCATGTTCACCGCCGGCGGTCCAGCGGCTTGTATTCATCAGATGCATAGCGGCCGCCGGCAGCAAGACCAAGGTGTTGACGCGATTTGATTTTCGAGATTTCGCGCACCCTCGCCAATGTAATTCGCGCGATTTTTCATTTTCCTGGGAAGCGGCCTTCGTCGGCTTGCTTGCGACATGCGCTGACAGGCAGCAATGTGACGGTGTCGGACCTAACGGGGAGGACGACATCATGAAGGGGATTTTTACTGCACTCGCCACGATCATGAGGGCAGTCGCGAGGGCCATGAGGACGACATTGCACTGGTGCACCAAGACGAGCACGTGGATCGCCGAGACGACGATGGACGCGGCCGCCTGGACGGCCGAGAAGACCGTTGACCTGACGACCGCGGCGGTCGACACCGGGGTCGCCGCCGTACGAGCCCCAGGCGTCCTGCTCTCGAGCTTGGTGGGCGGAGGGGTCGCAATGCCCGCGCCCGTAGCCCAGGAAGCCGCCCATGAGCGCCGGATGCAGGATGTCGGCGCCGCCGTCGAGGCACTTCAGCAGCGCCGCAAGGCAATCCAATCGCAAGAGCTGATGCGTCCCCAGGACCTGATCGGCGAGATTGTCTATCGGTTCGCGTCAGCCACGGGTCGCGAGCGCTACGATGTCGATCTTGAGATGCTGCCTCCTCACATCAGGTCGTGGCTGCTGTCGAGGGACGAGTCGACGCTCCAGCGACTCGCGGCTGCTGGTCCGGCCAAGTGCGGTTTGGTGGGATCGGGCAGGCGCAGCGGCCTCGTTGGGATCGATGGGCCGGAGGCTCCCGAGTTGGATCCGGAGCCGGTGATGAAGCGGGCGGCCATCGAGCCGTACATGCAGAACTCGACCCGGGTCGGCAGGATTGCGGCGGCGAAGGCTCTGCGGAACCCCACCTTCACGATGAACTGACCGTCTCATGGAGATCGAGAACGACAAAGGCCCGGGGAGCTCCCGGGCCTTTCCTTTTGGACGTGGTGGTGTGCCGGCTAGTGAGCTAGGGCGGCAAGGGCCTCATCGCGGTGCCGGAGGGCGCGATGCAGGCGGGCGATCTCGTCCTCCAGCTCGCTGACGCGGCCGATGGCGGCGATGGCAACGTCGGCCATCGCGTCTGCACTGCCCTCTGCGCTATAGAGGGCGTTCTCCCATGCGGCGAGAGTCTGCGCCTGACGGCGCTTAGCGGAGGCACGGGCAAGATCCATGACCATTCCGGTCATGCCGTAGGCCAGCACCGTGGCGGCGGCGTTGGGATGCATCATGTGGGCGACCTCCTGTGAAACCTTGGCCTTACAAATGAGCCCGCGGGGAGTCCCCGTCAAGGGCCCGAGGGCGGGATTCGCCTGGAATACCCGGGGGTTACACGTTTGGCCGAGCGTCGACTCCCATTGCCGCCGACACGCTGAGTGTCCAGAAATGTCTCCACTCTTCACAAGCGGGGACATTTCTGGATAGAAGACACGAGGCCCGGTCATCCCGGAAGCCGCCGCTCGCGGCCACGGAAGCGACCCCATCGGCGTCGCCCAAGTATCTGGAATCTTTCGCCCGCCCGGGGCATAGTCACCGTGCCCGGCTCCTCCTGCCAGGGCGGCTCCTCCTCCCTCGTGCCGCTGCCCTCCCCGGTGGCGGCATCGGCGTTTCAGGGGTTGTGGAAAACCGGGCGGGTGATATGAGTGTGATATAGAAATGCCAAGCTTGAGATGAAGAGCAGCGGACTTGGCACGGAAATGGCTTAAAATAACGGTTATGCAGAAGCCACATGCGAATAAAATAGCGGACTCTGACTCCGTTAGTCTTGGTTCGAATCCAGGTCCCCCAGCCACTCCTCTTCCAAATTTCCCAGCACGATCACCTCGCCCTCTCCGGACGGTGATTGTGCACGCCTCCCCGAAGGCTGAACAGAAGAACGGCGAGAGACCTGTCGTCTTCCCGCCGTCATGATTCCGTTTCTGGCCGCCCATGAACGTACCCGGGCGCTTCAGGCTAGTCGGTGAACATCACGCCGTATTCCCTGCCGTTGGCCCAGATCAGCCGGGCGCTGGCACGCATCCCCTCTTCGGGGATCTGCAGCTCGAATTCCAGCGGGATCTCGACAGGTTGGGTAAACCCGAGCCGCGCCCCGGATGCGGAGATGTCCGACAGGCTGCATTCAGCGAATGCGATCCCCCACCTGTCGACGATTTCGCCCTTCAAATGCGTAGCGAAGCGCTCGCTCTCGCGTCGGTCATGCTCTGTCATGGTTCCCCCCTTCCAATGCTCATGGAGTAGGAGGGGATGCTGACGCCAAGCTGTCGCGGCCGCTCGGGCGGCCCGAGAAAATGGCCCGGCGGCGCTCCAGGGTCGTCCGATTGACAGGCCTCAGAAGTACTTCGACTTGCGGCCGTCCGCGTAGACCACGAAACCGACGACAGCCACGGCTGCAAGGACGACGGTCGTCACGATGAACTCGATCATCGGGCATCTCCGAAAATGTGATTCGACAGGCCCACTCCTGCCAGCCCATTGGGATTGGGGCAACCTTCTTTTCGGTCTTGCTCCGTCGCCGGAGCGAGATATGCACCGCGGCTCCTACCCCGGCACCATCGCCGCCCCTAGGTTCAGAAGGGTACCTGTCGAGCCAAGCCTTCGAATCGGGAGGAGAGGCCCGTTTCATCGAGGAAACCATCTTGAGTGATCGTGTCGAATATTGGTGGATCAGCTACAGCACCGAGACGCAGCCGGCCGAGGTGACCTTCCGGGGTGGCATTCCCGTTCATGCGCGTCTGATCGGGACGCGCGATCTCGTCGCGGCGGCGTCGATCGAGCTGCTGGACCGCCTTCCCGCGGCCCCGAAACCCGTCTTCGAGAGAGCCGCGACACCCGCACCACCCGCGCCGAAGGAACCGACGAGCCCCATGTGGCTGATCGGCATCATCGTGCTGACGCTTCTCTACTGGTTCTCGGGCCAGATCTTCGACGCTATCAAATAGTGCGGAATCGACTCGTTAACGCGACTCGTGGCATCAGACGGCCATGTCCAATCCCCCTTATTCCCGCGCCACCACCGCCATATCCGAGATCACCGGTCAGCCTGTCAGCACCTGGTCGGAGGAATGGCAGCACGAATGCGAGGCCCGCACTGTTCTCGCCATGTCAAAGGCCGAGCGGGACGCTTTCTTCAACGGCTCCACCGACGAGGATGGGAAGCGCAAGGAGCGCGGCATCATCGCCATTCGAGGTCAGAAGGCAGCGGAAACCCTCCGGGGAAACATGGAACGGCTCATGGCCGCCCGCACGAGAAAGCCGTAGGCGCGACCATCGGCGGGCCTCCGCCGACGGCCGACCGAGCCGGGCCTCCCCGTCAGGCGTGCACGATCATCGGCGCATGAGCGCCGATGATCGTGCACATTCCTGGGATGTCGCAATGCGGAGGGCGGCCGCTATACCCGGTTGCGGCGACGTGAGAAGTACCAGATCACGGCTATGACGATGATCACCAGCAGGATGATCCACCAGTAATCGGCGATGCCCCCGGCTGCCGGCTCAGCGGGAACGGTCTCCGGGGCAGGTGCCGGGACCTGCGCCATCGCAGACGACACAGCCAGAAAGAGGAAGCTGACGAATGCTGCAAGCTTGCTCATGCACTTTCTCCATTGCGCCTGCGAACCGCCAAGTTCGCCGCTGGGTGAACGCTCCCTGAAGGAGGATGTTCCTTCCGCAGGAGCGGATAACGTCGCCCGCTAGGACTCGGCCGGTGCTTCGGAGAGATCCTCGACCACCAGGGAGAGCGCAACCCGCAGCACCGGCTGCCCTGCTTCCGTCCTCACGCTGACGATGAAGACACGCTGATCGCCTTCAGGGAGATGGTCGCTCGCCATGTCCGGCAGGGCTCTCCGGGCTTCCCGCCTCGCGGCCTCAAGACCGTCGAGTTCCAGCCCCTCTTCGTCGCGGAAGAAGCGCTCGCCGTCGTAGGTGTCAAAGAAATAGCGTGGCACGGCCGCTCCTGCTTCTGGCGGCGCTCATCGAAGAGCACTCCCTTCCGGACGGACGCGCAGGTTGTTCTGCACATGGGCGACCCCGGAGACGGATTCGGCAATGTCCTCCGCCCTACGCTTGTCGAGGCGGCTGTGGACCATACCGGACAGCGTCACTTCCTGGTCTCGCACGAGCACCTCGATGTCGGATGCATCGAGATAGGGGTGGTCCGTCAGCCGCTGGTTCACGTCGTCCTGGATCCGCTCGTCCGACCGGCGGTAGTTGCGCGGACCGCGTCCGCGATGGTGCCGCTCGGAGGCATCCGGCTCCAGGCCCACGGCCCCTGCCAGGTTCTCGTAGAAACTCTCCGAAGCCCGGAGAAGCCCTCGCCCGGCCCGGCGGTCCTGCTCCCATTGGTCATGGATGGAGCGAGCATGGTGGCGCGACGGGCGCTGCCGGTAATGTTCGTCCCGCCTCCACCGATCGTCGGACCGCATCCGGTCCTCGTATCCGGGGGCTCTTTCGGAGCGGTAGAGCGGCTCGTCGGACAGCGCGCCGGTTCCACCCCGGGCAAAACCTTCCTCGACGTAGTAGTCGGCCGCGACCCGCGGCGCCCAGAAACTGGGACTGTCGTCCCTGTCGGCGGACCTCGCATAGGCGGGGCGCCTCTCCAGATAGGCTCCCTGTTCGGCGCGGTACTCGTTGCGGAGATACTCGTCCACTTCGTCCGGGGTCCCATACCCCCTACCGGCACGATCCCAAGCCGCCATCGGTCTGCCCTTTCGTTATCTGGAGCGATTTCCAACGGATGAACCTCCCCCTCCCCGTCAGGTTCCATCCGCCCCTCGGACCGCGGCCGTTACGGGCCTGCCGATTGTACGCCACCGAACCGAGACTCTGCCCTGGCCGCGCAACCCATCCACGGCAGGGTGATTGATCCGTAGCCAGCAGGCACTGCCGGAGCCCGCCGAGACCTGTGCGAGCGGCCCGGCTTTCGGTGTTCCGGCGCGAACAGAGGTAAGGGATAATGTCGAGCGAGAGTATGGGCCGGAAATCCCCGATGCGGCTCCTCGCAGGAGCGGGGTTTTTGCTGACGGGTCTGGCGGCGACCGCCACGGAGGTTTCGGCCCAGACACCGAGCCCTCCCGTCGTGAGCGGCGAAGTCGCCACGCCGGTGGAGATCACGATGAACTACGTCAACGGCGATGTGCAATGCGGCCCGCCCCGCGCACGCCTGCCCGCACGGGACCCTCTCGAATTGCGGGTCATCAACCGCGCAGATCGGATCATCACGTTCGCGGCTCCCAAGTTCTTCGCCGCGACGCAGCACATCGAATCGGCCGGCTTTGTCGTCGATCTGGTGAAGGGCGGCTTTACCGTTGCGCCACAGAGCACGGCGAGAGTTCTCCTGCGAACACCGGCTCCGGGGGAGTATTACTTCTCGTGTTTCGAGGCGGAGGAGATACCCGATCCCCAGTCGAGCGGTTTTCTCATCGTCGTTCCCGCTGCCCGATAGACCATGTCTCGACCCGCACGGAAACAGCCAGGCTCGAACCTGACCCCCGTGCAGACCGTTTGGTGCAAGAGAGCTTTGCCGCAATCGAACCGGCAAAGATGAGGCGTATGATGAAGGCTGCACTCTTCCTTTCGCTGGCCCTTGCTGCCGGCACGATCACTTCCAGCGCACACGCGCAAGTGTTGACCCAGCCGGAAAGCGCCCAGCTGCCGCGCGCCACCGTTCGGATCCCGACTCAGGGGCTGGGCTATTCCGTGCTTCACGAAGGCGGAGGCATACCGTCCAGACCCCATCGGGTTCACGTGACGTGCCGGGTGGACGAGTCCTTCGCGAGGACCTATTGCCCGTCTCCTCGGTACGACGCTTACTGCCCGAACGCGACGATCGTCTGCCGCTGAGGAAGTCCGCATCAAGCGACAAAGCGCTGCGTACAGACGTAGCGCTTTGTCGTGTCTCGACGGGAACTTCCGACGAACTCGACCGCATCGCCCGGCCGAAAGTCGGTGCCGCCATTCTTGCCGGCATTGTCAGTGTAGGCGCCCCCTGCCCTCCCTGGTCAAAGTTGGAGTCGCCTTAATTTGGGAAAGCTCGGATTGGGGGTTCTGGAAACCAGAAATCGGGTGGATTCAGCGGCTCCGCGCGCACTTGCTCTCGGGCGCTCTGAATGAGGCTGGTTGCGCCAAGCGTTCGCGGCTATGCCAACTGGCACCTCGCGACTTGATGAGGTGGGGGATCGGCAGCTCCAGCCGGGCTTATCAAACGGTGAGAAAACCCGGCGAGCAGAAACCGTTCAGATGAATCCGAGTTTTGGTAATTACGCTCGAAAGCGCATAGTGACATATACCGGTTCAGCTTAGCCACTGATGTTTCTGCGCAAAATTTCGATGTAACATCATCAAAATCTCGGCGGCCTTACGGCACGAAGGAAGCGTTAACTATACGAACTGAAGGCTTCACTTTGCACCGCGATAGTCTAATCTTTATCAGACCTTGGTCTGACGTGCGACATTCTGGCTTTTTGTCTGTCGGACAGTGGATCGCCGGGAGTATTTCAGCCAGCGCCTTTCCCCCCGCCGCTATCAGGTCGTACGGGCTCCACCAGGAGCGGCCTGCCTCCAAACGGACCTGCGACGCAATGAGGATAAAGTCTAATCGGACGATGGTCTGATTTCGGTAGGCCCCAGCTGGGCCGATCTGTGCGACACTGGGAACAAGCGGTTGCGGGATTGAGGCGGAAACGGAACAGCACCCGGCCTCCGCTCATCGAAAGGTCGCTCGTTGGGCCGCTGGAGGTTCGGCAAGGGAATCGAGCCGATAGACCGAGGCTTCAGATGCCCGTGCCTTTGACCCTGCTCAGCATCTCCCAATTCTCGCCGGCCGCGATCATGCAGGCCGTGCCGTTCGGCATGGTCATCACCATCGACCACGTTCCGCTGGACGAGGCGAAAACTTCCACGACACGCCCCGGCTGCGCCAGGCCTATGCTCACAGGGCTTTCCTTATACTGCTCGGACAGTACCTTCACGAGTTGATCTCGGGGGCCGCATGACGTCTGGGCAGAGACCGGCGAGGAGGCGAACGCGGCCAAGGCACCAAACACCAGGGCCGAAGGAAGGGATCGGCGGATCATGTCAATTCCTTGCGTTTGCCCGCAATAATCCCTTGGCGTCCGGCTAACGCCCGAATGAAGAAAAAGCTCCGTTGACCTCCTCGGGTCGGTGGCGGGAGGGATCAGCCCTCACGAATGTGTGTTCTGGCTGCGCTCTCCAGGCAGCGATAGACGAACTGAGCAGGCGCCGAGCGGCCGAGGCGCGGTAGCCGGATCGTATCTCCTCCAACCGCTCCTCTGACAAGTTAGCAGCACGACGCCGGCGAAAAGTTGCTAATGGTTGCGACCGGAGCATTTGCCTCTGGAGCGGGCGGCCCAGATCCTGCGGGTTATCACTCTTTCGAGTGACTTACCTTCGAGGCAAGAATAACCCAGGTTATTTTTTGAACCGCAGGATGGTCTCACAATCCGCCATGGCTAAAGGATCACTGCCGAAACATGTTGGTTTCATTCCCGATGGCAACCGGCGCTGGGCCGTCGACCGCGGGCTGACCAAGGATCAAGGCTACCGCTTCGGGGTCGATCCGGGCCTGGTCCTGTTCGAGATGTGCAGGAAGCTCGGGATTCCGGAGATCTCGATTTACGGCTTCACCCAGGACAACACGAAACGCCCCTCCCCGCAGATCCAGGAATTTCGTGCAGCCTGCGTTTCGTTTGCCCAGGAAGTTGCCAGCCGCGGCGCTGCCCTGCTGGTTGTCGGGCACGACAGGTCGCCGCTTTTTCCCGATGAGCTGCGGTGTTTTCGGACGCGGGAGGGGAGCGGAACCAAGGTCAATCTGCTGATCAACTACGATTGGGAGTGGGATCTCGCCGGACTGAAGGAAGGCGGCATCCGTTCGGAGGAGGTCTCCCGGCTCGACCTGATCGTACGGTGGGGCGGCGGGCGACGATTGAGCGGCTTCCTTCCGGTGCAGTCGGTTTATGCCGATTTCTACGTCGTGGACGACTACTGGCCGGACTTCAAGCCGCACCATTTCGATCAGGCGCTCAACTGGTTCAAGAAGCAGGATCAGACCCTGGGAGGATGAATGCCTCGCCAGCCGTCTGTCGTCCCCACAAAAGAGGCTCCCCATGGGAGCCTCAGTTTCTTTCAGGGAGGACCAATGCCGTCGGCCGATGATCACTCTCGGCCTCGTTCGTCCTTCGATCAACTCAATAATTTTAACCGATTATGAAGACCTGAGAGCACCGTCCCGCGCCGCTCTCTAGCGTGCTGCCCAAGCTCTCCAGGCCAGAACGGGGGCAAGCAAAGGCCACCCGAAGGCCGCAATGAGGATGTGCCGCAAACCAACACCCTCGTCTTCCTTGATCCCCGTCGAAAGCGCCAGCACTGCGATCACGACGCCGAGATAAGCGACCAGTACCCCCTCCATTCCCCTACCCTGCATGCTTGTTCATTGATGGAGTGCAGGGCTACAGGCGAATAAAACCGCAACCTATGCGGTGGGTGGTCGCGATGGGCGATTCAACGACCCTGGCGCAATTCTGCCACACCGCCGGAGGCGAGACCGGAACACGTCCTGACGCGGAACGCGGCTCATGAACCCACCAAGGCGGAAACAAGCACGCTCAGCGCATGGGCCAAGAAGATCAGGAACGGGATCAGCACGATGGCCGCGACGACCATGGCAAGCGACAGACCAAGATTACGCATACCGGGCTCCTGGACTTCGAACCTTCAGCTTTATCGGTAATCTTGGCTGCAAGATGTCTTGACGTCGGACAGGGCTCCAACTCCTCGACTTTTGCAGATGAGCCGGCACTACACCGAAAGAGGTACTCACGGAGCAAGCTTCACACTAACACCTATTGTTAGGGAATGCTCGTTGCACCTTAACTGATCGGAAAGGTATGTTTCTTCAACGGATTCCATGATCCGGAGGGAACAATGCGCAGCAACCAAGACAATCCTCTCCACTCTGGCAAGCAAAGCGCAGGACGCAAGGGGTTTCTGTCAGAAACGGACCTGAAGATTCTGTGGGTAGCGCGCACTTTGACGAATATTGACCTGCAGTACGAATCCGACTTGCTTAAATTGAACCAGAGTCGCGTTCCGCATGACTTGAAGAAGCCCATCCAGGCAGTGATCTTGTCACGGCACCATGCGAAGCGCGAACCTTACGTCAAACTGCTCGAGCAGCTTCAGGGGCAGCAGCGTCATCAAACGATTGCCGCCTGAGTCGACACGGCAGGCATTCAAACTCGCTTCCTTTTCGCTTTCCGGTTCGGCTGTTCCGCCCCCAGGCCCGGCCGAGTCGGGATCTTCAGCGCCTTCACGGGCGCTTCTTTTTTGTCGCCCCCTGCCCTTCGTGCTACGATCCTCACCTAAGGCCGTACCTTACAAAAGGCTTAGTCCACCTCCGTAATGGGTGCGGCTGCCTTCAGGGGATGGATGTTGATTGCGGATTTGACGATAGCCCTGTTGATGCCCGTCGCCGGGTTCTTCACAGCGATCTGGCTGCTGATCCTCTGGGTCGGAGATGCCGCCGTGACGCCGGAGATGGACAGCGGCCTCGATCCGATCACAGGCGTTCGTGACCAGGTCGGAATCTACGAATCCTATGAGTCCTACATCCCCATGCCCGACCATCTGAAGACGCAGGACGAGATGGTCGCTTGGATGACGAAGGAACTCCCCAAGCTGACGGCGGAAATATCCACGCCCGTAAACCCGCTCCATCAGCCCAGGGACATCCGCGATCCGGACTGAACGACAGGTTCCGTGAACGGCATCCTCGCAGGAGGCCGGACCGACTTGTGGCGGTTCAGTGGGCAAATACCTGCGATCGTGGAAGAATGCTGTTCCCGGCCACCACCTGGGCTATCGCAGAAGCGATCTTGTCCCCGCCTCTCGCGGAAGGCTCGATAGGGTTGGCGTAGTCGTCAGGCTCGTTGCAGAGCAGGCGCAGGTCGATCAGCGGCAATCGCCTCCCGAAGGCCTCACGCATGATGCAATCGTTGAAGAGTGCCAGGCCGGTCACCACGAGGCGCTGCTCCTGCGGATCGGGAAAGCGCGCATCGTAGATAGTGCACAGCGCAACCGGCAGCCGCCGCTCCGCGACCTTGTCCACCATGTCACGATAAACGCGGGCGAACTCGTCCCGCACATCCGCGAGCCTCCCCATGGCCTCGGCGACCGAACGCGCGCCCTCCCGGAGAACCCCTATGTTGCGCAGTCCATCGTTCCCGCCCGCACTGACGACGAGGTGGCTAGCGCTTTCAGGAACGTTGCGGAGCTGATGGTCGACATCACGGGTCACGGCGCCATCCACCGCACACAGGGTTGCCTGCCAGTCCCGCGGAAGCTTGGTGCGGACTTGCGCGACGACATCGGGCTCTCCACGGCGCACATAGGCCGCGTTGTCGAAGATGGAATCTCCCAGGAGGACCACGTGACTCACGGCGACCTCCCCACCAGCCGGTCGAGTGTGGGCGCAAGATGGCTGAGCAGGTAGGGCTTGGAGATGAACTCGCCTCCTTCCGGAACAGGACCGGATGTTGCATCGGAGTGCCCCGACATCATCACCACCGCCACGGTCGGCCACCGTTTGCGAACCAGCTCAGCCAGCTCGAATCCATCGACATTTCCGGGAACATGCGCATCCGTGACAACTCCACGGATGTCGGAGCGCTCGTCGAGGAGAGCCATGGCGACATCGGTGGTCTCAGCCTCGATCACCGCGAAGCCGGCTCCTTCGAGGTACCGAGCCACCGCCTCCCGCTGGGTCGTCTCCTCCTCGACGAGAACGATCACAGGCGGCTGTCGCGATTCCGAAGACATGGCCTACTCCAGAGGTGCATCCAGGCGTCGTGGAGCAACAACCGAGCCGGAACCGCCCTGGTTCCGCCCTTTGTGTCAATGGATTGACATGAGAGGTTGCCTGCCAGAGGATTTCTCAACCGCCCCGCGCGCACGTCCGGGTGGTCGGAAGTCATCCTTCACATCCCCTGCGCCCTAATCCTTTGGAGATAATCCTTTCGAGAAGTTGCGAATCTCCACGACGCGAACCTAAAGCTTGCAACAGCAAAGTTGATGCGAAGCACACAAGTAAGTAAGCCTTCTTAAACGCTCGCATCGCAAACTCGAACAGTAATCAATTACTGACGTGGGGCAGAAATGGACACAGCAATCGAGCATGTGGCGCGTGCGTTCTACGATGCGCAGGATGATGCACACTCTTGGGACCGCGAGCCCGAAATCCTGAAAGAGGAGTTTCGGCGCTATGCTCGCGAGGCCATTGCGCTGCTTCGCGGCGAGCATGCCGATGCGCAGCAGGACGACCTCGTCGAAGGATCTGAGGCCCTGCTCTATGCGGTCGGTCTCGAAGGATCGGTCGGAGCTCCTGTAGCGGCTTAGGCTGAGGAGCCGGATCCCTGCCTTCAGGGTCGTCGAGAAGAAAGGCCTGCGCTTGGTCGAAGCGCAGGCCTTTTCCAATTGGGATGGGGGCCCGTCCTCAACGGAGGAAGAGCACCCGGCGGTCAGACGATGAAGAACTCCTTGGCGCTCATCTTGAGGTTCTTGTCGAGCTTTGCAATCTCGACAGCTCGTCCCGAGCCGGAACCGTCGGCATCGTAGTAAAAGATTCCGTTCTTCTTGTTGTAGAACAGGTAGTCGTTCTTGTCCTTGGCCTCGCTGCCGACAGTGAAGAATGCGGATTTCAACTTGCCTGGTTTCGTCTCGGAGCCTTTCCCGAGTTTCTTGAAGACCGCGTTGTCAAGATAAACGCTATCGTCGCGCACGTTGTAACTTTTGATCGTATCGAGATTCGTTTTCTTGTTCGGCTTCCTATCGAAGACGAAGGCGTCCTTCCCCTTGCCGCCGGACATGACATCCTTGCCGTGTCCGCCATAGAGCTTGTCGTTATCAGCACCGTCATTGAGGCGGTCGTTTCCTTTTCCGCCCTTCAGGGAGTGGGCACCGACTCCGCTCCAAAGGGTATCGTTTCCGCTGCCACCATCGAGAATGTCGTTGAAGGCCGTGCCGACTATCGTATCGGAGCCCGGCGTTCCTGCCCTCGTGATGACGTCGCCCCAGGAGAGCGTCATCGCCCCCAAGGAGGCGAACTGCGCCTCGGTGAAGGAGATCGCATTGTTCGTGGCGTCGAAGCCGACGACGCCTCGGCTGGCGAGCTCCCCGAACTGGTGCGGCGCGAGACTGCCGATGGTCGAGCCATGGTCCGTCAGTACGACAACGTCGCTGGGGGACAGCGGCACTTGAAGAGCGTTCAACTGTGCAAGGGAAAACGGAAGAACGTTGTCCGCAACGTCGATCCGGTCGACGTTCCTGGCAAGAAGGCCGGAAATCTGCTCGATGGTGCCAGTGCCGAGTTCGGCGCCGGTATCGGCCAGAACGATGGTGTCGGCTGCCGTAAGCCTCACTGCAACCAGGGCTTCGTACTGCGACGTCGACAGGAACATCGAGTCGTTCGTGGCGTCGATGACATCGACACCGTTGGCGCCGAGTTCAGCAAGCTGCGCCAGGGTCAGGCCGTCGATGTTCTGGCCGGCATCCGCAAGAATGACTTCGTCTTCCGCCGAGAACGGTTTTGCCGCAGCGGTATACTCGGCATAAGTCAGAGTAATCGTGGCCATGCGCGCCTCACCATGTGCGTTTCATGCCCTCCTTGCTCACACGATGAGCCAGGAAGCCTTGCACCATTAGCTAGAGGCATATGGATGTTGCGTTATCCAACGTCCAAAAAGAGGTATCGGCAATACTCAGATGAGACTACTCTAAAAATACGTAGATCTATGCGCAGCAAGTATTCTCCGGAAAAGTTCTTGCAGTACCCCTAAACGAAAAGCACGCGGGGGAGCCGCATGATCCTCTGACCCGGTCGTGCTGGATTGGGCCGGGGCAATGCTTCTGCCGCCCCGGCCTTTGACGGATCTAGAGGGAGGCGGTCAGCATCGCCTCGTAGTCTGAAGCCGTCGCCTCGCGCGGGTTGGTCTTGTGCGTGTGGTCCTTGAGGGCGCCGTCGACGATCTGCGGGAACATGGAGGGCGTGATGTCGAGCTCACGCAGGCCGGACGGAAGACCCAAGCGCTTCGTCATGTCCCGGATCGCCGGCGTGACGGCCGCCGCGCCCTCCAACCCCATCGCTCTTGCGATGCGCTCCATCCGCCGGTCCGCGACGACGGTGGGAGCCGATGCGTTGAACTCGATCACGGCCGGGAGCAGCACGGCATTCAGGGTTCCGTGGTGCAGGCGCGGATTGAGAGCGCCGATGGAGTGGCTGAGGCTGTGGACGCAGCCGAGCCCCTTCTGGAACGCCATGGCTCCCTGCATGGCCGCGCTCATCATGTTGAGACGCGCCTCGCGATTGTCCGGCTTATGCGTGGCTTGAGCGATGTAGCGCCATCCCCGCTCCAGCCCGTCCAGGACGATCCCGTCGGCAGGCGGATTGAAGGCAGGCGCGAGAAAAGTCTCGATACAGTGGGAAATGGCGTCCATGCCTGTCGCTGCGGTCAGGTGCGGCGGCAGGCCGAAGGTCAGCTCGGGATCGCAGATCGCCGATTTCGGCACGAGGTGCGGAGAAAGCAGACCGGTCTTGCGGCCGTCGTCGAGAATCATCATGGAGCCGCGGCCGACCTCACTGCCGGTTCCTGCGGTCGTCGGGACGGCGATGACGGGCGCGACCTTCGGCGTGATGCGTGCCGTGCCGCCTTCGACCGCCGCATAGGTCCGCAATGGTCCTTCGTGGGTCGCGGAAAGGGCAACGGCCTTTGCCAGATCGATCGGGGAACCGCCTCCGACCGCGATCACCCCGTCGCAATCATGCTCCTTGTACATCGCGGTCGCATCACGCGCCGCACTCTCGGTCGGATTGGGAGGCGTCTGGTCGTACACCTGAAACGGGATCGAGTTGCCGAGTTTCGCCAGGACGCGGTCGAGCAATCCGGCAGCCCTGACGCCGGCATCCGTGACCACCAGCGGCCGGGAGATCCCGACCCGCTCGCATTCCTGCGGGAGGAGGCCGACGGCACCGAAATCGAACTGGATCGTGGTGATATAGTTGATGACCGCCATGGCGTTTTCACCCCTGTTGTCTGGCTGTTCTCATGACTGCCGATTTCGGTTCACGGGTGGCTTTCGAGCGGCAGACAGGTCTCGAAACCGCCGGTGCGGCGAACATCATCATGCGCTGTCCGCGTGCCCTGGGGCATTGATGGGGAGAAGTACCGGCCTCCGCGGCGATGCGCGGCGGAGGCCGGCAAAGGTCAGGACGGGATCAGTTCGCGCCCACGCCCGTCTTCAGCTTGGCCACGGCCGCCTTCTCCGGGAACACCGTCACAAGCTCGCCCCCCTGCCACTGCATCAGGAACGGGCTCACCCGCGTGTTCTGGCCCTGCTCGTTGAACTTGGCGCCCCAGCCGGTCGGCGTCGTCCCTTCCGGCACGTCCACCTTCATCACCGCCTCGCGGATCGCATCCGCCGACAGGTCCTTGGCCGAGGCCATGGCGTCCAGGAACACGTTCGCGCCCATGTAGTTCGCCAGGCTGTGGCCCGAGCGCGGCGGCGTGCCGTACTTGGCCTGGTACTTCTTCTCGAACGCGTCGATCCCCGGGGCCGCCGCCGGATTGGTGCGGTACTGGGTGAAGTCCACGTTCAGCGCCCCTTCCATGTTCTCAGGACCGACCGCTTTCACCGTATCCAGCAGCGAGTAACCGCCACCGGCGCCGATGGCTGCCTTGGGCTTGAAGCCCTGGTCCTTCATCTGGCGGAAGAACAGCACCGTGTCGTTCTGGTACGAGGTCTGCAGCACCACGTCGACACCGGCCGACTTCAGCCGCAGGATCACCGGCGTCAGGTCCACCGACTTGGCCGAGTACGGCAGCGTCTCGACCAGGTTGAGCCCCTTCTCCTGCGCCCGCTTCTGCTGGAACCCGGCCACGGTCTGGCCGT